>NZ_JBFOCU010000049.1:0-38370 GCF_040907945.1 Aeromonas sp. s11 | reverse complement strand
CCTACATTCCGCACCTGATTTAGGAATAAATTTGTCGGTAGCGTTCACCCAATACCTCCAAAATGATCTGCTGGTCTCCTGTTAGCTCCGTTATCTGAGGCGGGGCTTCTCCCAGTCGATACTCATGGATGCCACCAAAGCGCAAAAAGATCCAACGGGCGGTTGGCTGCTGGGTCGGCTTCTTTTTCATATCTGCCACACTGCGGTTCTGCGCCACTAACCCCTGCCGGATCCGGTGCTCCAGGGCCGCATAAATCATCAGGCTACAGGTCATCACCATCAGCAACGCTTCAATTCGTTCCGGTTTTTTCAGGTACAGTGAGGAGGTTAAAAATTCCGGGCTCTTGAGAAAACGAAAGCCTCGCTCGACATTCTGCTGTGCCTTATAGGTGGCCAACAGTTCGGCCATGGTCAGCGTGTCGCTGTGGTCATTGGTCGCCAGGATGAACACCCCGGTCTGGTTGCGAGCCGCTTCAACTTGCGCCAAGCTGGTTGCCGCCACACCACTGATGTGAAACTGGTAGCTGACCGGTGCTTCCCCCTTTTTCGGTCTGCCACAACCGGCATAAACGGGGTCACTCACCACCTCGGCATCCAGTTGCAGCAGCATCAAGCTGGCGCTAAAACGACTCAATTCGGCCTGTGCATCCGCTTGGCAGGCAAAGCGTTTGGCACACAATTTGGCGAAGGCTTTGAGCTCGCGGGTGCTCTCTTTAAGCAGGTTTTTAGCCAATGTTTGCTGCTCACGGTTGCTGGCCTGTTCGCTGCGCACCAGCAACCAGCGCTGCGCGACGCCGGCATAATGGGCGGATTGCCAACAGCCATGATAACCATTGCCCAGCGCAACCAGCGACTGGGTGCCAATCGTTGCCACGGCCTGCTTGGCCTCGTTCAACGTGACCGGCACCCGGGTGACAAACAGTTGCTGCTGTTGCGCCAGCAGTTGCAAGGTCTCGGCACAATACAGTGCTGCATCGCCGACCAGATAACGGCAATCCTGCGCAGCCTTGAGGCTGCTCAAGTGGCGACGAACAGTCTGGGCAAAGGCTTTGGTGTCGTTACTGTTGCCACTGAGGGCCTGCATGTAGATGGGTAGCCCGGCCTGATTTTCACAGATGAGTTCCAGGATAACCTGGTTCAGCTCTGGCCGATGATCTCGACTATAACCCCGCACCAATTGCAGCTTACCGATCGTGTCCCCATCGGCCTGGTCATAGGCGCCATCGACGTGGAAGCTGGTGATATCGAGGTGCACTGCGGTGCTGTTGAGCCCCAGTCGCTCAACGACTTGCGCCGCCATCACTTGATACAAGGTGCTGACATCGGCCTCAAAGAGGGCATCGAGACAGCGCCCGAGCACATCATCATTGAGATCATCTGCACAGATCCCGGGGCCAATCAGGCGCTCAACCGGCTTGTTAGCGAAGAATTGTGGGAACATGTGCAGGGTGCTGCTGTGAAAGCCGAGGCCGTTCACTATCATGGCCACCAAAGCGTCACCGTGTGAGACCTTGAAAGGCGGTGTTTTGGGGAGCACCGCATCAATCATGCGGGCAATTCCCAGTTCTTGGCAGAGTGCGGCGACCAAACCAAGGTGATCGAGGTTACGGATAGCGATAGCGGCCATGATGATCTACCTGCAAAAGAGAGTAATAGATCAGAATGGCCGATCGCCGTCAAGCTTTGAAAAAGCCAAAATTAGGTGCGGAATGACGGGTTTATCGTCATCCCAACTCATTTTTTGGGGTTGCCATTGAACAAGAATAATTATCATCTATATCGATGGGGATGGATATTTACGCTCTGGTTAATTACGCAGGGTGACGTGAAGGTAAATAGTGTGAAGGCGGGTGGTAACATCTGTAACCGGATGAGCGAATGTATCGCAAGTTAAATATGATTACTATGTTGAAGGCAGCCTTCCACCTTGCCTTTTCTCTTACCATTAATTTGAATGCAGATTCACGATGATGCGTAAACATATCCGTGAGCGCGATATTTTACTCACCAGCATCCAAGACGATAAAGAGTGGGGGGCAGGTCATACTGATATGCATACCTCGGTGGCATCTTTTCATTAAGCGGTGTTAAACGTCAGGGAGGACAAGCGGGGTTGTGCTGTGTGGGCTCGCAGTAAAACGTGTCGCACTGAAGCGCAGGTAAAATGCAAACTGAAACCAAGCGACATGCAGGTAAATCGTGCCGTGAAGGCCGTGCTTGCTACCGGTAGTAGCTGGCCGTGAGACAGTTTTGGTATGGGGAGGCAAGTCAGGAGGTTGTCCCGTGGATGACTGCATGAAATATGCAATGGAATGAGTAAAGATATATTCAATGGATCATTTATTGGTGGGCATCAGTATTGTGAAATTAGCGGTATAGCCAAGATTTCAATCATGTTAATTTGGCTCACAGTGAAAGAGAGGATATGCAGTGATTAATTATTTAATATCCAATTAAGTTCATAAAATTTACGGGGATGCTAAATATCTCTTTGGGGGTAATTAATTTCATTTGTGATGTGGCTCGCTATGAAAATAGGGGTAAGCCGGTCGAAATTGATAGAGATCAATACTGCAGGGTGGGTGAGTCCTTAGCATTTCCGCTATTAAGCATTTATCAAACAAGTGCTCACTACGGGAATAAGAAGAATGGTCGAGGATAATTTTTTATCGGCTCATGGGATTAATCGCCGTGATTTTATGAAATTGTGTGCCGGGATGGCCGCAACCCTGGGATTAAGTCAGCATGCCGTCGCCAAGATGGCCACTGCGCTCACCAGCCCCGAACGGCCGCCGGTGATCTGGATTGGGGCGCAGGAGTGCACCGGTTGTACCGAATCGCTGCTGCGGGCCACGCACCCCACCATCGAGAACCTGATCCTCAACACCATTTCGCTGGAGTACCACGAGGTGCTCTCGGCGGCCTTTGGTCATCAGGTTGAAGAGAACAAGCACAACGCCATCAAGCGCTATAAAGGCAAGTATGTGCTGGTAGTGGATGGCTCCATTCCGCTCAAGGATGGCGGCGTCTACTGCATGGTGGCCGGTGAGCCTATCGTCGACCATATTCGCCGCGCCGCCGCCGATGCGGCTGCCGTCATCGCCATCGGCTCCTGTGCCGCCTGGGGCGGTGTGCCTGCCAGCGGTGGCAACCCGACCGGCGCTGTCAGCCTTGAAGAGGCCCTCGGCAATATCGGCACCCCCATCATCAATATCCCGGGATGCCCGCCCAATCCCCACAACTTCCTCACCACGGTTGCCTACTACATCACCTACGGCAAGCTGCCGGCACTGGATAGCAAGAAGCGTCCGCTGTTTGCCTATGAGCGGCTGATCCACGAGAACTGCGAGCGTCGTCCGCACTTCGACGCAGGGCGTTTTGCCAAGGAGTTTGGCGATGAGGGCCACCGTCAGGGCTGGTGTCTCTACCATCTGGGTTGCAAGGGGCCGGAGACCTATGGCAACTGTTCAACTCTGGAGTTCTGCGATGTGGGCGGTGGCATCTGGCCGGTCGGCATCGGTCACCCCTGTTATGGCTGTAACGAGCAGGGGGTCGGTTTTAGCAAGGGGATCTTCCAGCTTGCCAAGGTAGAAAACCCGACTCCGCGGGTGGATAAACCCGATGTGAAAATTCAGGAGGGGGGCTATACCTCGCCCACCGCGACCGGCCTTATCGGCGGCGCCCTCGGGGTGCTGGTGGGGGTAAGCCTGATGACGGTGCGTGAACTCGGTCGCCAGCAGAAGCGCCACGAAGCCGGGCAGCACCCATCACGGGAGGAGTAACCGTGAACAGACGCAACTTCCTCAAATTCGCCTCCGTCGGTGCGCTGGCGGCGGGCACAGCCGTACCCGGTACCGCACTGGCGGCGGCCAAGAACAAGCCGCCCATTCCCGGCGCACTCGGCATGCTCTACGACTCCACCCTCTGCGTTGGCTGTCAGGCCTGTGTTGCGGAGTGTCAGCGCCTCAACGGCAACCCGACCAACCCAGCCGGGGCGCAAACCTGGTCCAACAACGACAAGCTGACCCCTTACACCAACAACATCATTCAGGTGTGGAAGAGCGGCACTGGCGAGCACAAGGATCAGCTGGTGGATGGCTATGCCTACATCAAGAAGCAGTGCATGCACTGTGTCGATCCCAACTGCGTCTCTGTCTGCCCGGTGCAGGCTCTTAAAAAAGATCCCAAGACCGGCATCGTTCACTACGACCCGAGCGTCTGCACCGGCTGTCGCTACTGCATGGTGGGCTGCCCGTTCGATGTACCCAAATATGACTATGACAACCCGCTGGGGGCGATCCACAAGTGCGAGCTCTGCAACCAGAAGGGGCTTGAGCGGATCGATCAGGGCAAGTTGCCCGGCTGTGTCGAGGTGTGCCCGACCGGCGCCGTCATCTTCGGCACCCGCGAGGAGCTGATGGCCGAGGCCAAGCGTCGCCTGCTGGCGACCCCGGGCAGCGAATATGCCTATCCGCGCCAGACCCTCTCTGCCAACGACCCTTACCTGCACGAGGTGCCCAACTACCAGCCTTACGTCTATGGCGAGAAGGAGGGGGGCGGCACCCAGGTGCTGGTGCTGGCCGGGGTGCCCTATACCAAGCTCGACATGCCCGATCTGCCGGAGCTCTCCTCCGGTGCCCGCTCCGAGCATATCCAGCACACCCTCTACAAGGGGATGGTGCTGCCCATGGTGGTGCTGACCGGCCTCTCGGTGCTGATCCGCCGCAACACCAAGCATGGTCACGATCACCATCATGATGATGGCCATGATCAGGGGAGTACGCAGATCAAGGATCAGGGCACCACAAAGGGAGGCAAGGATCATGAGTAATCACAAGGCGTATCCCCTCGGCGGCAAGCTGGTCAGCTGGCCTGTGCTGGTGCTGGCCCCCTTTGCCGTGCTGTGCGGCATGTTGATTTTAAAACGCCTCGTCTTCGGGCTGGGTTCGGTCACCGACTTGAACGGCGGCTACCCCTGGGGGCTCTGGATCTCGTTCGATCTGCTGATCGGCACCGGTTTCGCCTGCGGCGGCTGGGCACTGGCCTGGGCTGTCTATGTGTTCAACCGGGGCGAGTATCACCCGCTGGTGCGACCGGCGCTGTTGGCGAGCCTGTTTGGCTACTCGCTCGGTGGCCTCTCCATCACCATCGACGTGGGGCGTTACTGGAACCTGCCGTACTTCTACCTGCCCGGTCACTTCAACACCTCCTCGGTGCTGTTCGAGACGGCGGTCTGCATGACCATCTATATCGGGGTGATGGCGCTGGAGTTTGCGCCGGTATTGCTGGAGAAGTTCGGCTGGAAGGCGTCCCTCATTCGCCTCAACAAGATCATGTTCTTCGTGCTGGCGCTGGGGGCCCTGCTGCCCACCATGCACCAATCCTCCATGGGCTCGTTGATGATCGTCGCGGGGGAGAAGATCCATCCGCTCTGGCAAAGCTACGAGTTGCTGCCGGTCTTTTCGCTGCTGACCGCCTTCATCATGGGCTTCTCTATCGTGGTATTTGAGGGCTCTCTGGTGCAGGCGGGACTGGCGGGGCGGGGCCCCAATGAGAAGTCGCTCTTCTACAAGCTGACCCAGGTGATCGATATCTTCCTGATCCTGTTTGTGGCGCTGCGCTTTGCCGAGATCGTCATCCACGACAAGTCGGAGTATCTCTCCGAGTTCAATCGCTTCTCCATCATGTTCTGGAGCGAGATTGCGCTGATGATCTTCCCGCTGCTGGTGTTCCACTGGGACAAGAGCCGCCGGGATTCGCGCATGTTGTTTCTGGGGGCCCTCAGCATGCTGCTGGGCGCCGCCCTCTGGCGACTGGATTACTCCCTGCTCGCCTTCAACCCCGGCAATGGCTACCACTACTTCCCCTCCGCGGAGGAGGTGCTGATCTCTCTGGGCTTTGTTGCCATCGAGGTGTGTGCCTATTTGCTGTTGATCCGGCTCTTGCCGGTACTGCCATCACTTGAACGTGTTCACCAAGATTATCAGGCCCGAGGGAAAGCCAACGTATGAGCCAACGTATCACCATAGACCCCATCACCCGCATTGAGGGGCACCTGCGTATCGACTGCGAAATCGAAGGCGGAAAAGTGACCAAAGCCTGGTCGTCCGGCACCATGTGGCGCGGCATGGAGGAGATCGTCAAGGGCAACGACCCGCGCGATGCCTGGATGATAGTGCAGCGCATCTGCGGGGTCTGTACCTCCATTCACGCCATCGCCTCGGTGCGGGCTGTGGAGAATGCCATCGGCGCCAAGGTGCCGGTCAACGCCCAGTTTATCCGCAACCTCATCATCGCGGCCCACAACATCCACGATCACATCGTCCACTTCTATCAGCTCTCCGCGCTGGACTGGGTGGACATCACCGCGGCCCTTGAGGCCAATCCGCAAAAAGCGGCGGACATGCTCAAGGGTGTATCAACCTGGTCCCTCAACAGTGCCGATGAACTGACCAAGGTGCAGGACAAGATCCGCGCGCTGGTGGCGAGCGGCCAGCTCGGCATCTTTGCCAACGGTTACTGGGGTCACAAGGAGATGAAGCTGAGCCCGGAGGTAAACCTCATCGCCGTGGCCCACTACCTGCAGGCGCTGGAGTGCCAGCGCGATGCCAACCGCATTGTCGCCATCCTCGGTGGCAAGAGCCCGCACATCCAGAATCTGGCGGTGGGCGGCGTGGCCAACCCCATCAATCTGGATGCACCTAGCGTGCTCAACCTGGAGCGGCTGCTCTATGTGAAGAGCTTTATCGACCGGCTTGGCGAGTTTATCGAGCAGGTCTACAAGGTGGATGCCGCCATCATAGCCGCGCACTACCCCGAGTGGCTGAATCTGGGGCAGGGGGCCAAGCACTACCTGAGCGTGCCGGAGCTCCCCACCGACGCCAACGGCGGCAGCTTCCTGATGCCGGGCGGCTACATCGAGAATGGCAATCTGGCGGGTTATCGCCCCATCGAGAGTCATCAGGATGGCTGGCTGATAGATGGCATCGCCGAGAGCAACAAGCACGCCTGGTACAAGGATGACGAGCCTCTCAAGCCGTGGGAGGGCAAGACCGAGCCGAACTACACCGGTTGGCAGGATGACGGCAAATACTCCTGGGTCAAATCCCCCACCTTCTACGGCAAGGTGGTGGAGGTGGGGCCGCTTGCAGACCTCTTGGTGAAGCTTGCCGCCAAACACCCGGAGACGGTGGCGCACTTCGACCAGCTGAACGGCATCTACAAGGCGCTGACCGGTTTCGCCATCAAGACTGAACAGCTGCACTCCACCATGGGTCGCATTATCGGTCGCGCGGTGCGCTGCTGCGTGCTCAAAGACACCCTGGCGCACCAGTGGAAGGCGCTGGTGGACAACATCGGCAAGGGGGACACCACCGCCTACATCAAGGCCGAGATCCCGGCGGATAAAGAGTTTCGCGGGGTAGGCTTTGAAGAGGCGCCGCGCGGCATGCTCTCCCACTGGATCGTCATCAAGGGCGGCAAGATCGAGAACTATCAGGCGGTGGTGCCATCGACCTGGAACTCGGGCCCGCGCAACTTCAATGACGAGCCCGGCCCCTACGAGCAATCTCTGGTAGGCACCCCGGTGGCGGATCCCGCCAAGCCGCTGGAGGTGGTGCGTACCATCCACTCGTTCGACCCCTGCATGTCCTGCGCGGTGCACGTGGTGGATACCCAAAATGGCGAAACGACTCAGGTGAAGGTGCTGTGATGAACACCTTGATCCTGGGCGTCGGCAACCTGCTCTTGAGTGACGAGGCCGTCGGCGTGCGCATCGTTGAGGCGCTGGGGCGCAACTACCGTTTCGCCCCTGGCATCGAGCTGCTCGATGGCGGTACTGCCGGCATGGAGCTGCTCGAAGCGATGGCCAGTCGCGATCACATCATTCTGGTGGATGCGGTGCGCAGCGGTAATCCGCCGGGCACCGTAGTGACTCTGAAAGATGAGGAGATCCCGACCCTGTTTGGCCGCAAGATCTCCCCCCATCAGCTGGGGCTGGCGGATGTGCTCTCGGCGCTGCATATGACGGGGGAGTCGCCCAAGCGGCTCACCCTGATCGGGGTCGAGCCCGAATCCCTCGAACCGCGTATCGGCCTCACCCCTGAGGTGGCGGCTGCCATGGGGGAGGCGACGGATCGGATTTTGACCCTGCTGGCCAGTGTCGGTGCCCCCGCCATCCCGCTCTCTGAGCAGGAGAAAGCTGAACAAGCGCGGGAGGGTCTATGGCGCAGTCCCATTTAAGCGAGGCTGAGAGAGTGCTGGAGAGAGTACCGGAGACGGCACAGGAGTTTGCCTGTCTTGCCACCAATCCCGCTCCTCTGCTGGTAGCCCAGTATGAGCGGATCGCTCGCGAAGAGATGCAGGCGTTGCCCTTCTATCACGCCACCATGCCCATTGTGGCGGAGTGCACGTTGTTTGAAGACCAGTGGCTCGGCTGCGTGCTCACCCCCTGGATGTTGAGCGTGGTGGTGCTGCCGGGGCCAGATCAACTCTGGCCGGTGCGCAGCAGCAGCGATCGGCTCGCCCTGCAGCTCCCTTGCGGCAACATGACCTTTATGGTGGGTGAATTGCCCGAAAGTGGTCAGCTGCTGGCCTGCTCCCTGATGTCGCCGCTCGATCCTCATCTCGGGGCTGGGGAGGGGCGCTCACTGGTGAGCAGCACCCTCAAGATGCTGCTCTCCTTGCCGGTGCAGCAAGGGGCTGGCGGCGTGGATCTGGGTCGCAGACGGCTATTCGGTGCCCGGCGCGGTCAACCGGCATAGTCGCTAGGTTTCACGCGAAATCAAGTTTAGAATAGGGGGCCATTTTGGCCCCTCACTCCCATGTTCAGACACGCATTGCGCCTCGTTTTTGAGTGATGATCCGTGAGTGGTACAAAACAAAAAGGATCCCCATGACTGTTCCACGCAATTCCCTTCGCCATTACGCCAGATCCAGCGCTACCGCCCTGTTGACCCTGCTGCTGGGCACCGCTTCTCACGCGGCGCTGGCCGTTGCCCAACCTGTGCCTGCCGAGCTCAAGCTCGCCATCGGCAGTGAGCCCACCGAAGGGTTTGACCCTCTGCTCGGTTGGAGTCACGGCAGCTACCTGCTGCTGCACAGTCCGCTGCTCAAGCAAAACGCGGACCTCAGCTGGCAGAATGTGCTCACCCAAGCGGTGACCCCGAACAAGGATGGCAAGGGGTGGCTCATTACCCTCAAGCCGGATTTGAAATTCTCCAATGGCGCGCCACTCACCGCCGAGGATGTGGCCTTTACCTACAACAGCGCGGCCAAGGGGGGAGGCAAGATCGACATGGGCAACTTTGTCTTGGCCAAGGTGCTCTCGCCCACCGAGGTGGCCATCACCCTGAGTGCCCCCCAGAGTACCTTTGTCAACGTGCTGGGATCTTTGGGGATAGTGTCGAAGCAGGATTACGACGCACAAGCCTATGCCCAAAAACCGGTCGGTGCCGGCCCTTACCGGCTGGTAAGCTTCCTGCCGGGTCAACAGCTGGTGGTGGAGGCGAACCCCTATTACGCCGGTGGCAACAATGACTTCAAACGGCTGGTCTTTGTCTTTATCGATGAAGAGAGCGCCTATGCCGCTGCCCAGAGCAGCCAGCTCGATGTGGTGCGCATTGCCCCGTCACTGGCGCCCACCGTGCCTGCCTCCCTCAAGCTGTGGGTGCGGCCGAGTGTCGAGAACCGCGGTATCGTATTCCCTATTCCGCCTGCGGGTGGCAAGGATGCCAAGGGTTATCCCATCGGCAATGACGTGACCTCGGATGTGGCAGTGCGCCGCGCCATCAACTACGCCATCGATCGCAAGCTTTTGGCTGATCAACTGCTGGAAGGACATGCCATCCCCGCCTACAGCGCGGTGGAAGGCCTGCCCTGGCTAAACAAGGCCACCGCCTTCAAGGATGGCGATGCGGCCCGCGCCAATGCCCTGCTCGACGAAGCGGGCTGGAAGATGGGCAGTGACGGCATTCGCCACAAGGGCGACCTGCGCGCCGCCTTTACCCTTTGGTACACCAGTGGCGACAGCACCCGCCGGGATTTGGCAGAAGCGGTGCGGGCCATGCTCAAACCCATCGGCCTCGAGGTGAGCCTCAAGTCCGGCAGCTGGGAGCAGGTGGAGCGGGAGATGCACGCCAATCCGGTGCTGATGGGGTGGGGGAGTCTGGATCCCATGGAGCTCTATCACCACTATCAGAGCGGCTCCGGTGGCGTGGAGTTCTACAATCCGGGCTACTACAGCAACCCTGTGGTGGATGGCCACCTCAAGCAGGCGCTGGATGCCCCGAACTGGCAGGCGGCCGTGCCGTTCTGGCAGCAGGTGGAGTGGGATGGCAAAACGGGCGCCGGAGTGCTGGGTGATGCCGCCTGGGCCTGGCTGCTCAATGTGCAGCACACCTATCTCGCCAACCGTTGCATCGATCTTGGCAAGGGGGCGCCGGAAATCCACGGTAGCTGGTCCCTGCTCAACAACCTGCAGGATTGGCGGTGGACGTGCCGATAAGTTCGCCCTTGAGTCATTCAGGTTATCTGTTGCTAAAAGCCCTGCTGCGTTTGGCAGGGCTGTTATGTCTGGTCTCGGTCGCCACCTTTGTGCTGCTGAGTTACTCCCCCATCGACCCCATCAAGGCCTATATCGGCAACGATCTGCTCCATGTGCCGCCGGAGCAGTACGCCCGCATTGCCGCCCGCTGGGGGTTGGATCAACCGCTCTGGCTGCGCTACTGGCACTGGTTCAACCAAATGCTGCGGGGGGATCTCGGCTACTCCATGCTCTACAACGCGCCTGTGGGTGAGGTAATAAGCCAGCGTTTTTCCGCCTCCTTCCTGCTGCTGGCGGGCGCCTGGCTGCTCTCCGGCTTTTTCGGCATCCTGCTTGGGCTCTGCGCCGGTCGCTATCTCAACCGCTGGCCCGATCGTCTTATTTGCCGTTTTGCCTACCTGCTAGCCTCCTTGCCCACCTTCTGGGTCGGCCTGTTGCTGCTCGCCCTGTTTGCGGTGCACTGGCCGCTACTGCCGGTCTGCTGCGCCTGGACGCCGGGGCTCGCTGCCGATGAGGCGGATTGGCTGATGCGGTTGCGTCATCTGCTGCTGCCGGTCACCACGCTCGCCCTGCTCGGGCTGGGCAATATTGCCCTGCATACCCGGGCGCGAGTGGCCGAGGTGC
Source organism: Aeromonas sp. s11 (assembly GCF_040907945.1). Classification (NCBI taxonomy): domain Bacteria; kingdom Pseudomonadati; phylum Pseudomonadota; class Gammaproteobacteria; order Aeromonadales; family Aeromonadaceae; genus Aeromonas; species Aeromonas sp. s11. The sequence goes on along the minus strand of NZ_JBFOCU010000049.1, from coordinate 27,203 downwards.
TGGAGAGTGACTTTATCCGCTACGCCCGCGCTCAGGGGGATGGCGGCTGGCCCATGCTGCGTTTTCATGTGCTGCGCCACGCCCTGACCCCGGCGCTCTGCCTGCAGTTTGCCTCCCTTGGTGAGCTGATTGGCGGATCGCTCTTGGCCGAGAAAGTCTTCTCCTACCCGGGGCTCGGCCAGGCCACAGTGGATGCGGGGCTGCGGGGCGATATTCCCCTGCTGATGGGAATCGTGCTCTTCTGCACCCTGCTGGTCTTTATTGGCAACACGGTGGCCAGTTTGCTGCTGGCCCGCATCAATCGGGGTTGGGAGGGCGAGCATGCTGTTTAATCCGCTTCCCTCCATAGTTCGTCTCGCTGTAGCCCTGATTGGATTGGCGCTGCTGGCTGCTTACGGCTGGAGCCTCTCTCATCAGGATGTGCCGATGGATCTGCTGGCGCGCCAGCAGCCTCCCTCGCTGGCCCACTGGTTCGGCACCGATCAGATGGGGCGGGATCTCTGGTTGCGGGCCTTTCAGGGCACCCTCACCAGTCTGGAGCTTGGCATCAGCACGGCGCTCTGCAGTGGCCTGCTGGCCATGGTGGCGGCAAGCGTGTCGCTCATTCACCCCAGATGTGATGCGGCGGTACGAATGGTGATCGACGCCATGCTGGCGCTGCCCCATATGCTGCTCTTGATCCTTATCTGCTTTACCGTGGGGGGCGGTATGCGCGGGGTGATTCTGGCGGTGGCGCTCACTCACTGGCCCAAGCTGGCGCTCATTCTCTGCGCCGAGGCGCGGCGGATCGCCTGCAGCGACTATGTGGTGCTGGCCCGCTGTCAGGGGATGGGGGCGCTGCGTCGCTGGCGGATCCACCTGCTGCCGGGGCTGTTGCCCCAGTGGTTTATCGGCACCCTGCTGATGTTTCCCCATGCGGTGCTGCACAGCGCGGCCTTGAGCTTTCTCGGTTTTGGGCTGGCGGCCCACGAGGCTTCCCTTGGCCTGCTGCTGGCCGATGCCCTGCGTTATCTGGCCGGTGGCGGCTGGTGGCTGGCCCTCTTCCCGGGGCTGATGTTGCTGCTGCTGGTATTGCTGTTTGATCAGGCAACCCGCGCTCTGCAACAGCTGTTGTGGCACAGGAGTGAACCATGCTGAGTTTTGATCAGGTGACCATAGAGGCGGCCCACTACTCCTGGCTGGGACGGCGCAGCTGGCAGCCATTGCTGACCGATATCAGCCTGCAACTGGCGCCGGGGGAGATAGTGGCGCTGGTGGGGGGGAGCGGCGAGGGCAAGAGCCTGCTGTTGCAAAGCGCTCTGACCCTGCTGCCGGACAATCTGCGGATGCGCGGCAGCATCTCCCTCGATGGCGTGCCCCTGTGCGATGCCAGCCGGGCCCGTTTACGCGGCCACACCCTCTGCTATGTGCCGCAGGGTGTAAGCGCCCTCAATCCGCTGCTGACGGTGGAGCGCCAGCTGGGCCGTGCGGCACGCCTCTGCGGCCAGAGCGGTTCTCGCAAGCGGCTCGGCGAGCAGCTGCTGCGCTACCAGCTGCCCGCGACCACCCTGGACAGATTCCCGCGCCAGCTCTCCGGCGGCATGGCCAAGCGCATTCTGGCCTGCACCGCGGCCCTCGGCGGCGCCCGCTACATTCTGGCGGACGAGATCACCGCCTGGCTCGACGAGGGGCTGGCTTGTCTCCTGCTCGGCCAGTTGCGTGAATTGGCCAATCAGGGCAGCGGCATCCTCTGGGTGACCCACGATCTGGCGCTGGCGGCCCGCTTCGCCGATCGGATAGTCGCGCTCCATCAGGGGCAGGTGAGCGATACCTTGAGCTGCCACCATCTGCGCCAGGGGCAGGGGAGCGAGATGCTCCGGGCCCACTGGCAGGCGCTGCCCGAGTTCAATGCGCTCTTCTCTGTGCCGGAGGTCTCCTGATGCTGGAAGTACGAAATCTCACTATCGCCCAGGGTGAACGTCCCCTCTGGCAGGGGTTATCACTGACGGTGAAAGCGGGGGAGCGGCTTGGTATCTCCGCCCCCAGCGGTTATGGCAAAACCACGCTGGGGCGAGTGTTGGCGGGTTGGCAACCGGTTGGGGCCGGCGGGCAGATCCTGCTGGATGGGCAGCCAGTACCTGAACAGGTAAAAGGCTATAACCCCATTCAGCTGGTGTCCCAGCATCCGGAGCTCACCTTCAATCCCTATCGCACCACCGGGCAGGCGTTGTGGGATGTATGGCGCCCCGATGACGCCATGCTGGCCCGCTTTATGGTCAAGCCTGAATGGCTTGGTCGTAAACCCGGTCAGCTCTCCGGTGGGGAGCTGGCCCGCATCGCGCTGCTGCGCGCCCTCGATCCTCGCACTCGTCTGCTGATTGCCGATGAGGTGACTGCCCAGCTGGATCCGCAAATCCAGCGTCATCTCTGGCGGGAGTTGATGATGGAGTGCGAACAGCGCGGGCTTGCCATGGTGATATTCAGCCACCAGCAGGCGCTGCTGCGCCAGATCTGCCATCGGGTGCTGCGCTTTGGGGAGGTGCCGCCCGTGACTGGTGTATTGGCTGAAAATGCGGCCTGAGGGTTAGTTCCCCCTCATCCCCAGCCCTTCTCCCGCAAGGGGAGAAGGGAGTTGAAGGTGCCATCTCATCACGCTCAGGGTTTAGGGTTTGGAAAATCTCGGGGTTTGAAAATATGGCTGGTTGTTATGCTCGAAGCGCCCCCTGAGGGGTTTGAGGGAGTCGTATAGTTGCAGCATGCTGTCGGCATCCACAAACCGGTTCCCTCTCCCAGGGGAGAGGGCTAGGGTGAGGGGACGCGAGTGTGGGATGCTGGTCACTCTGAACAGTTAGAGCAGCGGACAAGGTTCATAGATAAAAGAGAGGGAGGCATCAGCCTCCCTCTCTTGTCTTCTACCGTTATCAGCGGCGTTTAACCGGTTTAGGCACTGGCCAGCCAGTTAAGCCAGGCATCCATCCCTTCACCCGTAGTGGCGCTGACCTGGATCACCTGAATATAGGGGTTGACCCGTTTGGCGTTCTCGATGCAGCGGGCCACGTCAAAGCTGACGTAGGGCAGCAGATCGATCTTGTTGATCACCATCAGCTGGGCGGCGGCGAACATGTCCGGGTACTTGAGTGGCTTCTCTTCCCCCTCGGTGACGGAGAGGATCGCCACCTTGTACTTCTCGCCGAGATCGAAGCTGGCGGGGCAGACCAGATTGCCCACGTTCTCGATAAAGAGGATGCCCCCTTCATTGGCTGGCAGCTGGTGGCAGGCGTCGTGGACCATTTTGGCATCCAGATGGCAGCCCTTGCCGGTGTTGATCTGCACGGCAGGAACGCCGGTGGCACGGATGCGATCCGCATCGGCGCTGGTCTGCTGATCCCCTTCGATTACCGCGCAGGGGCGTTTGTCGGCCAGTTGGCGCAAGGTTTCGCACAGCAAAGTGGTTTTGCCTGAACCCGGGCTAGACACCAGGTTGAGCACCAGCTGGGCCGCCTCGTCGAAGTGTTCGCGGTTGTGGGCCGCCAGCGCATTGTTCTTGGCCAGCACATCCATCTCGATGGCGATCAGCTGGCGCTGCCCCATACCGGGGACCGACAATCCCGCTTCCCCTTTGCCGTAGTGCAGATCACCGTGCTGATGGTCATGGTCATGGCTGTGATCATGGGGGTGTGCGTGGGAATGGCCGTGGTCATGAGAGTGGGCGTGATCATGATGATGGTCGCAGGGGCGATCATGACCCTCATGGCTTATGGGAGCCCGTACCCCGTGGTAGTGGTGATGGACATCTCCCTGATGGTGATAGTGGTGGTGAATGATCAGGGTGCGCGGTGCGCTCTGCTCGTGATCATGGTGGTGATGGGCGTCATGAGCATGATGATGGTCGTGCTTATGATCATGTTCGTGATGATGCTCATGATCGTGCTCATGGCCGGCAATCCGCGCCTGGCCGCATCCGCATACGCTACACATATCAACTTACCTCGATGTCGGTGATGCGCAGGCTATCACCTTGCGCGACTCGTAATTTGTATCCGCCACAGTCGGGGCAGGCCTGCCCGCGCTCGGTGAGGGTGACCGTCTGGTTGCAGTCGTAACACCAGGCCTCTGCCGCCTTGTGTTGAAAGTGAAGCTGGGCCCCTTCGACGGCAGTGCCCTTGGCGGCCGCCTCGAAGCAGAAGGCGATGGTGTCAGGGTCGACGCAGGAGAAGCTGCCAACCTCGAGCCAGAGGGCGGTCACCTTGTTAAAGCCCCGCTGGGTGGCCTGCTCGGCCGCCAGATCGATGGCGGCCATGGCCAGAGACATTTCGTGCATGGTGGCTCCTTAACCGATATGGGGAGGAGCAGTGACTCCTCCCTGTAATTGACGGAACGGCATGGCCGCTCAACAGATCCGCGGCAGCAGCTCCCCTTGCGGTAGCTCCAGATAACGGCGGCTACCCCAGGGGTTGTTGAGGATCACCTTGTGGCGATCGCTTGCCTGCACCACGCCGATCTGGCTGGCGGCGGGGTTGAATTGTCGCAAGATGCCCAGTGCGTCCTGCGCCTGTTCGGCAGGCAGGGCAAGCACCATGGTCCCCTCGTTGGCGAGATCATGGGGCTCGAAGCCGTAGAGCTCGCACAGGCCACGCACCGGATCACACACTGGAATGGCGGACTCCTCCAGCTCGATGGCAACGCCGGAGGCGCTGCTCCACTCGTTGAGCACGGCGGCAAGGCCACCGCGGGTGGCATCGCGCAGGGCGTGAGGGGTAATACCCGCTTTTAGCAGCGCTTCGACCTGTGGCCAGAGGGTGGTGCAGTCGCTCTTGAGATCAGATCCCAGTTGCAGGGCGTCACGGGCCATCAGGATGCAGGCGCCGTGGCTGCCGATATCCCGCGACACCAGAATGGCGTCACCGGCTTTGAGATTGCGTACCGAGATGCCCCGGCTCTGCTCAGGCCGCGGGAAAGTGCCGACCCCGCTGGTGTTGATAAAGATCTTGTCGGCCGCCCCCTTGGGCACCACCTTGGTGTCGCCGCAGACGATGCGGGCGCCGCTTTTGGCAAGCTCTGCCGCCATCGACTCGACGATGCGGGCGAGATCGGCGTAGGGGAAGCCCTCCTCGATAATAAAGCTGCAGCTCAGATACTCGGGTTTGGCCCCCATCATGGCGAGATCGTTGACCGTGCCGGCGATAGCCAGCTTGCCGATATCACCCCCCTCGAAGAAGAGCGGCGAGACGGTAAAGCTGTCGGTGGTAAAGGCTACGGGGCCCTCTACCGGCAGCAGGGCGGCATCTTCACCGCGCAGCAGGATCTCGTTGCCAAAGTGGCGAAAGAAGAGCTGGTTGATCAGCTGATTCATCTCGACGCCGCCGCCGCCGTGGCTTAACTGAATTTCTCTCATTGGATCCCCATATATCGGTAGTAGGCATTGCAGGCCCCTTCGGAGCTGACCATGCAGCTGCCCATGGGCTGGGTCGGGGTGCAGCCCCGGCCAAAGACTTTGCACTGGTTCGGTTTGGCAAGGCCGCGCAGGATATCGGCGCACTGGCACGCCTTGTGGTCATCGATGGGAGTCTGATTGAGCGCAAAGTGACGCTCCGCATCGCGCTTGGCAAACGCATCGCGCAGGCGCAGGGCGGAAGCGTTGATATCCCCCAGACCCCGCCAGCGAAAGTGCTCGCGGGTCTCGAAAAAGCGCTCGACCAGCCGCTGGGCGGCTTTATTGCCGCTGGCGGTGACGGCGCGGCTGTATTGCACCTCCAGCGCGTAGCGACCCTCCACCTTCTGGCGCACCATCATCAAGAGCGCCTCCATCACATCCACCGGTTCGAAGCCACTCACCACCACCGGTACCTGATAACGATCGACGATGGGCAGGTAGATATCGGCGCCGGTGATGACGCTGACGTGGGAGGGGCCGATAAAGGCGTTCACCTTGGCCACCCCGTCGGCCATCACCGCATGAATGGCAGGGGGCACCAGCACATGGTTGATATGAAACAGCAGGTTCTCAATCCCCTCAGCTTCAGCCGCAGCCAGCAAGGCGGCGGTCATCGGGGTAGAGGTCTCGAAACCGATGGCGAAGAAGACCACGGTTTTTTCCGGGTTCTCTTTGGCGATACGCAGGGCATCGAGGGGGTCATAGACCGGGCGGATATCGCTCCCCTTGGCGCGCTGCTGGGCCAGCGTGCCCTTGGAGCCCGGTACCCGGATCATGTCCCCCAGGGTGACCAGAATGACGTTGGGCTGGCGGGCCAGCTCGATGGCCTGATCGATGCGCTCTTTGGGCATGATGCAGACCGGGCAGCCGGGGCCGTGGACAAACTCGATGCTGGCGGGCAGCAGCTGGTGCAGGCCGTATTTCATGATGGTGTGGGTATGGCCGCCACACACCTCCATCACCCGCAGCGGTTCGGGGAGTAATTTGGCCAGTTCGGTGATTTGGGCGGAGAGGGCGCGGATCACCTCGGGCTGGCGAAAGCCCTGAAACAGATCATTCAAGGTCAGCATGGCAAGATATCCTGTTTGGGCATCAGGGCCACCATCTGGCGGAAGCTCTCGAGGCTGGCCTGCGCCTCCTCCTGGTCAATCTTGCTCATCACAAAGCCGATATGGAGCAGCACATAGTCGCCCACCTGGAGAGGCTCTTCGAGCAGCATGCAGCTGACGCGCCGCTGCACCCCCAAGGTGTCGACGGTGACGCAGTTATCTTCGGGGTGCAGCTGCACCACCTGAGAGGGAATGGATAGACACATGGATTTCAGGACTCCGACAAGGTGGCACAAGCGGTGGTGACAGGCTGGTGCGTGGCAAAATGGTGGATGGCAAACCAGAGCTGACCGGCGGCGATGCCACCGTCATTGAGCGGCAGGGTTTCAGAGGTCAATACCTGCCGTCCGGCCGCTTCGAGAGCGGGCACCAGCTGGTCCATCAGCACCCGGTTTTGAAAGACGCCGCCCCCGAGCGCCACCGGATAGCCGGGGAAGCGTTCGGCAAGGGCAACAACCAGATTGCTGATGGCGCGGATAAAACCGGCGGCCAGGCTGGCGGTGGAGGTGCCTTTGCACCGCTCGCTGACAAGGGTATGGATCAGCTCGGCCCACTGGATATGCAGTGGCCCTTCCGCTGATTGGCTGAGATCAAAGGCGAGGGGGAAGGGCTGTTCATCGGGGGCCAGCTGCAAGGCGGCTGCCTCCAGCAAGAGCCCGGCTTCGCCCTCGTAATCGGGGGTGTCGATCACTCCCAAGAGCGCCGCCACCGCATCGAACAGACGACCGATGGAGCTGGTGTAAGGGGCGTTGCGGCCAAGATGCCAGAGCTGGTGTAGGTTGCTGATCCGCTTAAGGGGCAGTTGCTTGATCAACGGAATATCGAGGGCACTGATCTCATCCACGCCATAGGATTCGAACAGCAGCCCCAGCAGCTGGCGCACCGGCTCGCGGATGGCCGCCTCGCCGCCGATCAGCTTGAAAAGCCTGAGATGGGCAACGCGCTCAAATCTCTGAACGTCTGCGATCAGCAGCTCGCCGCCCCAGAGGGTGCCGTCATCCCCAAGGCCGGTGCCATCGAAGGCAACACCCAGCACCGGGCCTGTGATGTTGTGCTCGGCCATTACCCCCAGCAGGTGGGCGTGATGGTGCTGCACCTCGAGATGGGTTGCACCCTGATCGTGGCAATAGCGTTTGGCCCACTGATGGCTGAGATAGCCCGGGTGGCGATCCGAGACCAGCAGTTCTGGCTTGAGATCGTAGAGATCGCGAAAGGTCGCCAGGGTCTGCTCGAAGTGCTCCTGCATCGGCAGGCTGTGCAGATCGCCGATATAGGGGCTGTAGATGCGCTGGCGGCCGAAGCCCAGTGCCAGCTGGTTCTTCTGTTGCGCGCCGACTGCCAGCAGCGGCGCCTTGACCGCCTCTTTCAGGCTGGGGGTGCAGGGGGCATAGCCTCGGGCGAGGCGCAACGTCTGGCGTCGCCCACCGGTCCACTGCACCAGGCTGTCGTCGCACGGGTGCAGGATGGGGCGGTTGTGATCCAGGATGCCGTCAATCTCGCTGCCGAGTTCCCTGACCACCGCCTCGCATTCGATAAGGATCGGGCTGCCGCGACCATTGGCGCTGGTGGCCACCAACGGCATGGCGCAGGCATCCAGCAGCAGCTGATGGAGCGGGGTATAGGGGAGCATAACTCCAAGGTAGGGGATGCCGGGGGCTATCTCCTCGGCCAGCGGCGCGGCTGAGGGTCCAGATTCTGAGTGCCGATCATCATTTTTGCGCTTGCGCAGCAAGGTGATGGGTCTGGCCTGAGAGGCGAGCAGTTGCCACTCGTCTTCGCTGCCGGTGACATGCAATTTGGCCTCGGCAAGGGAGCCCATCATCACCGCCAGCGGCTTGCGCTCGCGCCGTTTGAACGTTCGCAATCTGGCAACACTCTGTTCATTGCGGGCATCACACATCAGGTGATAACCCCCCATCCCCTTGACTGCAATCAGCGCCCCCGCTTGCAGGGCGCTTGCTGCGGCCTGCAGGGCATCCTCGCGCTCGGCCAAGGCATCGCCACGGCCATTTCGCCAGCTGAGATGGGGCCCGCACTCGGGACAGCTCACCGGCTGGGCGTGGTAGCGTCTATCCAGCGGGTTTTCATAGGCCGCAGCGCAGCGCGGGCACATGGCAAAGCCAGCCATGGCGGTATGGGGTCTGTCGTAGGGGAGGCTGCGGATGATGGTGTAGCGCGGGCCGCAGTGGGTGCAGTTGGTAAAGGGGTAGTGATGGTGGCGATCTGCGGGATTAGTCACGTCCGTGGCGCACGCCTCGCACATCCCCTGATCCGGCGAGATGGCGACCGTGGCCGCGCTCTGCTGCTGGCTCGCTTTAATTCGAAACTGGCCATGAAATTGGCCATCGAAGTCGGGATCATGAGCGAGGGGCAGTTCCCGCTCGCTGAAATGATCGATACGGCTCAGCGGCGGCGCCAATTCCCGCAGTTCGCGGGCAAAGGCGGCTAGCTGCTCGGGGGAACCCTCGGCGCCGATGGTGACACCGTTGGCATCGTTCAAGACATAACCGGCAAGGCCGTGGCGCAGTGCCAGCTCATAGACGAAGGGGCGAAAGCCCACCCCCTGCACTATGCCGTCGATATGAAATTCGCGGCGCAGCCGGTTGGCCACAGGATTGGCAGAGCCAGAGTGGGCGATGGTGGTGCTCATGCCGGCTCCATCTCATCTTGACTGGCTGGGAGACGCAGCACCCGGCGTTCGTTCTCCTCGCGCCGCACCCAGCCATCCATCTCCATGCGCAGGCAGAACGGAATGGCGTATTTGCGCGACAAACCGGTGATCTCCTTGAGGGATGCCATGTCGATCAGATCTCCCACCTGCTGGCCCGCCAGCACGGCGGCGACCATCTGGTTGTAAAGCTCGGCGTCGTAGTAGATGGGGCCATCGAGCTGCACCAGATACTTGAGTCGCGCCAGATTGCGCAGCTGCTTTTGCAACGCGCCTTTTTGTAGCAGGCCCTGCTGCAGGGCTGCGGGCAGCTTGCGGGTGATAAAGGGATCCAGCTCAACGCCGCCGGGGCCCAGTTTACCGGGCTCGTAACCCTCCTTGCCTTGATCTCGCACCACCTTGAGCACCAGCTGTGCCTCTTCCCCCAGATCATCTTCCGACTCGCCGCTGCCCGGTTGCCACTTGTCATGGTGCAAGCGAATGAGCTGCTCGCTTTTGAGCTGCTGGAGCAGGGCCTGAGTGACCGGCAGGGCGATGCCAAAGCGGGTTGCCAGCTCGGCGGCGCTAAGCGGTTCGCTGGCCAAGGTAGCGAGCAGCTGGTCGCGGCTTTGGGCCAGCCAGTGGTTGTCCAGCAGCCACTCACCGAGGGGGGTGATCTGCTCTGGCTGCTGGTCAAAGCGGCTGGCCAGCACATAGCCATTGAGCCCCAGTTGCAGGGTGGCCGGGTTGTAGTGCTCCAAGTCATCAGGCAGCTCGCCCAGCAGGGCGTGCAGCGCCTTGCGTCTGGCGGGATGGATGTCGCCACACCAGACGATGCGGGCGCCGTGTAACAGTTCGCTGCTGCCGTGGCGAATGATGGCGAGCGGCTGGCCAAAGAAGCAGGGGATGGGGCTGATAAAGATCAGCCGCGCCAGCCGGGTCTCTTTTATTGGTACAAAGCGCGCGCGGCCATGCCAGCTGCCAAGGGCCACCTCCACCTCCTGCGTGCGTAACGCCTTGCCGCTCAGGCTCTCGGCGTTGAGCCGCACGATAAGGTGGGTGGCCGCCTCGCACTGACCGGCAGTGCTGGTGAGGCAGTGGCCGCGAGCCACCTCCTTGTGGTGCACTTTTTTAAGGCCAACCGCCACCCGGCAGACGGCGCCGATCTCGTCGGCGCTCTGGTGATAGGCCTGCAGGGAGCGCACCTGCACCTCCCGATCGGCAGGGTAGAGGCGCAGCTTGTCCCCCACCTTGAGGCAGCCCTGTTGCAAGGTGCCGGTAAGCACGGTGCCGGTGCCATTGGCGGTAAAGACCCGGTCTACATAGAGGCGCGGGGCGGCCTGTTCGCGGAGAGCATGATGTTCGGCCATATCCCCCAACTGGCGCACGATGGCGGTGTGCAGGGCGGCCATATTGGCGCCGGTCTTGGCACTGACGCTGACGATGTCGGGCACCATGCCGCTCTCGTCCATTACCCGCTCCAGCAGGCTCTCTTCAAGCAGTAAAAGCTCGTCGGGGGAGACCAGATCGCACTTGTTGATGCAGACCAAGAGGCGTGGTACCCCCATCGCTTTGAGCAGGCGCAGGTGATCGCCGGTCATCGGCATCCACCTCTCGTCGGCGGCGATGACCAGCAGCACCAGATCCAGACTCCAGAGCCCCGCCACCATATTGCGGATATAGCGCTCGTGGCCGGGCACGTCGATGACGCCTATGGTGTTGCCCTGACCGTCGTCGAAGTGGGCAAAGCCGAGATCCTGAGTCATGCCGATGGCCTGCTCGTGGGCACGGGCGGTGGTGATGCCGGTGAGGGCCTTGATCAGCAGGGTCTTGCCGTGATCCACGTGGCCGGCAAGGCCGATAACGGCGCGATAGGGGGTCATGGGATCAAGGCTCCTCGGTCGCATTTGTTGCATTGAACGGGGCGGGCAGCAGCAACTCCCTGAGTTGGGCGATCAGCAGATCCATCTCCGCTGGCAGCAGGGTCGCCATATTGAGCAGCACCTTCTGCTGGCGCACGGTGGCGATGACCGGGACGGGGAGTTCGCGCAGAGCATCAAGCAGCTGCTGGGCCGGACGCGGGTCGGTGCACTCCAGCGCAGGGGCCGGATAGAACTCGTCCGGCAAGGTGCCACCGCCCACCACCAGCTGGGCGGGGACCGGCACAAAACAGCCGGGCAGGGCGGCCATCAGCTGGGAGGCTCTCGCCTGCATGGTGGCCGGGTTGCTCAAGGTGCGCTGAGCGATACCCTCGCCGACGGGAGATTTGTTGAGCTTGTGGATGAGCAGGCGTTCCAGCAGGGAGTAGACGATGCGGCTCGGGCGGAAGGTACGCATCATGGGGTGTTTTTCCAGCCGCTTGATAAGGTCGCTACGGCCGCTGATGATGCCCGCTTGCGGGCCACCCAAGAGCTTGTCGCCGGAGTAGCAGACCAGATCCGCCCCCGCCTTGATGTACTGGCGCACCGAGGTTTCATCCGGTGCAAACTCCTCGGTGGTCAAGCCGGAGCCCTGATCCACCGCCAGCTCTACATGTTCGGGCAGGGCGCGGGCCACCTCGCCGATATCGGGGGATTCGGTAAAGCCGCGAATGGCGAAATTGGATCTGTGCACCATCAGTACCAGCGCGGTCTGATCGGTGATGGCATCGAGGTAATCTTTGGCGGTAGTGATATTGGTGGTGCCCACCTCCACCAGTTTGGCGCCGGAGAGGGCCAGAATGTCGGGGATGCGAAAGCCGCCGCCAATCTGGATCTGCTCGCCGCGGGAGACGATCACCTCGCGCCCCTTGGCCACCTCCTGCAGCAGCAAAAAGAGCGAAGCGGCGTTGTTGTTGACCACCAGCGAATCCTCGGCCTGGGTGAGGCAACGGAGCAGGGGGGCGATCAGCCCCTTGCGCCCGCCGCGCTTGCCGGTGGCGAGATCCAGCTCCAGATTGTTGTAGCCGGTGTTGAGGTCACGCACCTCGTCCCACAGCTCATGACTTAATGGCGATCTCCCCAGATTGGTATGCACCAGGGTGCCGGTGGCGTTGATCACCCGGGTCTGACGCTGGCGTAACTGCTGTCGGCAGCGTTTGGCAATCAGCACCTCGATCTGCTTGGGGGCAACGCCATGCTGGCGAAAATCGTCGCTCTGGCGCAGCTCGCTCAGGGTCTCGCGCACCGCCTGAGTCACCAGTGGGCGGCTCAGCGTCTCGATAAACCCGGCGAGAAAGGGTTGCTGCAGCAGCTGTTCCACTTGGGGCAGACGGCGCGTTGGTTGCTGGCCGGGCTGTTGCTGTGAATCTGGCTGTGAATCGTCGGCTGCCTGACCTGATGCGGGCTGGCGGTGGGGGATATCTGACGCGTGAGACGAGTTCGGCATGGGATTACCAGTGCAGTGCGTGGGTTCGGGATGCGCACCGGTTTGCCGATAGAGAGGCCGAGCTGACGGGTTATGGCACTGCTGGCGATTTGCGGATGACTGCAAACGGGGTGCATCAATGATCGGGTATAAATTAATGCTGCATCGATGCTGATAAATTAATTTTTGGCCAGCGGGATAACCTGATGTCGGATTATATTGGCAAGCGGCAAGCACCTTTTTTAAGGTATTACTTCAAACATATTGAACAAGCGATGAAAATAATATTCAGGCTGACAAACTTAGCGAGAGAGTATTTGTTCAATAGATAAATTTGGCGGAAGAGGCAGGAATCGAACCTGCCAAAGCCTTCTCGGCTCACATCGGTTTTGAAGACCGAGGAGGCCACCAGACCCCATCAACTTCCGTAACGGACGCCATTTTGTGGCAAATTTCTGTGACTGGCAACGCTTTTTTTGTCATAAAAAAGCGATGGTTAGCGATTTTTTGAAAAATTCAAAGAACCTTGTTTTATATCAAGTTCAGCACAATTAGCCCGATGTTTTTAATTTAACATCGGGCCTCGATCACATTGCCAAAAGCGTCAGTCAATAACGGTCGTTAACAACTCGATAAATAATCATCGCTTGGCGTTGGCAATATTCCACTGCTCCAGTTTCTCTATTAACAAGTCGGTATCCTTGGCTGCATCAAGGTGCTGATAAAGATAATCCATCGCCTCGCTCACCATCTCGGTCATCGGGAAAGAGAACGCCACGATGGCCGGTTGTACCCCGACAAAGATCACCTCTGGGACAAAGGTCTTGAGCTCGTCGATCAGGAAATTGAGCGGCATATTGTGGGTCGAGAAGATAAACATCTCGGCGATGGTCTCGGGGGGGATCACCTGCAGGGTTCCCGCCTTCTCGCCGATCTCGGCGGCATCCACCAGCACCACCCGCTCCGGTTGCAGCTCCCGCACCTTGTAGACCACATTTTCCGGCGCGATGCCGCCGTCGATATGGATCCAGCCGGGCAGGGGTGCGGCTTGCAGCTTGTCGGCGAGATAGGGGCCGGCACCGTCGTCCCCCATCATGGCATTGCCCACGGTCAACACGAGATTGCAGCCCATCAGCGGCTCCTTACCATCAAGTACATATGGGGGTCGTTAAAGAGGGCGGTGAGCTGATCCATAAAGGTGTTGGTCCAGCCCAGCTCCTGCTCATCGAGTAGATTGTCGGCTTTGCGCAGTCGGTCGAAGGCGCAGGCCAGCATATGGCAGTGCTCGCGATAGATGGTGATCTCGCCAAAGGTGAGAAATCCCTCCATCTTGCGGCGCGCTTCACTCCCCTCTGGCAGCTTGGCCACCCAGTCGCGATAACCGATCAGCGAGCAGACCAGGTCTGCTCGCAGGCAATCGACGATACCGAGGTGGTGGCCGATGGCGAGGCTGTAGTACATCACCTCCTTTGCCTCTTCCGGCACGTCAAACTGCTCGTCGACGAACTTGCGCGAGAGGCGATAGAAGAAAACCTCGTCAGCCATGCACCGCCTCTCCCTTGCCGGCCGCCCGGTTGAGGCAGGCATTTGCGAGGTTGTTGACGATCTCCGCCAGACGGGGATCGTCGTGCTGATCGAGGTAGCTCTGGATGCGCAGATCCACATCCTGCTGGGTCGCCCCTTCGAGCAGGGCCATAAACTCGTCGGCGATGATCCGCCCCTGCCGATAACCGGCCATGCGGCGCGCTTCGCGCTCGATCATCACCCGAATTTCGTTGGGGATGCCGGTGTGGCGCAGCTCGACCCGTTCACCCGGTTGCACCTCGTGGCTGGTGGCTTTGAGTTTCTGCTCAAGCAGACCGAGCGCCACCGCAAAGCCGTAGATGGTGGCTGCCGGTGTGGGGGGGCAGCCGGGGATATAGACATCCACCGGCACAATCTTGTCGGTGCCGCCCCAGACGCAGTAGAGGTCGTGGAAGATGCCGCCGTCACAGCCGCAGGCGCCGTAGGCGATACAGATCTTGGGATCGGGCGCCGCCTCGTAGGCGCGCAGGGCCGGAACCCGCATCGCCCGGGTCACCGCGCCGGTAAAGAGCAGGATGTCGGCGTGGCGGGGGGAGGCGACCACCTTGATGCCGAAACGCTCGGCATCGAACAGCGGGGTGATGGTGGCGAAGATCTCGATCTCGCAGGCGTTGCAGCCGCCGCAATCGACCCGGTAGACATAGGCCGAGCGGCGAATGTCCTTGAGCAGGGTCTTCTTGAGTTTGGTGATCTCGGGATCCTGTGCCAGCGGTACAGCGCGGGTATGGGCATGGCCGACAACCGGTTCTATGCCTTTGATCTTGCTCATCACATCCACTCCTTTTGTGCGGCCATCGGTGTGGCTATCGGTGTGATCAGGGCCGAGTCAGGCTGGCTCAGCATGCTCTGTTTTCGTTTGCAGTCGGGGCAGTGGTGCAGTCGCTCTGGCGGCGCTAGCGGCTTGGCATCGCGAGCCAGCGGTGTGCCTGCCTGCTTGAGTGTGTCCTCCACCAGCGCCACCAGCTTGCTCGGGGCAAAGTAGGTGCCGCACAGGGTGCAGGGGGCCAGCGCGAAGCGGGCCTCCTCATAGAGATCCGCCTTGTTGGTTACCGCCAGTTCGAACTCGGGGGAGAGGGCGATGGCGCGGGTCGGGCAGACCTCCTCGCAGCGGCCGCAGAAGATGCAGCGCGCCATGGAGATCTCCCAGCGTCGTTCGCCGGTCTCCATGTCCACTTCCATCACCAGCGCATTGGCCGGGCAGGCCTTGGTGCAGGCGGCGCAGGCGATGCACTGATCCGCCTGATATTTGGGTTTGCCGCGAAAATCCCGGTTCACCTCGTAAGGGGCGAAGGGGTACTTGGCGGTCGGGGTGCCAGCCTTGAGGATGGTCTTGAACAGCTTGATCATGATGACCCCTTATTTCAGCGGAGAGTTTTTGCGATCGATGCCGTAGCGCTCGATCTCCTTGTAGGAGACCACGGTGGATTTGCCCTTCTTGGGGTCGACCAGGGTGACCCGGTCGGTACAGGAGTAGCAGGGATCCAGACTGCCGATAATCAGCGGCGCATCCGCCACGGTATTGCCGCGCAGCATGTAGCGCAGAGCAGGCCAATTGGCGTAGGTGGCGGCGCGGCAGCGCCAGCGGAACAGCTTCTGGTTATCCCCGGTCATGCTCCAGTGGACGTTCTCGCCGCGGGGCGCCTCGGTAAAGCCCAGCGCAAACTTGCCCGGTTGATAGGTGAAGCCTTCGGTCAAAAGCGGCCCTTCCGGCAGGTGCTCCAGGCCGAACTCAATCATGTCGAGGGAGTCGTAGAGCTCGTGGATACGCACCAGCACCCGGGATTGCACATCGCAACCCGCCTTGGTCTGGATCTCCATCGGCAGCTCGCGGTAGCCGGCAAAATCGTGGACCCGACGCACGTCACGCTTGAAGCCGCTCGCCCGCACCATGGGGCCGACGCAGCTGAAATCGCGGGCAATTTGTGGCTCGAGCTTGCCGATACCGATGAGGCGGGAGGAGATGTTGGCGGTATCCAGCAGCATGGCCACCAGGGGTTTGAGCTCGTCACGGAGCTCGCGCACCAGCTGGGCACCCTTGATGCGATCTTCCTTGAAGATGTCGCGGCGCACCCCGCCAATCAGGTTGAGACCATAGGTCTTGCGGGCACCGGTGAGCAGCTCGGCCAGGGTCATGGATTTCTCCCGCACCCGGAAAAACTGCATGAAGCCGGTGTCGAAACCGGTGAAGTGGCTCGACAGGCCGATGTTGAGGATATGGCTGTGCAGGCGCTCCACTTCCAGCAGCACGGCGCGGATCATCTTGGCCCGCTCCGGCACCGGAATACCCATGGCGTTCTCTACCGAGGTGGTGTAGGCGACACTGTGGGTAAAGCCGCAGATGCCGCAGACCCGGTCGGTCAGAAACGCCACTTCGTTGTAGCCCATGCGGGTTTCCGCCAGCTTCTCCATGCCGCGATGGACATAGAAGAGGCGGTAGTCGGCATCGATGATGTCTTCCCCATCGACGAACAGACGAAAGTGGCCCGGCTCGTCCGA
Source organism: Aeromonas sp. s11 (assembly GCF_040907945.1). Classification (NCBI taxonomy): domain Bacteria; kingdom Pseudomonadati; phylum Pseudomonadota; class Gammaproteobacteria; order Aeromonadales; family Aeromonadaceae; genus Aeromonas; species Aeromonas sp. s11. The sequence goes on along the minus strand of NZ_JBFOCU010000049.1, from coordinate 10,609 downwards.
GGTGATGTGCAGCGGGCCGACCGGCACGATGCGGTTGGCATCACTGCCGAGCTCGTTGACGAAGGGGTAGGTCTCGGTGTCGGTGGTGGGCATCGGGCGCTGGCGATAATCCATGGCGTCCTTGCGCAGGGGATGGATATCCTCCGGCCAGTCGTCCGGCAGTACCAGACGACGTTCGTCCGGCAGACCGATGGCGCGCAGGCCGTACATGTCGCGGATCTCCCGCTCGCCCCACACCGCCGCCGGAATGGTCGGGGTGATGGAGGGGTACTCCTGGGTATCTGCATCCACCAGCACCTTGACGGTGATCCAGCACTTGGTGTCGCCCTCCATGGAGAAGACGTGGTAGACGGCGAAGTGGCCGTTGAGGCTGCGCTCGTCATTTGCAAAGGAGAGCGGAAGCCAGCCCCCCAGCTGATGGAAGATCAGGCTGGCCGTCTCGACCAGACTGGTGGGCTTGACGGTAATGGTGGCCTGATCGGCGGTTTGCCACTCCTCGTCGACGATGGCGTGGGGCAGTTGTGCTCGCACCTGCTGGATGTAGTCGCAGCCGATGCGATCCGAAATGGCGATGGTCATGCAGTTCTCACTTTAATGTTCGGGAATGAGCATTCACAAATGATGAAATCGGAAAAAATTGCTGTGCTGGCGGGCATGATTCAGACCCCGACCAGATAGGCGAGCAGCGCCAGCAGGGCCAGCCCCAGCCCAAAGCGGGTGAGCTTGTGGGTGCGCACGAACTGGGTACGGGCCATGGCGTTTTCGATGATGCCAGCCAGCAAAAAGGCCACCAGCAGCTTGCAGGCGAGGATCAGTGCCGCGCCGATGAGCGCAGGCAGACTCCAGTTGGCCGCCTTGCCGAAGGGGAGGAAAATGACCAGAAAGAGCTGCACCACCACCAGTTGCTTGAGGCCGATGGAGAGCTTGAGCAGGGCCAGCCCCGCACCGGAATACTCGGTGAGCGGCCCTTCTTGCAGCTCCTGCTCGGCTTCGGCGCAGTCAAAGGGCAGCTTGCCCATCTCGACAAACACCGCGAAGGCGCAGGCGGCGCCCGCCAGCAGGGTGGCGATGGGCGCGGCCAGTGGCTGGGTCGCCACATAGTTGCTGATATTGCCCAGATCCGAGCTGCCCACCATCATCGCCATGATGAAGCAGGCGAGCACCAGAATGGGTTCTACCAGAATGCCGAGGGTCAGTTCGCGGCGGGCACCGATCCCTGCAAACATGCTGCCGCTGTCGAGTCCCGAGAGGGAGAAGAAGAAGCGGAAGATGGCGAACAGATAGATGTCGGTGATGAGATCCCCGGCAATGGGGAAGGGGGACTCATGAGTCAGGGTCGGCAGCGCCATCCCTACCAGCAAGAGGGCGGCGATGAGCAGCGCAGGCATCAGGTTGAAGATGATGCCGGCAGGCTCGGGGGTCACCTCCTGGCGGCGCAGGAGCTTGGCGATATCCCGGTAATCCTGCAGCAGGCCCGGCCCCTGACGGGAGTGCATCTTGGCCCGCAGCACCCGGTTAAAACCGGTGGCGAGCGGCGCCAGCGCCAGCATGGCGATGGCCTGGGTCAGGGCGAGGGCAACCATGCCCCAGCTCGGCATTTCAAGAACAGGCATATCAGACTCCTACTGCCATCAGGATAAAGAGCGCCAGCACAATGGCGTGCAGCAGCCAGCCGGTCATTCCGCTGGTATCGCTCACCCCGTGCAGGGTGGTGGCCAGATCGAGCTGCGGCTGCTTGCGATAGAGCGGCGCGCAGAGTTGGCGCAAGGTGTGGGTGACACCGCCAGAGGTGAGGCTCATGCGCTCCTCGTAGGTGTAACCACAAGCCCACGGGGTGCCAGCGTGACGACGACCCAGCTTGGGCCCCTTGAAGATGGCCAGTACCAGCAGCGGAATGAGGAACAGCCCCAGCAAGGTGATGGCGATAACGGGTGGTGAGAGGATCGCCTGTGAGCTGTCGAGTGGCAGCAGGGTGGCGCCAGTGGCCACGTTCATTTGGCCGCTTACCAAGGCTTGGCCATAGCTGGCGATATGGGGGGCAATCCAGGGGGCGCCCAGACCCAGAGCCAGACAGACCGCAGCCAGCAGCAGGGTGCCTGCCACCATGGCTCCCGGCACTTCGCGGGCGTGGCTCGCCTTCTCGCTGCGCGGGGCGCCGCAGAAGCAGATGCCATACACCTTGACGAAACACATCACCGCCATGGCGCCGGTTACCGCCAGCATCACTACCGCGAGCGGCGCAACGACAGAGGTGCCGAGTTTGGTCATGGAGAGCAGCGACTGGTAGATAAACCACTCGCTGACAAAGCCGTTGAGCGGCGGCAGCGCCGAAATGGCCATGGCACCGATCAGGAACGCCAGCGCGGTCCACGGCATCAGTTTGGCCAGCCCCCCCATCTTGTCCATGTCACGGGTGTGCAGGCGGAACATCACCGAGCCGGTGCCCATAAAGAGCAGGCTCTTGAAGATGGCGTGGTTGAGCAGGTGATAGAGGGCGCCGAGCAGCCCCAGCACCACCAGTGCCGGTTGCTGGTTTGCGATGCCGATCATGCCGATGCCCATCCCCATCAGGATGATGCCTATGTTCTCCACCGTGTGGTAGGCGAGCAGCCGCTTGAGATCGTGCTCGGCCAGCGCAAACAGCACTCCGAGCACTGCCGAGCAGGCACCGAAGATCAGCACCACATAGCCCCACCAGAGCTGGCTGGCGCCGAGAAAATCGATACTGACCCGCAAAATGCCAAAGAGACCCAGCTTCACCATGACGCCGGACATCAGCGCCGAGATATGGGACGGCGCAACGGGCTCGGCCACCGGCAGCCAGCCGTGCAGCGGCACGAAACCGGCGCGCAGGCCAAAGCCGCAGAAGCTGAGCAGGAACACCAAGGAGGCCAGGGCGCCCGCCAGATGGTGCTCGCGCAGCGCGGCGAACTCCAGCGAGCCGCTTTCGCGGCAGAGCAGCCAGAAGGCGATCAGCACCAGTGCCATGCCGATATGGTTCATCACCAAGTAGAGACGGCTCTGTTTGGCAGCATCCGGGTTGGTCTTGACCAGCCAGTAGGTGGTGAGGGTCACCAGCTCGTAGCAGAGCAAGAAACCGAGCGCATTGTCGGCCAGCACCATGCCCACCATGGCAAAGAGGAAGAGGTTCATCAGCGCGCCGATGGCCACATCCCCCTTGCCCTGATATTCGCGGATATAGGCAAAGGAGTAGAGGGCGACGGCGACGCCGACTGTGCTAATCACCAGCAGCATCAGCGCGGCCAGCATGTCGAGGTGCACCGAGCCTAGCAGCCAGAGCAGGCCGTCGACGGGGGCGCCTTGAGCAAAGATCTGGATGGCGGCGACCAGACCCGCGAGCGACCCCAGCAGGGCAAGGCCGCTGTTGAGTCGGTTGGCCAGTGCGGGCAGCTTTTGCAGCACCAAACCGGCGGCAGCGCCCAGCAAAAAGAGCAGGAGCGTGGCCATAACAAGGGGGGACAACATCAGCGAACTCCCTCTGTGGTGGATAAATCGGATGCAGGGAGCGCCGTGGCAGGCGCCGAGAAGGCAGAAGCCCCTTGCGGGTTGGTGTCGGCCGCTTGCTGGCGACGGATACGGGCGGCGCGTTCGGTGTCGCCGTCATTGACCAGCTTCAGTGCCTGGGAGGGGCAGGCTCCGACACAGGCCGGGCCGTCGGCGCGAAACTCGCACAGGTCGCACTTGACGGCGATGCTGCGCACTCCCGGCTCCCAGCTCAGCAGATCCTCGCCAAAGCAGCGCAGGCCTGCGGAAGTTGAGGGGTTGCTGGAGCGGATGGAGCAGGGGATATAGGTGTCGTAGCTGTTGGCCACGGCTACCGGACGGCTGCCGCCGCTCTGGATGGCGCCAAAGGGGCATGCAACGGCGCAGAGATTGCAGCCAATGCAGAGCGACTCGTTGAGTTGCACGCAATCGCCGGTCTGGCGAATTGCCTCGACCGGGCACACCTTGATGCAGGGGGCATCGTCACAGTGACGGCACTGAACCGGCATGGTCGCCTGCTCGTGTCGCATAACAGTTAAACGGGGGGCTTGCTGCAAACCTTGCGCCTTGTGTACCTCGCTGCAGGCCGCCATACAGGTGCCACAGCCGATACAAAGCTTGGGGTCAGCGATAACGAAGCGGTTCATAGCCTACCTTGTCGTGTCGCGAACGGAGAAAGTAGGGGCAGGTTGGCAAGATACGGGCCAGAATGGTTCTTGCAGCGAAATTGATTTTAAGTGGCTGTTTTTAAATGAATAAAAATCTTCATGTGGGTGAGTGAACGCGCGGATGTGGCTGTCGAACTGTGACGTTCGTCACTTGTGACGAAGCCGCCAAGAGGGTTCGTCACCTTGGAAAACGCAGCATGGGTAGGGTGCAAAGAACGCAGTGAATTGCACCGTTGGCAACATATGGCCACGGTGGTTTGCCCCCTTCTCTCCTCGTGGGAGAAGGGCGGGGGATGAGGGGGGAGGTCAGCCATATGTTCGCGGTGCACGGCGCTGCGCTTGTTGCACCCTACGGTGGGATGTCTATGGGGGGCGATGTGGTTTGCTCCCTTCTCCCCTTGCGGGAGAAGGGCTGGGGATGAGGGAGCGGTAATCGGGGTTAACGGAAACAAGAGAGGGAGGCCAATGCCTCCCTCTCTACTTGTCGAGGTTTTCTATGCCTTTAAGAGGCCATCAACCCGCCATCAGATATCCACCTGGGATCCCAGCTCGATAACCCGGTTGGGTGGGATCTCGAACTGATCCGGGGCGCGCAGGGCGTTGCGCTGCAGCAGCATAAAGAGCTTGCCGCGCAGATAGAGATACCAGGGGCGGTCTTTCATGATGAGCGACTCGTGGGCCATAAAGAACGAGGTCTCCATCATCCGGCAGCTCAGCCCCTCGGCGTTGCAGCGGTGGAAGATCTCCTCCACGTTCGGGGTCTCGCGCCAGCCGTAGCTTGCCACCACCCGCCAGAAGGTGGGGGAGAGCTGCTCGATGCAGACCCGGCGCACATTGTGGACGTAGGGCACCTCTTCCACCCGCAGGGTGAGCAGGATGATCCGCTCGTGCAGCACCTTGTTGTGCTTGAGGTTATGGAGCAGCGCATGGGGGATCACATTGACCACCCGCGACATATAGACCGCAGTGCCGGCCACCCGGGTCGGCGGGGATTTTTCCAGCGAGGCGATCATGGGCTCCAGGGAGTTGCCGTGCTCGTTCAGGCGACGAATAAGCTGGAAACGCTCGCTCTTCCAGCTGGTCATCACGGTGAACATCACTGCGCCCAGGGTGAGCGGCAGCCAGCCGCCGGAGAAGATCTTGGCAAGGTTGGCGGCAAACAGCGGCACGTCGATACAGAGCAGCGCAGCAAACAGGATAGCCACCAGATACTTGTTCCAGTGCCAGCTGTTCTTGGCCACCGAGCAGGAGAGAATCGAGGTGAGCACCATGGTGCCGGTCACCGCGATGCCGTAGGCCGCCGCCAGATTGCTGGAGTGCTCGAAGCTCATGATGACGATCACCACCGAGATATAGAGCATCCAGTTGATGACCGGAATATAGATCTGGCCGGATTCCTGCTCGGAGGTGTGAACGATGCGAATGGGGGAGAGATAACCGAGCCGCACTGCCTGCCGGGTCAGCGAAAAGACCCCGGAGATCACCGCCTGCGAGGCGATCACCGTCGCCATGGTTGCCAAGAGCAGCAGCGGTACTAGCGCCCATTTCGGGGCGAGCAGGAAGAAGGGGTTGGCAATGGCGGCGGGATTGCTTAGCAGCAGCGCACCCTGACCGAAGTAGTTGAGCACCAGCGACGGCAGCACCACGATAAACCAGGCGAGGCGAATGGGATTCTTGCCAAAGTGGCCCATATCCGCGTAGAGCGCCTCCACCCCGGTGATAGCCAGCACCACGGCGCCGAGGGCAAAGAAGGAGGTGGTCTGGTACTGGATAAAGAAGCGCACTGCCCAGATGGGGTTGAGCGCACCCAGCACCTCGGGGTTATGGATGATGCCGCGCAGCCCCAGCACCGCCAGCGTCATAAACCAGATCAGCATGATGGGGGCAAACAGCTTGCCCACCATGGCGGTGCCATGTTTCTGGATGGCGAACAGCAGGGTCAGCACCAGCACCGAGAGGGTGACGATATAGGGGTCGAGGGCGGGGGTGAGAATGCTCAGACCCTCGATGGCCGACATCACCGACATCGCCGGGGTGATCACCACCTCACCATAGAAGAAGCTGCCACCAATCAGGCCGAGGATGATCAGCAGCGGCGTCCAGCGGGTGGAGGCGTTGCGGGTCGCCAGCGACATCAGGGTGAGAATACCACCCTCACCGGCGTTGTCGGCCCGCATCACAAAGGAGAGGTACTTGACCGACACCACCAGGATCAGCAGCCAGAAGATCAGCGAGAGAAAGCCGAGGATGGAGGCGGGCTCGACGCCGAATCCGAATTGACCTGACAGGCACTCGCGCAAGGTATAGAGCGGGCTGGTGCCGATATCGCCATAGACTACGCCAATCGCCGCCAGCATAACGCCGGGAGTGGCTTGTTGTTTATCACAGTTCATGAGTTCATCTTGTCAGTTTGATGTTTACACGTTTGCCAACGCACAGCTGCCCGACCTACCAAGAGAGTCGTGATATTTAATCGGGAGAGAATTAATGGATTGCGATGGGAAAGGGCGCTAACGGAATAGTGATCTGCTTGTCATGGAACACAGTCTGTTCATCTGTCATTAAGCTTATAATGACACACACTCTGCGGGACTATGCTCAGTTATAAATAATCAAAAGTTCAATTTGAGTAAGAGAATTAATTATCCGGCGATTGAAATATAACGCGGTAATGCAGGCAACTGATTGTTTTATCTGTGGATATGTTGGGCCAGTATTTTTATCGAGGTGGGTGATAAAAAGACGATCAAATAATGACGCAATTAATTGCGTGCAGGATGGCAAAGGGGAGGGCGTTGGGTAGCAATGGAGTCTTTATTTAGTCAGGGGTAGGAACATGACCGCCGTGACGACGGTCATTAGTAAATATTTGTTATTTTAGTACATGTTTTTCCAGTTCGAATGAATGTGAATATATTCCAGTATGAGTGCCGGCTTCGATGTCTAATAATGATGTTCTTAGTCGTGCATATTTTTGATTTGTTGAAAAATCAGCTGATGTTATATGTTGAAATAAGTTATATGGTTTGTCTTTTTGGGGCGTCTCATCAAGGTAATATCCTTCAAAGTCTGGAATATGAACCAAGGTTTTTACTCTACCTTGAGTTTCATCAGCAGCAAGCCTGATTTTTTCGTTTATAGTCCACATTGCATTTTTGTTTCCATTACCAAGGTACTTCGTGTCTAAATCATGGATCGCGATAGCTTTTGCACCAAACTGGTTAAATATTTTAATGAAGGTTGGAATGTTAGCCTTTCCTCGACAATTGATAACGCAATGTGTCATAGAGAGATTATGAGTTTTTATTTGATCTTGATAAGCCAAATATTCTGTATCACCTTCAACAAGCAAAGATGTATCATAGAAGAAAAACTCATTAACAGTTGGACAGCAGCGATTTAAAATTTTTAAGTTATCTTTTTCCTCTGGAGAGAAACATGATTTGTCTGTCTGGTAATAAAGGACGTCTGAGTTAGTATTGGATACTTTTATTAGAGTTGTGTGATCTTTAGTTAAGTCTATAAAAATTGGAGAATGGGTTGTACAGATAACCTGCCAGCCATCTAAACTAGCTAATGAATATATTGCTTCGCAAGCGGATCTTATTACTGCTGGATGCATGTTTATTTCTGGCTCATCAATTAGCAATACTTTTTGTCTTTCGGCTGGTATCGGTGTTCTGCCATTTTTAAGTAGACCTTGAGAGCTTAGTGTTTTTATCGCAGCCCAAAGAAAGGATCGTTGTACTCCGGACCCTTGATTTGATAACGGCGCTGAACTTCCATTATTTTCAAATATGAAACGGCTTCCTTCTTTAATTGCCTTCTCTGGGTCAAATTTACCTACGCCGGTTTCGAAGACAACGCTCATTCCACTAAACATTGTATCTACTTCAGCTTGGATACTAGCGCTTATCTTGGATATATCATTTGATAATTCACTTTCGACTTCTTTAGCTAGGACATCAATTTCTGCCAGTATCTTGGCAACCTTTGACTTATCTTGTTTTATTTTTGATGCAGCATTTTTAGAGATTAATTCTTTCACTATCAGTTCTAGTGCATCAGTTGTATCGGTTGGATTTATTCGTATAGGCATTGGCAGTCTACTACTCAAGATTGAGTTAAAACCACCAGAACCACCAGTCTTAAAGTCATTAATTTTATTACTAAAGCTATATTTTTTGGCTTTTTCATCTGCTTTTTCCCAAACGAATTTAACCTTAGTGCAATCTCCAAACTCGACATCGTCTTTTATAAGCCATTCTTGTCAGATACTATCAATATCATCGGTTGAGATATCGTTAAAAATACCAGTTATAGAGATTGGTAATGAATCATTTTGATTGTGAAAATAGTCAAGGGAAAGTTCAGCGCCAACAGAGCAGTATGCCTCATATGCATCTAAAATAGTAGATTTTCTACAGTTATTAGGGCCGATTAAAACAACCACATTATCTATGAGAATTTTAACTTCAGAACTAATACCTTTGAAATTTTTAATTAGTAACGCAGCTAGTTTCATTATATATTTCCAGTTGGTTTTGAATTTTAATAAAATAGAAGATAATTAAGTTGGCGACGATATATCTTGAGGAGCTAAATTAGATAGATTAAAAACATCCATTATAAGGTCCCACTCTGCTAATCTACCCAAGCACCAAATTAAAAAACTTTGCTCATGGGATTTATCAATAAGCTCCCCTGCAGAGACCGAGGGTAATTTCAAATTCAATATCCATAAGCAATAGCAGTATGCATCACTATTAATATGTCGCAACTCGCTTAGAAGCTCAGGATGTGCTTTTCCTAGCTTTATATATAGCTTTGATATAAGCCATCCTGCATTGCATTTGTTGCATAAATCGTGACGAAATTGTAATAATGATATGGCATCAAGCTGTTCAATCATAAGACGACAGCATTCTATTTCTTGATAACTTTGCCAAGATTGCATTAATATGTTTTTGTAATCATCATGATAGTGCTCAAGCATAAGTGTATATGCCTTGCGTCTAAAAACCACTCTATCTGAATTTGTAAGAAAATATAGTATGCTAAGCTGCGCATTTGTTTTTAAAGATGAAAACAAAAAACTTAAGCTAATAAGTGCACTTAGAGCAACTGAGTATTTTGATGTCTTTGCTATATGTAACAGCTTACTTGCCAAATCTTCATACACAGGGCAAGATCGCGAACGTTTTTTAAGCAGGGCACGAGGATTTGACCGACCGAACAGGGTGTGATCTTATACTCTCTTTTACGGGAGTTTCGTCATGAACCATCAAGCGGCATTTACCCAATTCTTCTCCGAACTTGAAGACCCTCGTCAGACAACCAAAATCGCGTACCCCTTCTTCGATGTGGTTTTTCTCACCGTCTGTGCTGCTATTGGTGGAGCTCAAGGTTGGGAAGATATCGAGCTTTTCGGCGAGGCACATCTGGAATGGTTTCAGCGTAATGGATTGTTTCATAACGGATTACCTGTTCACGACACCATAGCCAGGATCATCTCCCGTATTCAACCGGAGCAATTCCAGAACGCCTTCGTCCGCTGGATGCAAGCAACATCAGAACGTACCGATGGTGAGCTGATTGCCATTGACGGCAAGACCTTACGCAGCTCTTACGACCGAGACAGTCGTCAGTCTACCATTCATATGGTCAGTGCCTTTGCCGCTGAGAATCGTCTGGTGCTCGGGCAAGTCAAAACAGATGAGAAATCTAACGAAATCACCGCCATTCCTGAATTACTGGCACTCCTCGATATAAAAGGCTGCCTGGTATCCATCGATGCCATGGGCTGCCAGACTGGAATAGCCTCAACCATAGTCAAGGGCGGTGGCGACTACTTGCTGGCGGTAAAAGGTAACCAGCCCACACTGCATAATGCAGTACGCGCAGCTCTGGCCGAGTCGACCAAGAAGCCGCTGAGTGAAGAAACGCTCAGTGTCGAGAAAGAGCACGGTCGCATCGATGGCCGCGAGTACCATGTGTTACCAGCCGGAGCACTATCAGAGCAATTTCCAGAGTGGAAATCGCTGAAGACTGTCGGTGTCGCAATATCCTATCGAATTGAAAATATGGAAAAATTTTCGATGGAGTATCGCTACTACATCAGCTCGGCTGAACTGACACCAGAGCAGTTTGCTTCAGCGGTACGAGGGCACTGGGCAATTGAAAATAGCCTGCACTGGGTTCTGGATGTCGTGATGAATGAGGATGCCTGCCAGATATATCGAGGTGATGCCCCTCAAATATTGGCCTGTGCACGACACATGGCGCAAAACATGCTGCGAGCCGAAACCAGCCGTAAGGCAAGCTTGCGGAAGAAGCAGCAATTTGCGGGCATGAGCAGCCCATATCTGGAAAAGGTATTGGATTCAGGGCTGGCTGAATTGAAGTCAATTTAACAATATGTTCACGCTCTCGCCCTG
>NZ_JBFOCU010000048.1:0-16171 GCF_040907945.1 Aeromonas sp. s11 | reverse complement strand
CGGCCCTGAATGCCATAACGCACCTGAGCCTGTTTGTAGGTGAGCTCGCCTTTTTCAATCTGCTCGACCAGCGCCAGTTTAAAAGTCAGCGAGTAATCGCGCTGTGTCCGTTTCACACCTTGTCCCATCGGGCTCTCCATTTATTGGGGGGAAAGGTGTAAACCATATTCAGGACGGGACAATACAAACAAAAAGGGATGCCGCAGCATCCCTTTTTTTCGCACTATCTGAACGAGGTCAGATTATTGCTGAACTTCTTGTACGCCAGATACGCGAACTTCTACGCGACGATCCGGAGCCAGGCAGGAGATCAGTTGAGCTTTAGCAGTTACGCCGTTGCACTTGGTGCCGGTAACCGGGTTGGCTTCGCCACGACCTTCGATGGCAACCTTGCTGGCAGCCATACCTTTGCTCACCAGGAAGTTGGCAACGGTACGGGCACGGGCTTCAGACAGCTTCTGGTTGTAAGCGTCGGAACCGATACGGTCGGTGTAACCAACAACAACAGCGTTGCCATCTTTCGGCTGGAATTCAACGATTTGCTGATACAGACCGTTCAGGGCTGCAACGCCTTCCGGCTTCAGGGTGTCTTTGCCGAAGGCAAACAGCACGTCTGAGTTCAGGGCGAAGTTCTTCTCTACCACTTGCGGAGCAGGAGCCGGAGCTTCTTCAACAACCGGAGCAGCTACCGGAGCTACGTAGGAAGTACGGAACGGGTGGTATACCGCTTCCAGAGTAGCAACGCTCTGGTTGGACTTGTAATGGGTGCCGTCAACGTTCAGGTCAGCCACGTCCCACATGTAGCGGTAGCGAGCTTGCAGATCCAGCGCGTCACTTACTTTGTAAGTCACACCAGCACCGGCCAGCGGGGAAACTTTAGTGTCGCTGATGCCCAGACCGTCGGTGTGAGCCCAGTAGGCGCCGCCTTCAGCGAACAGGGAGAAGTCGTTGCCAACCGGCATACGAGCGATACCGGACAGGGTGGCACCCTGGTTTTCGTAACGCAGACCTTCGGTGTTGCCACGACCGGTGTACTGGTAGCCCAGTTCGGTACCGAAGTTTTCGGTGAAGTTGTAACCAACGAAGGCGTTGGCTGCAGCTGCATCTTCAGTACCAGCGTAACCGCCGCCATCGATCTTGTTCAGACCATTGAAGTGAGCAGCACCGACACCTGCACCGAAGTAGATGTCGTCAGCGGCGTGAGCAGCGGTAGCACCCAGAGCAGCCATGGCGATGGCGATCATGGAAGGAGCCATTTTCATCATAAAAAAATCCTCGTTGAGATCGCACGTTATTCACGTGCTTCACACTTTGTAATTTATGTAAGCTGCAGGCTCCGCCGTACGGCTGGCGTCGAGTCTGGCAGATGACCCGGCAGAACCGGGTTGCACACTCTCCTGGTGTGTCGAGTGCGCTGGCATGGCACGCAATGCGTGAGAAACCACTGCCAGGCAACTGATGTCATTCCGATGACGAGGCGCACTCTATGCCGATTTTAAAACATGATCAAGCTCACAAATGAGCCTTGTGGCAAATTGTGTCGTGCCCTTAACTGGCTGTTTATTTTGATTAATTAGTGATCCAGATAGGCCCTGTGCAGTTTCTTCTCCAGCTTCATATAAGCCTGAACCCAATCGCTATGCGGGCTGGCAGGATTCGCTCTGGCGGCAAAGACCGCAAGGTAATCTGCCTGGGTTGCGCTCTGCAGCAGGGGGGTAAATGTCATCAAGAAATGTCGGGCCAGATAGGGGTCAAGGGGCCAGATGTTGAGGATGGCGCGAGCCACAGGCTGAACCGCAGCTGAACAGATGAAGTGGCGGTGTCCCGCCTCCAGCCAGTCGGCCATCTCGCACATGCCCGATTCGGGCACCAGACCACCATCACCCGGGGTGGTTGCCAGCGCAATCGCCTGACCATTTACCGTGATGAGCTGCTCATTGTTATGCAGGGTGCCGTCGTGGCTGCGCAGGGCCAGGTCCGGGCATGCCTGTTCAAGAAACAGGCTGCAGCTCTCCGGCAGGGCGGCCAGCAGCTCGCTGGCGTGGCTGGACATCAAGGCCGGAAGCCAGAATGCTTCGGCACGATATTGTTCACCTTGCAGGCGCTGTTGTGCCAGTTCTTCTGTGCTGGATACGGGGTGCAGGCGAGAGATAATGCCGGGAAACGCCATACTTATTCCTCTTAATGGGTATCCGGCGGATTATACGAGTTATTGGGGGGGCCACAATAAAGGTTTCTTTTCGAGACTGTTTACCTGAGGCGGCTGAGCGATTACCATCCCCCCTTGAAGGCAAGGGTTGTCGCCGAAAGGCGCTCATAAGATAGAGGCTCGACCATAACGAGTCCGAACAAAACTGATACACTTGACTACGAGTCGTCGCGAAAAATAAAAGGCGGAGTAAATCCGCCAAACGGAGTATGGAACATTATGAATTCAAATATCGTCACTGTTGGCAAGAAGATCCGTCAGATCCGTGAAGCGGTCGGTTTGAGCCGTCCGAAGTTTGCAGATTTGCTGGGTGTTCCTCCCACCACGCTGAAAAACTACGAGCTGGGTTACCGTGAAGTTGGGGGCGCCTTCCTGGTTGCCCTGGCGCACCACCCGGATCTGCACAAGTTCACCCTCTGGCTGCTGGCAGACAAGAAAGTCGCCGAAATCGGCCAGATTGGCCCGGATGACCTCGCCAAGGCGTGATCATCGATGTGAATAGAAATGCCGCCTTCGGGCGGTATTTTTTTGGGTTGCCGATCGATATTTTGATCTAACACGCTTTGAATTATCCATGCAGGCCAACGAGAATAAGCGGCCCCGAAAAGTGGGCACCCTGGTGGTATCTGGCCACCCGAACACTATTACATTCAGGATGATATGAGCAATCGTATGGAGTATGGGTATGAGCAGTAATGAGTTGGATAAACGCTATGGCCTGATGACTGCCATTGCGATGGTGGTCGGCGTGGTGATCGGCTCCGGAGTCTTCTTCAAGGCCGATGATGTACTGCGTCTGACTGGCGGTAATCTGGCCATTGCGCTGCTGGCATGGGCGCTGGGGGCATTTTCGATGATCTTCGGCGCGCTGGTGTTTGCCGAGTTTGCCCAGCGGATCGAAAAGTCCAACGGTATCGTCGATTATGCCGAAGCGGCATACGGCAAAATGTTTGGTTATCTGGTGGGGTGGTTTAAAGGCGTACTCTATTACGCCCCTCTTTCCGCCATCCTTGCCTGGGTCGCCGCTCTGTACACCATGATCTTGCTCGGCAGTGATAATCCGACCAACTCTGGTGCGACCTGGATACTGGCGGCTGTCTATATGACGGTCACCTATCTGATCAACTTCTACACCCCGGTCCTGGCGGGCAAGCTGCAAGTGGGCTCTACCCTGATCAAGTTGATCCCGCTGATCCTAGTTGCCATTGTGGGCACCATTTCAGGCTTGCTCAATGGCGTCACCGTGACCAACTTTGTGCAGGCAATGGATGGGATAGGAAGCACCGGAGGCACGTTGGCCACGGCCGTGGTTGCCACCGCCTTCGCTTATGAGGGGTGGATTGCCGCCGTGACCATCAACAGCGAAATTCGCGATTCCAAGAAGAATCTGCCCAGAGCGCTGGTGATTGGCACCCTGATAGTCTTTGTGGTCTACGTCACCTATTTTCTGGGGATCGCCAGCGTCTTGCCGACGGACGAGATAGTGGCGCAAGGGGATAACGCGGTTAATCTCGCGACAACCAGCCTGTTTGGCGGGACTGCCTCGACCATTTTGACCGTGTTCGTGATTATCTCCTGCCTCGGAACCCTCAATGGTCTGGTGCTGGCGACCATGCGCATTCCCTACTCGCTGGCGATCCGCAATCAGGGTCCAGCCCCCAAGTGGATGAGCCGTATCGAACCGCATCACCATATGCCAATCAACTCGGCCCTCGCGGCAGCGTTGTTGTCGGTGATCTACTCAGTGCTGTGGTACTGCAGCATCAACGAGACATTCGGTCGTTACATCGCCCTGGACGAGATGCCGATCGTGCTGATTTATGGCCTCTATCTGTTCCTCTATGTCTGGTACATGCGCACCTTTACCGAGTTGGGCTGGATAAAGCGGTTTGTGATCCCGACCTGCGCCACCCTGGGCGCGCTCATCATTCTGTATGGCGGTATCACCAATCCCAGTCTGGGACTCTATCTGTTGGTCTCTGTGGGGGTGATTCTGCTCGGGTTGCTCTTCTACCGTAAGGAGTGACCGGGTAAGTGAGTTGAAAAAAAGCGCCGAATGGCGCTTTTTTCATGTGTAAACCTCAGCAAGTAGATAACTAACTGCCCAGCAACCCGAGGCGGCCCAGTTCATCCTTGAGCTGATCGAGGTTGCGCTCGACACAGGCTTCCCCCTCGTTGATGGCATCGCTGGCGCGATGAAAATCCATGATGGAGAAGCTGCCAAGGCGCGGGCAGAGCTGGATCTCCGGCGGGTCACCTGCCATCCGGGCGCGGGTGATCCGCTCCTGCATGATGTTGATGGAGCCACTCATCACGCTCCACAGACCCGGGGTGGCTGGCGCAGACTCACCGCGATTGAGCCACTGGCTGAGCAGGCCGCCGCTGCCGGGTTGATCCGGCTCGTCGGTCCAGGGTTGGTGCATATCGGTGTTGAGGTTGACCGCAATCACCACCTCGGCCCCCATGGCGCGGGCCAGCGAAATGGGCACCGGATTGACTACTGCACCATCGACCAGCCAGCGGTCGTTGATCCGGGTCGGGGTGAGGATCCCCGGCATGCCGCAGGAGGCGCGCACCGACTGGCGCAGCGGGCCCTGTTGCAGCCAGATCTCGCGGCCGGTATCGAGTTCGGTGGCGATGCAGGCGAAGGGGATGGGCAGGTTCTCGAGATCGGGATCCCCCAGATGGCTGGCGGCAAGGCCAAATACCTTTTCGCCGCGAAACAGCCCGCCGGAGAGGGCCGGGTCGAGCAGGCTGACCACCTGCAGGCGGGTAAAGCCGCGCACCCAGGTTTCCAGCCGATCCAGTTCTCCGGCGGCATAGGCGGCACCGACAAAGCTGCCGATGGAGCAGCCAGCGATCAAATCCGGTTTGATGCCGAGGCGTTCAAGGGCGCGGATGACGCCGATATGGGCCCATCCTCTGGCGGCGCCGCTCCCGAGAGCGAGCCCTACGCGGGGTTTACGTGGCACGACAGTCCTCCAAAAAAGGGGTTGAGGGCTCAGCTTACTCCGAGAGTCAGGAGGCGTCACCCTGCCATCTTTCGCTGCGGTTTCGACCGTTGGCCTTGGCCTGATAGAGCGCCACATCGGCGCGGCGCACCGCTTCGTGCAGGGGAAGGTTCTCCTGGTGGGGCAGATAGCCGAGGCTGATGGTGACCTCCAGCCCGGGTTCGATGGCGGCCCAGTCGTGATCCGCCACCGCTTTTCTCAGCCGCTCCGCCAGCTCGCCGAGCTGAGTTGCATCAGCGCGGCCAATCAGCAGCAGAAACTCCTCGCCACCCCAGCGGATCAGGTGGTCTGTGGGTCTAAGCTGCTGCTGGCAGATCTGCACCAGCCGGATCAGCACGATATCGCCGACGGCATGGCCGAAGTTGTCATTGACCCGTTTGAAGTGATCCGCATCGAACATCAGGATCCCCGCTTGCAACCGGGACAGCTCTCCCGCCTGTTCCAGCAGCACCAGATAGTGGCGGTTGAAGGCGCCGGTGAGGGCATCGTGGCAGGAGAGGTAATTGAGCCGCTGGTTGAGGCGGTGGGATCTCAGGTTGGAGAGGGCAGCCAGCAGCATAAAGAGGATGGCGAGCAGGGTCGGCGTGGACTGGCAGAGCATGGCCCACACCAGCGGCAGCAGGGTGACGTTGTGCACCAGTCGCAACGGGGTATCTGGGATTGCCATGGTCAGCTGCAATGCCCCTTGCCGCCACTGGTATTCGTCGGTCGGCTCGGGGTCTTGCGGCACCACGGGCTGGTGTGCGCTGCTGGCCAGCACCTGATGGTACTGATTGAGCAGCAGATACTCACCCAGCGCTGGCGCCAGCTGATTGAGCTGCGATTGCAAGCGTGAGAGCAGGATGTCCATGCTGATCATCCCTACCAGCGAGCCGTCCTTGTAGAGAGGCTGGGACATGGTGACCATGGTGCCCAGTCCGGCAAAATCTTCGTAGGGGCGGGAGAGAATGGTGTCCCGGCTTGGGTTGGGTGACATCAGCGCATCCTGCCAGTAGTGCTTGTCATAGATGCTGCGGGCAAAGCGAAACTGGCTGGAGGGGATCCAGGGATAGAGGTAGATAAAATTGTCCACGCCGGTGAAGTAGGCCCAGGCGATCTCGCTGCCAAGGCGCTGGCTGGCGGTGGACAACAAGGGGGAGAGGCTCAGGGCCAAATGAAGTTGCGCCTCCCGCGCACTGCCGGGGGGCGGCAGCGGGCCGTCACCGGTGAGGTTGCCCGCCAGTCCGGCCGGTAAATCCCCGGGGAGTTTGTCGAGGGCCAGCCCCTCTGGCAGCGCCTCGATATGGCCATAGAGCTGGCGGGTGAGCACCGACTGGGGGTCGCTGCGCAGTCGCTCTTCGGCCTGCCCGCGCATCGCCTCCAGAAACACTTCGGTCTGTTTGAACCGATCTCGCAGGTAGATGGCGCTGTTGAGGGTATCGCTCTGGTAGAGGCGTTCTATCTGTTTCAGGCTTTGCCGCAAGGTCAGACCAATCAGCAGGATGACCACGGCGAACAGGAGCCAGGTCAGGCGTGTGAGAAAGCGGTGGTCAGACATTTTGGGCATAGGCAGTCAGTCGGGTTGCGAAGGAAATTGTCGTTAGTGTATGCGATGTGGCGTGAAAACAAACGGCGCGACCTGAAACAGAGTGAGCTTATCCCGCTCTTGTTACGTTTTGTCACATTTATACATAGTCACGGCATAGTCTGGGGCTAAAATGGCCCCAATCTGGATTTACCCTCTCACTCTTCATGGACTGTTCGATGAAAATGCGTATCTGGCTCGGCTTGGGCCTTCTTCTAATCGCGGTTGCTGGCGTCTGGGCGCTGCGTCACAGCGAACCCGCCGCCAAAGCACCGACCAGACAGGTCAATATCCGCACTCAAACCGTCAAGCAGAGTCTGGCCGAGCCGACCCTCAAGCTGGTGGGCAAGCTGGCAGCCAATCGCTCCGTCATCATCAGCCCCGAAGTGACCGGTCGCATCGTCAAAATTGCGGTGCAATCTGGTCAGAGCGTGGCGAAGGGGGAGACCCTGATCGCGCTCGATGCGGGCAAGCAGCAGGCGGAGCTGGCCGAGCAGAGCGCCAGTCTGCGCGACGAGAACCGCAAGCTGGGGGATATGCGCAAGCTGGTGGCCCGTGGCGCCGTGACCCAATCCGAGCTGGAGGGGCAGGAGGCCACCGTGGCCCAGGTGCAGGCACGCCTCGATGCCGCCCGCTACGAGCTCTCCCTGCGTACCCTGCAGGCGCCCTTTGCCGGTACCGTGAGCCTGATTGACTTGAGCGAAGGGGCGCTGGTCAACAGCGGCGATACCCTGCTGCATCTCGATGAACTGGACAAACTGCGCCTCGATCTGGCGGTGCCGGAGCGTTACCTCTCCCTGCTGCGACCGGGCATGGCGGTCACCGCCACCAGTACTGCCTGGCCGGATCAGCAATTCAACGGCACCCTGACCACCCTCGACAGCCGCATTTCCAACGATACCCAGAACATCAAGGCGCGGGTGATGCTCCCCAATGGCAACGGTCAGTTGCGCCCGGGCATGCTGCTCAATGTGGAGCTGGCACTGCCTGCCCAGCAGCTCACCCTGATCCCCGCCCAGTCGGTGGAGTACGCCGGTGAGCAGCGCTTTGTTTACCGTCTCGAGGCCGATGGCCGGGTCAAGCGGGTGCCTGTAGTGCTCGGCGAGACCGAAGGGGAGACCGTCTGGGTCACCGAGGGGCTCAAGGTCGGCGATCGCATCGTGGTCGAGGGGCTGGTCAATCTGCGTGATGGGGTGCAGGTGCGCGATCTGGCCGAGGTGAACGGCTGATGTGGCTCTCCGATATCTCAGTTCGCCGCCCGCTGGTGGCGGTGGTGCTCAGCGCCCTGCTGACCGTGTTTGGTCTGGTCGCCTTCAGCAAGTTGACGGTGCGGGAGATGCCAGACGTGCAGATCCCGTCGGTCTCCATCACTACCACCTATGAGGGGGCGGCCCCCTCGGTGATGGAGAGTCAGGTCACCAAGCCCATCGAGGATCAGCTCTCCGGTATCAGCGGCATCAAGAACATCAACTCCATGACCCGCAAGGGACGCTCGATGATCACCGTCGAGTTCAAGCTCGGCTGGAACATGGTGGAGGGGATCTCCGATGTGCGCGATGCCCTCTCCCGCGCGCGGCCCCGGCTGCCCGATGATGTGGACGAGCCGCTGGTGACCAAGGACAGCGGCAACGGCGATGTGGCGATCTGGCTCAACTTCAGCAGCAGCCAGATGGATCGCACCGCCATGACCGACTATGCCAACCGCGTGCTGGTCGATCCCCTGAGTCTGGTGGACGGGGTGAGCGAAGTGGCGCTCTCCGGCGATCTCACCCAGGTGATGTATGTGCGGCTGCGCCCTGCGGATATGGCGGCCCGTGGTATCACGGTGAGCGATGTGGAAGAGGCCCTCAAGCGGGAGAATATCGAGCTGCCGGGCGGCGAGATCCGCAACAACTCCATGACCATGGCGGTGCAGATCGCCCGTCTCTACCACACAGCGGAAGATTTCCAGCAACTGCAAGTCACCACAGCCGCCAACGGCCAGAGCGTCTATCTGGCCGATATCGCCGACGTGGCGGTGGGGGCCAAGAACGAAGACAGCGCCTATCAGCGCAACGGCAAAGAGAGTCTGGGTATCGGCATCGTCGCCCAGTCCACCGCCAACCCGCTGGCAGTGGCGCAGGGGATCGAGAAGAAACTCGGCGAGATGCAGCGCTTCCTGCCGGAGGGGGCCAAGCTCGAGGTGGATTACGACTCCACCATCTTTATCAAGCAGGCCATCGACGAGGTGTACGAGACCCTGGCCATCTGCGCCGTGCTGGTGGTGGCGGTGCTCTATCTGTTCCTCGGGCAGGGGCGCACCACGCTCATTCCGGCCATTACCGTGCCGGTGTCGCTCATCTCCGCCTTTATCGGCGCCTGGTATTTCGGCTTTTCCATCAACCTCATCACCTTGCTGGCCCTTATTCTCGCCATCGGCCTGGTGGTGGATGACGCCATCGTGGTGGTGGAGAACATCCACCACCATCTGCAGCGGGGTGAACCGCCGCTGCTGGCTGCCTGGCACGGCACCCGCGAAGTGGGCTTTGCGGTCATCGCCACCACCGCCGTGCTGGTGATGGTGTTTGTCCCCATCGCCTTTATGGATGGCATGGTGGGGCGGCTCTTTACCGAGTTTGCGATATTGCTCTCCTTGGCGGTGCTCTGCTCCTCGCTGGTGGCGCTGACCCTGACCCCGGCCATGGGCTCCTGGCTGATGCGCCCGCTGGATAAACCGAACCGGCTCACCGCCGGGCTCGATCGCGGGCTGGGCTGGCTGGAGGGGCACTATCGCCACCTGTTGGCATGGGTGCTGCGCCGCTCCCGCTGGACGCCGCTGGTGCTGCTGCTATGTCTGGGCGGTATCGGTGCCCTCTTTACCCAGTTGCCGACCAGCCTTACCCCGACCGAGGATCGCGGCGTCATCTATGTCTTCGTCAAGGGGGCAGAGGGAACCAGCATCGAGCGGATGAAGCGCAACATGCAGCAGGTGGAGTCCGCCATCATGCCGATGCTGGGCAAAGGGGTGGTGCAGGCGCTGAGCTTCAGTACCCCCGCCTTTGGCCGTGGCGGCGATCAGACCGGTATGGTGATCATCCAGCTCACCGACTGGGCCGAGCGCGACGTCACCGCCACCGAGTTCTCCCGCTCGCTGGGTGCCAAGCTCTCCGGCATTCCCGATGTGATGATCCGCACCTTCCAGCCCGGTTTCCGCGGCGGCTCCACCGCGCCGGTGCAGTTCGTGCTGCAGGGTAACGACTATGCCGAGCTCTACCAGCAAGGGTTGGCGCTGCAACAGGCGGCGCAGGGCAGCGGCCTGATGCTGAGCCCGGATCTCGACTACGCCGAGAAGACCCCCGAGCTGCAGGTGACCATCAACCGCGACAGCGCCAGCCAGCTTGGCATTCCGGTCTCCACCGTGGCCAACAGCTTGCAGACCCTGTTGGGCGGGGCGAGCAAGACCACCTATGTGGACAGGGGCGAGGAGTATGACGTCTACCTGCGCGGCAATCAGACCGAGTTCAACGGCATCTCGGATCTTGGTCGCATCTATCTAAAAGCCGCCAACGGCGAGATGGTCAGTCTTTCGACCCTGGCGACCGTCAAGCAGGTGGCGACCGCCAACCGCCTCAACCACTACCAGCGGCAAAAGGCGATCACCCTGACTGCTGACGTGCACCCTGACCACACCCTGGGTGAGGCCCTCGATTTCCTCGATGGCTGGGCCAACGCCAACCTGCCCACCGGCATGACGGTGGATTACGCCGGTGATTCCAAGGATTACCGCGACAATCAGGGGGAGATGGTGCTGGTCTTTGGCCTCGCCCTGCTGGTGGTCTATCTGGTGCTGGTGGCCCAGTTCGAGAGTACCCTGACCCCGGCGGTGGTGATGGTGACGGTGCCACTCGGTATCTTCGGTGGCCTGCTCGGCCTCTGGCTGACGGGGCAGGAGATGAGCATCTACAGCCAGATCGGGATGATCATGCTGATCGGTATGGTGACCAAGAACGGCATCCTCATCGTCGAGTTCATCAACCAGCTGCGCCAGCGCGGCGAAGGGTTCGAGGAGGCGATCATCGCAGGCTCGGTGCGCCGCTTGCGCCCCATCCTGATGACTTCGCTGACCGCCATTATCGGCGCTGTGCCGCTGATGCTCTCCATGGGGGCGGGTTACGAGAGCCGGATGGCGGTGGGAACTGTGGTCTTCTTCGGACTGTCGTTGGCGACGCTGGTTACCCTGCTGGTGGTGCCCGCCATTTACCATCTGATCGCCCGTCACGCTGGCATGACAGGGGCACGGGATCAGCAGGTAGACGAAGCGCTGGCCGCCAAGGGCGCGGGGGAGTCGCACCCTCCGGCGCCCTGATCAGCGCCTTGGCCGCAATCCTGGCCTGAACCCTGACCTGCGCGCTCAAGCGGGGCGGGTTATCAGCCTCCATCATCACAAGGGCGCCTGCGGGCGCCCTTGCTATTGCGGGCGCCCTTGCTATTGCGGGCGGCGACCTATTCCGCGGGATCTATAGGGACAAAAAGCCATCGCTCCCCTTGGCCGCAACCGGTATAATGCGCGACCCGAATTTTTCCAGGTGTTCAAAATGCAGCCGGTACCCAACCTTTTCTCCTATCCCCGCTATTGGGCCGAGTGCTACGGCACGGCGCCCTTCCTGCCCATGTCCCGCAAAGAGATGGACAAGCTCGGTTGGGACAGCTGCGACGTCATTCTGGTGACGGGGGATGCCTATGTGGATCACCCTAGTTTCGGCATGGCGGTCATCGGCCGCATGCTGGAGGCGCAGGGTTTTCGGGTCGGCATCATCGCCCAGCCGGACTGGTCATCGAAGGATGACTTTATGCGTCTGGGTAAACCGAATCTCTTCTTCGGGGTGACCGCGGGCAACATGGACTCCATGATCAACCGCTACACCTCCGACAAAAAGCTGCGCCACGACGACGCCTACACCCCGGGGGATGTGGGTGGCAAGCGGCCGGATCGCGCCACCCTGGTCTATACCCAGCGCTGCAAGGAGGCCTTCAAGGAGGTCCCCGTCGTTATCGGCGGCATCGAAGCTTCCTTACGCCGCATCGCCCACTACGACTACTGGTCCGAGACCATCCGCCGCTCCATCCTGCTCGATGCCAAGGCCGATATCCTCATCTACGGCAACGCCGAGCGGCCGCTGGTGGAAGTGGCTCACCGCATCGCGGCGGGGGAGACCATCGAGACCATGCAGGATATTCGCGGTACCGCCGTTATCCGCAAGGAGCCGCTGCCGGGCTGGAAAGGGGTGGATTCGAGCAAGCTCGACCAGATTGGCCGCATCGATCCCATCATGAACCCCTATATGGAAGGGGCCCCATGCTCGGATGACGCCACCGAATCGGCACCTGCCGCGCAGGAAGCCCAGCCTGTGCTGGTGCAGCCGGCCAAACCCAAGCCGTGGGAAAAAACCTATGTGAAGCTGCCGGCGTTCGAGCGGGTGAAAGAGGACAAGGTGCTCTACGCCCACGCCTCGCGCATTCTGCACCACGAGACCAACCCCGGCTGTGCCCGCGCCCTGTCACAGGCTCACGGCGATCGCATCGTCTGGGTCAACCCGCCCGCCTTCCCGCTGGAAACCGAGGAGATGGACGGCGTATTCGGCCTGCCCTACCAGCGGGTGCCGCACCCGGCCTATGGCAACGAGAAGATCCCCGCCTTCGAGATGATCAAGACCTCGGTCAACATCATGCGCGGCTGCTTTGGCGGCTGCTCCTTCTGCTCCATCACCGAGCACGAAGGGCGCATCATCCAGAGCCGCTCGGAAGAGTCGATCTTGAAAGAGATCGAAGATATCCGCGACAAGGTGCCGGGCTTTACCGGTGTCATCTCGGATCTCGGCGGCCCCACCGCCAACATGTACAAGCTGCGCTGCAAGAGCCCCAAGGCCGAGCAGACCTGCCGTCGCGCCTCCTGTGTGTGGCCCACCATCTGCCCGCATATGGACACCGACCACAGCCCGACCATCAACCTCTATCGCAAGGCGCGCGACCTCAAGGGGATCAAGAAGATCCTCATCGCCTCCGGCGTGCGCTACGACATCGCGGTCGAAGACCCCCGCTATATCAAGGAGCTGGCCAAGTACCACGTCGGCGGCTACCTCAAGATCGCGCCGGAACACACCGAGGAGGGGCCCCTCTCCAAGATGATGAAGCCGGGCATGGGCAGCTACTACCAGTTCAAGGAGCTGTTCGACAAATACTCCAAAGAGGCGGGCAAGCAGCAGTACCTGATCCCCTACTTCATCTCCGCCCACCCGGGCACTACCGATGAAGACATGGTCAATCTGGCGCTCTGGGTCAAAGAGAACCGCTTCAAGCTCGATCAGGTGCAGAACTTCTACCCGTCGCCGCTCGCCAACGCCACCACCATGTATTACACGGAGAAAAACCCGTTAAACAAGGTGAGCCGCACCGGTGGCGATGTGTTTGTCGCCAAGGGCGAGCGCCGTCGCCGCCTGCACAAGGCGCTGCTGCGCTACCACGACCCCGCAGGCTGGCCGATGATCCGCGAAGCCCTGCTCGCCATGGGCAAGGGCCACCTGATTGGCAACGGCCCCGGCTGTCTGGTGCCGCCGGAAGGGCGCAACGAGCGAGCCGCCAGCGGCAAGGGCATGAAACCGGCTCTGACTCGCCATAGCCCAATGTCTCAACAAAGAGGCCAACAACAGCGCGGCAATGGCGCTGGCAACAAGCCGACGGGCGGCAAGCCGGTGGGTTCCCAGCTACAGAAAGGGGCGGCTAACGGCAAACCGACCGCACAGGGTGAAGGCAAGAGTGCGGGTAAAAGCAAACCTGCCGGAAAACCCGCCCATAAGGGTAAAACCCCGACCCGCGGAGGCTCCGCCAAGCCGGGAGCCAAACCCGCCGCTCAGGGCGGCAAGCCTGCGGCCAAAGGAAATGGTGCCAAGCGACCGGCGCGGTAAGTTTTCCTGATTGGAAAGCGATAGAAACTAAAAGGCGACCGGATGGTCGCCTTTTTAGCTCATTGAGGCTCTAAAATCAGTTGAATTATTTTAATTTTATTTAAATCGTTTTTTTGTTTTTTAACTTGCCAACACATGATAGATTATGCATGTTAATTTTAATACCATAAAAGCAGTGTTTATATATCATATATTGCGGTGATTAGTTAATGGCTTTAGATAATTTTCCTTATAAATTGCTTCAAGAAAATATAGTCCTCTTATCATTTCATATGGAAGTCATAGAGTCTTTAAAAAAGACAAGTGATTTTGATAAGATTATATCGTCAAATAAAATTTTATCAAAGATGCCAATTCCTGATGCAAGAAAGGAAGTTGCAAAAGCAATATATGCAACAGGTAGGCAGCCTGAGATTAATAAAAATGGCCATTCCACCAAAGAAGTTATGGGCAGTGTTGGTGAAGCTTTAACTGAATTATTGATTCCAGGCAATTACGTAGCTGTAAACAATGCCGGATATGATGTTGATTATAGTGGGAACTATATAGAGGTTAAAAGTACAATAACAGAGAAGGTGACAATGAGTAATAAGCAATATTTAACAGCTGATTATCTTATTGTGCATAGGTTCAACAAAGACACAAATAAACATCGCTCCTCACTGCTAGTACCTCTAGACATAATTCATGCATTTAAACCGAAAAGAAAAAAAAGCGTATCTATTAGTACAAAAACCGATGAGTGGGCTCGGGGTTTTACTATAACTCTCCCGAGGATAGTTAGATTTTTCAACATGCTAAAGACTAATGAAAATCACCCTGTAAAAAATGGTTTTTGTCAATTATGTCATAGTAAAATTGTTAAAAATAATATTGTTGATTTTCGTGCGCTAGCTGCATCATGCGACAACAATTGTGTATGGGATTTTTGGGAGAAAAGGTACTTTTACTATAAATATATGTATTCTAGTAAATCATCAACACCGACTGACACAACGCTTACTAAATGCGAATTGGAAAACACCTTTCATTGCATATATTTACCGGAGTCATCTCTTCATAAAGAGACAACTTTAAAGGAGATCTTTATTGAAGTGAGCACTCAGAGAAATAGATGCAGAATCTATTTTTGCCCTTCTATTAGGAATACAAAGGCTGATGTTAAGGTAGATGACATCAAGGTTTTACCCCAGGGCAAGATCGCGAACGTTTTTTAAGCAGGGCACGAGGATTTGACCGACCGAACAGGGTGTGATCTTATACTCTCTTTTACGGGAGTTTCGTCATGAACCATCAAGCGGCATTTACCCAATTCTTCTCCGAACTTGAAGACCCTCGTCAGACAACCAAAATCGCGTACCCCTTCTTCGATGTGGTTTTTCTCACCGTCTGTGCTGCTATTGGTGGAGCTCAAGGTTGGGAAGATATCGAGCTTTTCGGCGAGGCACATCTGGAATGGTTTCAGCGTAATGGATTGTTTCATAACGGATTACCTGTTCACGACACCATAGCCAGGATCATCTCCCGTATTCAACCGGAGCAATTCCAGAACGCCTTCGTCCGCTGGATGCAAGCAACATCAGAACGTACCGATGGTGAGCTGATTGCCATTGACGGCAAGACCTTACGCAGCTCTTACGACCGAGACAGTCGTCAGTCTACCATTCATATGGTCAGTGCCTTTGCCGCTGAGAATCGTCTGGTGCTCGGGCAAGTCAAAACAGATGAGAAATCTAACGAAATCACCGCCATTCCTGAATTACTGGCACTCCTCGATATAAAAGGCTGCCTGGTATCCATCGATGCCATGGGCTGCCAGACTGGAATAGCCTCAACCATAGTCAAGGGCGGTGGCGACTACTTGCTGGCGGTAAAAGGTAACCAGCCCACACTGCATAATGCAGTACGCGCAGCTCTGGCCGAGTCGACCAAGAAGCCGCTGAGTGAAGAAACGCTCAGTGTCGAGAAAGAGCACGGTCGCATCGATGGCCGCGAGTACCATGTGTTACCAGCCGGAGCACTATCAGAGCAATTTCCAGAGTGGAAATCGCTGAAGACTGTCGGTGTCGCAATATCCTATCGAATTGAAAATATGGAAAAATTTTCGATGGAGTATCGCTACTACATCAGCTCGGCTGAACTGACACCAGAGCAGTTTGCTTCAGCGGTACGAGGGCACTGGGCAATTGAAAATAGCCTGCACTGGGTTCTGGATGTCGTGATGAATGAGGATGCCTGCCAGATATATCGAGGTGATGCCCCTCAAATATTGGCCTGTGCACGACACATGGCGCAAAACATGCTGCGAGCCGAAACCAGCCGTAAGGCAAGCTTGCGGAAGAAGCAGCAATTTGCGGGCATGAGCAGCCCATATCTGGAAAAGGTATTGGATTCAGGGCTGGCTGAATTGAAGTCAATTTAACAATATGTTCACGCTCTCGCCCTG
>NZ_JBFOCU010000047.1:0-27808 GCF_040907945.1 Aeromonas sp. s11 | reverse complement strand
ACTCAGAAGTGAAACGCGGTAGCGCCGATGGTAGTGTGGCATTCGCCATGCGAGAGTAGGACACTGCCAGGCACCCAATTAAACAGCGATGTGAAGAATCACGTCACTGGCTGCGAGGATGACACCTCATAAGAAGCAGCAGACAATTTAGCGCAAGCTAACCGAATGCGGAGCGGTAGTTCAGTCGGTTAGAATACCGGCCTGTCACGCCGGGGGTCGCGGGTTCGAGTCCCGTCCGCTCCGCCACTAATTTGAAGGCCTTCCCAGATGGGAAGGCCTTTTTGCTATGGGCGGTTTTTGCCCAGTGGCCCACAGATTTGCGCACAGGAACTAACACAAAGCTCGCTCTCACGGCCGGGCTTTGATGTTTTTAGCCTGCTGGTGAGCTGCCGATATACCGCCACGATGGCAATACCTTCCCCTATTGGCGTTCTTGCTACTATTTCCGCCTCTGTATCACAGCACATCCCATCTTGGCCATATTGTTCCGCTGCGAGCTGATAGAGCTTGAGGATTAAATCAGGCCATATTGCAACGGTACGTCATCGCTTCCACTTGTTTGTGTAATCCCCTTTTTTGCTTATGGATTTATTCCATTAAAACAGTCTCTTATCAAGAATGAGCGATTCTGCTGCAGGAATACCATACAAATCAAATGATAATGATTATTGTTTGAATGATCGTGGCGGGGTCGTTACAATGCGGGTTGATTAATAAAGTGCTTTTCAAATGAGCCTTTTCTAATGCTGCGCCTGGCCGGATGCTAGGGCGTTGTAATGAGTGAAGTAAGGGAATACGTCACCTTCCTACTAAAATGTTCAGGCTAAAACATGACAACAGTGAAACCGAACAAGCTTGCCTTGCTGATCTGCTCCCTTCTTGCGACCCAGGCCTATGCTGCCGAACAAGAGGTGATGGTCGTCACCGCTTCTGGCTTCCAGCAGAAGATTGAAGACTCTGCCGCCTCCATCTCCGTGATTACCCGTGAGCAGCTGGAAAAGCGGGCATATCGCGATGTGACCGATGCCCTGAAGGATGTGCCCGGTGTTGTGGTGACTGGCGGTGGCAGCAGCAGTGATATCAGCATTCGCGGTATGGGGTCGAAATACACTCTGATGCTTGTTGATGGCAAGAAGGTGGATAGCCGTGGCACTCGCCCGAACAGCGATGGTCCGGGTATCGAGCAGGGCTGGTTGCCACCACTGCAGGCGATTGAGCGCATTGAGGTCGTCCGTGGCCCCATGTCATCCCGTTATGGTTCCGATGCCATGGGGGGCGTGATTAACGTGATTACCCGCAAGACCACCGGCCTGGCCTGGCAGGGCTCGGTTCATGCTGATTCAACCTTCCAGGAGAACAAGGATGCCGGCAACAGCTTCCAGACCGATGCCTATACCGCAGGTTCACTGATCGATGGCGTGTTGGGCCTGCGTTTCAATGGTCAGCTCGCCCATCGTGGTGAAGACAAATTTATCCAGGGTTTTGCCGAGCAGGAGACTCGCAGTGGCACGGCGGTGCTCAGCTTCAAGCCTGATGACCATAACCGCTTCGATCTGGAAGCCAGTCGCAGTCTGCAGGATCGGGATCGCACGGCCGGCAATTCGCTGGCTGCCAAGGCGAAAGATAGCCTTAACCGATACGAGCGCACCAACTATGCGTTGACCCATGATGGTCAGTATGATTTCGGCTCTTCCAGCAGCTATCTGCAGCAGGAGACCAACACCAACCCCGGCCGCAAGATGGAGCTTACCAACACCATCGCCGATACCCATACCCAGTTTATTCTGGGTGATCACTACCTGAGTGTCGGTGGTCAGTATCGCTATGAGGATCTGCACGATCAGGGCAATACCCTGAAAGTGGCCAACCCTGCCGAGCAGCTGACCCGCTGGAGCTGGGCGATGTTTGTCGAGGATGAGTGGTCACTCACTGACAGCTTTGCCCTGACCGGTGGCGCCCGCATGGATCGGGATCAGAATTACGGCTCTCACTGGAGCCCGCGCCTCTACGGAGTTTGGCATCTGGATGACAGTTGGACCCTGAAAGGAGGCGTATCGACCGGTTACCGCTCTCCTGACTTGCGGATGTCGGCGGCCAACTGGGGTCAGGTCACCGGTGGTGGCAGCCTGGATGGCATGCTGGTCGGCAACCCGGACCTCAAACCCGAGACCAGCGTGAGTGAAGAGATTGGCCTGCTGTGGAACGGTCATCAGGGCTTCAACGCCGGGGTTACCCTGTTCAACACCGACTTCAAGAACAAGATCTCCGAAGTGCGTCGCTGCACCAGCAAGAGTGATCCCGCCTGTAGCCTCAATGGTCACAGCTATGACTTCATCAGTGATCGGGTCAACGTCGACAAGGCGAACATGCGCGGTGTCGAGGGGATGATGGATTGGGCCATCAATGAGGATTGGTCGGTCAGCTCCAGCTACACCTTTACCCAATCCGAGCAGAAGAGTGGTCCACTGGCGGGTCATGCCCTCAACCAGATGCCCCGTCACATGTTCAACGGCAGTGTTGACTGGCAAACCACCGAGGATCTCAGCCTCTGGTCACGGGTCAACTTCCGTGGCGAGACCTCCGAATACCTGAGCCGGGTCAAGATGGCGGAGGGGACTCCTTCCTACACCTTCTTTGATATGGGCCTGGTCTACAAGGCCAACGAGCATCTGGATCTGACCGCCGGGGTCTACAACCTGTTCGACAAGACGGTAGATTACAGCAGCTATGGCACTGTGCTGGATGGTCGCCGCTACAACCTGGGCGTGACTTACAACTTCTGATAGGGAACCTGTCATGCGGCCGCCATCTTCCGATGGCGGCCGTTTTTATTGCGTGTCCGTCAGGGGACTATGCCTGATAGGGGGCGGCTCGCCAGGTATTGCGTCCCAGTCCCTTGGCCTGATACATGAGGGCGTCAGCCTGCCGCAGTAGCTGGTCGGCATCAGCCTCTCTCTCTGCGGCGACCCAGACTGCCCCGGTGCTGATGGAGAGGGTCACCTCGCCGCTGCTGGTGTGCAGGGTCTGCCGGTTGATCTCCAGGCAGATACGCTCGGCCCATTGATCTGTCTCTGCCAATGTGGCCAGCGGCAGCAGCAGGCAAAACTCCTCGCCGCCGATGCGAGCCAGCAGAGCCTCTTCGGGCAACAGGTTGGTCACAGTCGTGGCCAGCTTTTCCAGCAACAGATCCCCGATGCCATGACCAAAGCGGTCATTGGTCTCCTTGAAGTGATCCACATCGAACAGCAGCAGAGCACAGGGCTCCCCGCTTGCCAGCCGTTGTTCCATGGCGGGCATGAATGCCCGTCGGTTGAGCAGGCCGGTCAGGGGGTCGGTACTGGCTTGTTTCTCCAGTCTGGCGTTGGCGCGGCTCAACTCGGTGGTGCGGCTGGCAACAGCGCGGCGTAGTTGCACTATGTAGGCCACCATGATTAACACTCCGGCAAACAGTAGCCAGGGACCGAGATGGATGGGGTAGACGGTTTCGACATGCATCCATTTGCGGATAACCCGCTCCCGATCGCTCTCTTTGAGCTTGGCGAACCCCTCTTCCAGCCGGTTTAACAGGGCAAGGTCGCCCTTTTTCACTGCAAAGCGGATCTGGTCGGTATAGAGGTGGCGAACCGGAATAAAGCGGGTGGGATCGTCCGAGGTATAGATGTAGAAGTTGGCGACCTGCAGATCGGCGATAAAGGCTTTTATGTCGCCCCGAAAGGCTGCCGCCAGCAGGGTGTCATTGTCATTGAAGGTCTGCAGTCTGGTGCCGGGAAAGTAGCGTCTGGCGTAATACTCCTCGTAGCCACCGGCTACCACACCGACCGTTTCATGGAGCAGGTAGTAATGTACATCGGTGCCGCGCAGTTCGCTCGAGAAGAAGAGTTGGGAGTCGAGCTGGGCGAGAGGCCGGCCATAGTCGAACAGTTTGTCCCGCTCCGGTGACCAGAGCAGTCCGGCGTGAACGTCGGCTTTCCCCTCATGGAGCAGGTCGAGGGAGCCCTGCCAGTCGACCAGCCTGAACTCGATCTTCTGGCCGGTGACCCTGGCATATTCACGCCACAAATCGATCAGCAGGCCATCCGGCTGGCCCGACTCATTGATATAGGAGAAGGGCTGCCAGGCTTTGGAGTTGGTAATGATGATCGGCTCTTCCGGGGCTTTGGCCCAGGCAGGTAGAGCAAGGGCGAGCAGCAGGAGCCCCCACCCGATACTGACTATGACTCCTGTCCTGGAAGAGGCCATCCTTGCTCCAATCCGTTGCCGTATACCGTCCCGTGGTCATCGATTATCACCGCCTTTCTGATCGAAGAACAAGCGCCAAAATGATGAAGTTTGCATGATGCAAATGGCGCCATGACAAGGCTGGCGGATAGAGTAACTACTTACAGCGGCAGGCTGATCCGCGCCTCCAGTCCCCCCTGTGGCCGATTGAGCAGGGTCAGCTCGCCGCCGTGCTGATGGACCAGAGTGCGGGCAATGGAGAGCCCGAGCCCCACGCTGCCTGACTCGGTGTTGCGCGCCTCGTCGAGCCGCACGAACGGTTTGAACACATCCTCGAGCCGCGCCGGATCGATCCCCGGCCCATTATCGCAGACCCGGATCAACAGCTCCTCCTTGCGTCGCTCCAGCGACACTTCGGCGCTGCCGGCATATTTGATGGCGTTGCCGATCAGGTTCTGCAGCACCCGGCGCAGGGTGTTGGCCCGACAGGCGTAGACCTCTTTGCCCTCCGCCAGACAGGTGACCGGCTGGCCGGTATCGGCATAGTCATCGCACAGGCTGACCAGCAGACTCACCAGATCCAGTTCGCGAGTGGCTTCCTGCTGCCCCTCCTCGCGAGCAAAGCTGAGGGTCGCGGCCAGCATTTGCTCCATCTGTTGCAGGGTCTGCTGGATGCGCTCCTTGTCCTCACCATCGGCCAGAAATTCGGTGCGCAGCCGCAGGCTGGTGATGGGGGTGCGCAGATCGTGGGAGATGGCCGCCAGCATCCGGGTTCTGTCCTGCACGAAGCGGTCTAGCCGGGTGTGCATCCGGTTGAAGGCCTGAATCGATTCGCGGATCTCGGTCGGCCCCTCCTCTTTCAAGGGCTCGATATCCTCGCCCCGTCCGAGCCGCTCCGCATTGCCTGCCAGCTGCTTGAGTGGGCGGGTGGCACGGCGAAACAGCAGCACCATCAGTCCGATCACCAGACTGGCGACCAGCATCAGGTTGAGGGTGGTCTGCCACGACCAGCTGCCCGCCTCCTTGTCGACCAGCGAGCTGAACTGCAGCCAGCCCCCCTGCGGCAGTTCGATGGAGCCATAAAGCCGCATATCCCGTGGTGGGGGCGGCCCCTTGCGATCCCGCATCATGCGGGCGTGATGTTCCCACGCCTTGCTGCGCTGGTTATCCTCTTTCAGCTCGGCGCTGATCTCGACGGTGAGGCCGGGGGGGTAGTTGAGGCGCGAGCGCACCAGCTGCTCGAAGCGGGGGCTGCGGTTATCCGGTTGCAGCGGTTCGTCGGAGAGGCGCAGCAGCAGGGTCTCGCTGCGGCTCGCCTTGAGGATCTCGTCATAGAGGGACGGGGGAGAGAGGGAGAGCAGTCTGACCACCGAGATGATCCGCTGCATGGCGTTGCGGCTGTTGACGAAGCCGAGCGCCTCCTCCCGATCCGTGCGGTAGATCTGGATGCTGAGCAGCTGGATCAGGATCAACCCTGCCAGCGCCACCAGAATGATCTGGCCGGTCAGCCCCTTGGGCCACATCCGTGCCCACAGTCGTCGCAAGGTACCCACTGCTTAAACCTGCGTCACATCGGCCGAGAACATATAACCTCCACCCCAGATGGTCTTGATCAGCTCCGGATTCTTGGGATCCCGCTCCAGCTTGCGGCGCAGGCGGCTTACCAGAGTATCGATGGCGCGATCGAAGGCTACCGCCTCGCGGCCACGGGCCAGATCCAGCAGTTGATCCCGGCTCAGCACCCGTTGCGGGCGTTCGAGAAACACCTTGAGCAGATCGAATTCGGCGGTGGAGAGGCTCAGGCCCACCCCATCCTCATCGACCAGCTCCCGGCGATTGACGTCGAGCAGCCAGCGATCGAAGCGCAGATCCCGGGTCAGGGTTTCGGCGGCGGGCTGGGTGTCGGCCTGGGTGCGGCGCATCACCGCCTTGATGCGCGCCAGCAGCTCGCGCGGATTGAAAGGCTTGGCCAGATAGTCGTCGGCCCCCATCTCCAATCCGATGATGCGGTCGGTCTCTTCTCCCATAGCAGTCAGCATGATGATGGGCAGGTTCGATTTGACCCGCAGCTCGCGGCAGAGGGTCAGGCCATCTTCACCCGGCATCATCAGATCCAGCACCAGCAGGTCGAACTCCCGCTCCTCCAGCAGCCGCTTCATCTCCTTGCCATCCCGGGCACAGCTGACTCGCAGGCCGTGCTGTTCCAGAAAGCGCTTCAACAGATCGCGGATCTCGCTGTGATCGTCGACCACCAGAATGTGGGTGTTGCCCTGGTTCATGAATACCTCCCCTGCTTGGCGTTGGCACGAGTATACGAAAATCCGCCCGGCGGTTTGTGTCAAAGTGTGCCAGATCCGCACGATGCCACACTCTGCTACAAAAAAGGGCGATGCTGGCAAAGTTCAGACACCGATAGGGTGTTTACTTGAGGGCAAGGCAAGAGCGCCGAACCAGAATCATCCCTACAGGAGATAGACCATGAAAAAGCTGACCAAAACCCTGCTGACCGCCACCCTGATCCTTGGCCTGCCGCTGGGTGCCTATGCAGCCAGTGAAGCAGCCCCCACCGGCCAGCCCGGTGCCATGGTGGATTGCCCGATGGACGGTGGTGGCATGATGGGTGGCAAACACCACGGTGGTCGCCACGACAAGATGGCCCGCATGCAGAACATGACCCCGGAGCAGAGCCAGGCCAACCTGCAGCAACGTTATGACCGCATTGAAGATCCTGCCAAGAAGGCGGAGTTCATCAAGAAGCTCAACGAGCGTGCCGCCGGCATGACCAAGCACGCCGAAGCAATGAAGCAGTTCGCCGAAGCGAACCAGTAACAGCGCCAGCTGTTATCAACCCAAGGGTGGCCGAGGCCACCCTTTTTGTGATCGTATCGATCCATTTTCGCTCGAATCCTTATCTTGCTGTCGCTTATGTGAGCGATGGCAAACGCGCCGTGAGCGAATTGCAAGATAATGCCCGCTCATATAACAAGCTGCAGTTAGCAGTGGCCGAAAACAGGAGAGGGTATGGGTTGGGATCTGGGGACAATCAAGGGGCGATATACCGCCGTTTTTCTGGGATTCATGGTGGCGGTCTGTGTGCTGACCGTAATCGGCATCCAGTTATGGGTCAAACCCGAGCTGCAACGGGCGGGTGAGCAGAATCTGGTGCTGCGGGTCAGCGAGATTGCGACCGACATTCGCGATCAGCTCAACGGGGTGCAGAGCCAGTCACGCAGTATCACTCAGCTGGTGGCCCAACTGCCGAGCGAGCAAATCGATGCCGTTCTCCCTGCTCTGATCGATCAATATGGCAATGCGATGGTGTTTGGTGGCGGCATCTGGCCGATGCCGGATCAGCGGGAAGTCGGTCGCATCAAGTTCAGTACCTTCTTTCATCGGGATGGTGCCAACAAGCTGATCCCCAATACCTACTGGAACTCGGCCGAGGCGCCCAACTATTTCGATCAGCCCTGGCACAGAGCCGGGCAGCAGGCGGCGAAAGGCATGTGTGTCTGGGCGGCGGCTTACAAGGATGGTGCCAGCCAACAGCCGCGCACCAACTGTGCCATGGGGATCTATCGTGACGGTTCCCTTTACGGGGTGTCCACCATCGATGTGACGCTGGGTTTCTTCAATGATCTGGTCGCCAAAAAAGAGCAGGAGATCGGTGGTCAGGTGATGATCGTCGAGGCCGATGGCAAGATCCTCAGCAAGAATGGTCGTTTGAGCGGGGATGTGGTGCTGGGCAACCTCTCATCTCACGGGGACTATCCCTTTGCCAGCGCCATCGCCAGCCTGCTGGGGCAAGGTAATGGCGCCGCGTTGCAGCGCACTACCTTTCAGGATTTGGGTGAAGAGCAGACATTGCTGATGCAACTCATCGAAGGAACCCCCTGGCTGTTGGCGGCGGCGCTGCCGACCAGCACCCTTACCCACGACAGTCAGGAGGTGCTCAAGACGCTGGCAGCGATCCAGCTACCGCTAGTGGTGCTGCTGTTTGCGCTGATGTTGATGGCCATCAAGCAGCTGGGCTGTCGACTCGACACCCTCAAGCAGAACATCGATGCGCTCTCGGCCGGAGATGCTGATCTGACTGCCCGGATCCGGGTCAAGGGGCACGATGAGCTGGACCATATCGCCCAATCGGTGAACCGTTTTATCGCCTATCTGCAGCAGATGATGTTGCAGGTGACCGAGACCACAGAGCTGATTACCCGTGAATTGGCCCAGCTTGACCAGCAGACGATCCAGGCCAGACGTATTCTAGGTGAGCATGCTGCCGAGACCGATCAGATAGTGACAGCCCTGACCGAGCTCAGCTCCACTGCCGACAGTGTGGCGCACCACGCGAGCGATTCCGCCAGCTTTACCGAGTCTGCCAATGGTCAGGCGATTCAGTCCCGTCAGGTTGTGGGTCAGGCCTCTGCCAGTGTGGCGGCGCTGATCGATGAAGTGGATCTTGCTGCGACCAAGGTATTGGGGATGCAGGAAGATGCTCGCCAGATCAGCAGTGTACTCAGCGTGATCGGCGATATTGCTGCCCAGACCAACCTGTTGGCACTCAACGCGGCCATCGAGGCGGCGCGGGCCGGTGAGCAGGGCCGTGGTTTTGCCGTGGTTGCTGATGAGGTGCGCGCACTGGCGGCTAGAACCCAGAATAGCACTGCCGAGGTGGGGAGCATGCTCTCCCGGTTGACGCAGGGGGTGGCGGAGGCCGTGGTGGCCATGGAGCACACCAAGCAGAGCTGCCAGGCGGCGACCGAGAATACCGAGCAGGTGACAGGCGGGCTCGACAAGATGGCGGATGCCGTGGTGCAAATAAACGATCTGGGTACCCAGATTGCGACTGCGGCAGAGGAGCAGAGCCGGGTGACCGAAGAGATCAACCGCAACATGGTCACCATCCGCGACATGGTCAATCTGCTGGTGGATAACGGTCAGAATACCGAACAGAGTTCGGCCACCCTGCTGGAGTCCAATCGCCAGCTGGTGGCGTTGGTACATCGCTTCAAGGTGTAACAAACCGATAATGAAAGAGGGGGAGCCTGATGCTCCCCCTCTTGCTATCTGTGCCGATGCGGGCGTGCAGCCACTCCACCGGACGAGCGAACTTAGCCCTGAGCCTTGTCGGTCAGGTCTACTTTCTTGACGGTATCACCTTCGAACTTGATAACGACGTTCTTCTTGGCTGCGTCTGTATCTTTCAGCAGGGTTTTGGTGGTTTCTGCCAGCAGCGGAGAGGCCTTCTTCAGGGCATCCAGATCATAAGCCCACACTTCCAGACCGGATTCGGTCTTGGTGGTGGCAGGAGCACCCAGCTTCTCTTTAATAGCCTGCTTGTTGGAGCCGCCTTCCTTGATATCCAGTGCCTTCTTGATGGCTTCGTTGGATGCGCTGTCCACTGCACCGGATACGGCGGTATTAGCTGCATCCTTGACGCTGCTGGTGACGCTGTCGGTCAGCGAGTCCATCAGGCCAGCATTGGCAAACAGGGGCAGGGTGGTGAGGGCAACCAGCAAACTCTTTTTCATTTTTTACAGATTCCATTGGTTCAAATGAGGCGGCTATGGAACCAATAAAAGAGCTGGGTGTCAAGTGAGGCAGCTATTGAGCGGTCTGTTAACTGTGTCTCATTTTTCACCAGCCGCAAATATTTTTGGTATCTCCCGCACCAGCCAGCTTTTGGCCTTGCCCATGGTGTCTCGCCGCCAGGCCAGCACGACCTGGATATGATGGCGATATTCGGGGCTGATCACCTTGAGTCGTCCGGCCCGGATGTCCTCCTCAATCCAGCTCTGCGGCATGGTACCGACGCCGATACCCGCCAGCAGGGCATCCCGTTTCTCCGTCATGGTGCTGACGGTGAGGCGCGGCTGCTTGTCGAGCAGGCGGTAGGTGAGCACCGGCTTGCGCAGGGCGGTATCGGCGACCGCGATGGCGCGGTAGCGGCGCAGGGTTTCGTCAGCCAGAGGCTCCGGCTCCTGATGCAGCTGGTGATCGGGATGGGCGACGTAGAGCATCACCTCGTCCTTGATCACCTGATGCTTGATGCCGGTCATCATGATGTCCGGGTTGATGGAGGAGATAAGCAGGTCGGCGCGGCCATCTTCCAGACACTCCCAGCTACCCGCCAGCACCTCGGCCCGCAGCCGCAGTCGGGTATCGGTCTGCTCGGCCAGCTTCTCCACCAAGGGGTAGAGGGCCTGCACCGGGACCAGCGCATCGACGGCGACTGTGATGTCGGTCTCCCAGCCACGAGCCAATGCCCGGGTCTCGCCTACCAGATGTTCGGCTGCCTCCAGCAGCACCCGGCCGCGCTCCAGCAGCATGCGCCCCGCCGGGGTGAACTTGGTGCGGTGGCCACTGCGGTCAAACAGCATGGCATCCAGTTCGTCTTCCAGCTTCTGCACCGTATAACTCAATGCCGAGGGTACCTTGCCCAGCTCGTCGGCCGCCGCCGCAAAGCTGCCGCGGCGGTCGATGGCGTCCAGCACCCGGATTGCCTCCAGGGTCAGCGCCCGCTCCTTGTTCGATTCCTTGGCCATTCCTCACCTTCAATTTTTTTGAATATGTTTGCCAGTTTATCTCGCTAACAAGTTAGGTCATGTCACTTTAATATTCAATCAACGCTTAGGCAGGAACGTCGAGCGGCCAAATATGCGGGTAGTTCCGCACTGTGACACACCAAATCGGTCTGTCTGATGTCGGTGAAAGAACAACACACTATTTGAATAACCTCTTGCATGGATGCATTGATTCTGGCCGAAAAGGCCTTGGCAATGACATATAAAACAAGAGAGTGAATGAACATGAAAAACGTAATCAAGATGCTGGCCGTTGCAGGCCTGATGACCACAGGTTTCGCCCAAGCTTCCGTACCGGCTGACTTCAATGCCATGCCCGGCGTGCTGTTTGTGAACTGGAACGCTACTGCCGCAATGGATGGCAAAGCCAATCCGATGCTGGAAGTGCGTGACGAGTCTGGCGATCTGCTGGCATCAGTCCACGCCAACCTGACTGGCACCCAGCAGGTGCGGATCCCGAGCCGTACCCAGGGCAACCTGACCGTCAGCCTGGCTGACCAGAGCAGCGAATACCGTATTCCGTTCGGCATCGGTAGCGGCAAACAGCGTTAATCAACCGTCCCGATAGGTGAGGAGCAGACCATGATGCAATTGAGAGCCGCAGAGGCGCGGGGCAAGGCCAACTTTGGCTGGCTGGACGCGCGCCACAGTTTCTCCTTCGGTCACTACTATGACCCGGAGTGGATGGGACACTCGGTACTGCGGGTGATCAATCAGGATCTGGTTGCGCCGGGTGGCGGATTCGCCACCCACCCTCACGCCAATATGGAGATCCTCACCTGCGTGCTGCAAGGCACCATAGAGCACAAGGACAGCCTCGGCCATGCCGAGCAGATCCCGGCAGGGGATTTCCAGCTGATGAGCGCAGGCAGCGGGATCCGCCACAGCGAGTACAACCCCTCGCAGACGGATCCTCTCTCCCTGTTGCAGATCTGGATCGAGCCGAACGAGTTCGGCACGCCACCCGGATATCAGCAGAAGAAGATCGAGTCCAGGCCGGGCATGACGCTGGTTGCGTCACCGGATGGTGCGGATGGATCGCTGCGGATCCGCCAACAGGCCCGCGTATGGCGGCTGGAACTGGCCCCGGGCGAGACGCTCGAATGGGCACTGGCTGGCCGACACGGTTACCTGCAGATGATTTCAGGGGAGTTGACCGCCAACGGTCTGGCTGCCCGACCCGGCGACGGGGTACTCAGTCGTGATGAATACCGGTGGGAGCTGGTTGCGACCAGTGCCAGCCAAGCTCTGTTATTTGACCTACCCTGAAGCAGTCAGCGGTGATGTGACACAAACGAGGAAGATGAAATGGACAAGATGAAAGATGTAGCGCTGCTGGCGGGTCGTGTACTGCTGGCGCTGATGTTCGTAATGGCGGGCTGGAGCAAGATCGGCGGCTATGCCGGTACTCAGGGCTATATGGAAGCGATGGGCGTACCGGGCTTTATGTTGCCGCTGGTGATCCTGCTTGAGCTGGGTGGTGGCCTTGCCGTCGTGCTGGGTCTCTTTACCCGCAGCCTCTCCGTGCTGCTGGCCGGTTTCACCCTGATGGCTGCCTTTATTTTCCACTATCAGCCTGCAGAACAGATGCAGATGCTGATGTTTATGAAGAACGTCTCAGTGGCAGGTGGTTTCCTGGCGCTGGCGGCGGCTGGAGCAGGGGCTTTCAGTCTGGATGCCCGTCTCGGCAAAAACTGGTAACAGCCAGTCAGTTTGAGTTTTCCAAGCCTTTTGGCCGGTGCAACTGCACCGGCTTTTTTCTGTCTGCGTTTTCCGAGGCGGTGAGGCAGCTGCACAAATCTGCGGCCCCCCTCATGGTTCAGCGGTTTGCCCACCTGCTGGCCACAAGTGCCTTTTGCATCTTATCCCCCGATCCCCGACAATTCCTTTTCTTGTGAAGTGACGGAAATGGCTCGCCTTTTCCCTCGCCCCCTCTCATCCACAGGCGGGAATTGCTCATGTTTACCCTCTACCACTCCAATCAGCTGGATCTGCTCAAAGAGCTGCTGGTGAGCCGCATCCGGCAGGCCCCTCTCTCTCACCCCTTCGATCGGGAGCAGATCCTGGTGCAGAGCCCGGGCATGGCCCAGTGGCTCAAGCTGGAGCTGGCCAAAGCGTTCGGCATTGCCGCCAATATCGACTTTCCGCTGCCCGCCAGTTTTATCTGGGAGATGTTCACCCGGGTGCTGGCAGATGTGCCGCGCCAGAGCCCCTACAACAAGGGATCCATGAGCTGGCAGCTGATGACCATTTTGCCTGCCTTGCTGGGTCGTCCTGCTTTTGCCCCGCTCGCCGCCTATCTGGGCGGCGGAGATGATGAGGATTCCGCCAGGGATCCCGAGCAGGTGCGGTTGTGGCAGCTCTGCCAGAAGGTAGCGGATCTCTTTGACCAGTATCTGGTCTACCGGCCGGACTGGATCGCCCGTTGGGAAGAGGGGGAAGGATTGAGTCAGGAGCTGGCCGGGGTGAGCGGTCAGGATTGGCAGCCCGAGCTGTGGCGTGAGCTGGTGGCCCGCACCTTGGCGCTCTCTCCGAGCGGTTACCACCGCGCCAACCTCTACGAGGAGTTTATCCACGAGCTGGAGCGTACCGCCGATCTGCCGGGCAAGCTGCCGCAGCGGGTCTTTGTGTTTGGCATCTCGGCGCTGCCGCCGCGCTATGTGGAGGCGCTGCTGGCCCTCGGCAGCCGGCCGGAGGTGGAGGTGCACCTGTTCGTCACCAACCCCTGCCGCTACTACTGGGGGGATCTGCTGGATCGCAAGACGTTGGCACGCCTCGAAAACAAGCTCAAACCCGGCACCGATATCGAGACCCTGCAAGGCCCCGCCAACCCGCTGCTCGCCTCCATGGGCAAGCTGGGGCGCGACTACCTGCATCAGCTGATGGAGCTGGAGGTGCCGCAAATCGAGGCCTTCGTCGATATCGACGAGGTGGATGGCAAAGGCAATGTCAGCCTGCTGCGCGCCATCCAGAAGGATGTGCTGGAGCTGGCTGAGCGGGGCGCCGGTCAGTTCGATCTCGACAGCAGCCATCACAAGAGCCCCATCGATCCGGCGGATGGATCCTTGCAGATCCACGCCTGCCACGGCCCGATGCGCGAGCTGGAAGTGCTGCACGACCGGCTGCTGGCGCTGTTCGAGCAGGATCCCGCCCTCACCCCGAAAGATGTGGTGGTGATGATGCCGGATGTGAACAGCTACGGCCCCTACATTCAGGCGGTGTTCGGGGCGCGGGGCCAGATCCCGTTTGCGGTATCGGATCGGGCGGCGAGTCAGGAGAGCCCGCTGCTGCAGAGCTTCCTCGCCCTGCTCAGGCTGCCCAATGCCCGCTTCGGGGCTGGCGAGCTGCTCGCCATTCTCGAGGTGCCCGCCGTGCTGCGCCGTTTCGATCTGGATGACGAGGAGTTCAACCAGCTGCGGGTCTGGGTGCAGGAGACCGGCATTCGCTGGGGGCTGGACGACGGCTATCCCGTCCGTTTCGATCTGCCGCCCATGTCCGGCAACAGCTGGCTGTTCGGTCTGCGCCGCATGTTGCTCGGCTTTGCCATGGGGGATGGCGAGCCGGTGGCGGGCATCCTGCCCTACGCCGATATCGAGGGTCAGCAGGGGTTGGCACTCGGCAAGCTCGCCTGGTTTGTCGATTCGCTGGCCGAATTCCTGCCCCGCCTGCAACAGGCGCAGCCGCTGGCGGAGTGGAACGCTTGCCTGCTGGCGCTGCTGGAGCGCTTCTATGTGGCCGACGAAGATGAAGAACGTCAGCTTCAGCTTATTCGCAGTCAGCTGGCCGACTGGCAGACCCGGCTCGGCGAGGCCCGCTTCGATCAACCCATCACCGCCGACTTGTTGCAGGATTATCTCGGCAGCGTGCTGGGAGAGTCCCGCTCCAGCCAGCGTTTCCTCGCCGGTCAGGTGAACTTCTGCACCCTGATGCCGATGCGCTCCATCCCCTTCAAGCAGGTCTGCCTGCTCGGCATGAACGATGGCGTCTACCCGCGCACCCTGGCCCCCATGGGGTTCGACCTGATGGCGGTGGCGTCGCGGCGTGGGGATCGCTCCCGTCGCGATGATGACCGCTACCTCTTCCTCGAGGCCCTGCTGAGTGCCCAGCAGGGGCTCTATATCAGTTATCAGGGTTTCAGCGCGCAGGACAACAGCGACAAGGTGCCCTCGGTGCTGCTGGCGGAGCTGATCGACTATGTGCGGCAGGGCTTTGTGCTGGCGGGGGATGAGGATCTCGATGACGAAACCTCCGGCAAGCGGCTGCTCAACCACCTGATGGTGGCGCACCCGCTCACCCCCTACAGCCGCAACTACTTCTACCCGGAGCCGGGTTCGCGCCTCTTTACCTACGCCGCCGACTGGCTGCCCGCCCTCAATCCGGTGCGCGGCGCGGCCAACTTCCAGAGCGGCGAGCTGCCTTTACCTCCCGAATGGGGCAAGGAGCAGGGGCTGGAGCTGGCGGAGCTGCTGCGCTTCTATCGCCAGCCCACCAAATATTTCCTCAACCGTCGCCTCAAGGTGTGGTTTGAACTGAACGAGGCCAACATCGAGGACTGCGAGCCGTTCGAGCTGGATGGCCTGCAACATTATCAGCTGAAAGATCTGCTGCTCGATGCCCATCTGGCAGAAGGTGAAAGTACCGAGCGACGCGAGCGGTTGCAGCTCACCGGCCTGTTGCCGCAAGGGTGGTTCGGCAGCCTGCTGCTGGACGATCTGGATGCCGAGATGGGCAAGCTGGCGGATCGGCTGCGGCCATGGGTTGCTGCCAATGAGTCAGAAAAGCAGGCGGTGGAGATCGATATCTCCCTCACTCAGGGCCAGCTGCAAGGGTGGATCGACACCCAGAAGGGGCGTTTGCTGGTGGTCAAACCCGGCAGCTTCAACGGCAAGGATCTGCTGCTGGGCTGGATCCAGCACCTCTGCCTCTCATTGAGTGGCGCCCCCGGTGACACCCTGCTGTTCGATACCAAACAGAGTCTGCGGTTAGCCAAGCTCGCTGCTGACGAGGCGCGCCCCAAACTGGCGGCGCTGGTGGCCTGTTGGGTGCAGGGGATGAAGCGGCCGCTGCCCTTCTTCCCCAACACTGCCTGGGATTGGC
Source organism: Aeromonas sp. s11 (assembly GCF_040907945.1). Lineage (NCBI taxonomy): Bacteria > Pseudomonadati > Pseudomonadota > Gammaproteobacteria > Aeromonadales > Aeromonadaceae > Aeromonas > Aeromonas sp. s11. The sequence continues at coordinate 11,912 of NZ_JBFOCU010000047.1, read as the reverse complement.
TCAAGGCGATCGAGAAGGATCCCGACAAGCCGGAGGCGGCCGACAAGGCGGCCCTCACCCGTTTCAACGGCGGCTGGATGATCAAGGGGGAAGGGGAAGACCCTTATGTTGCCCGCTGCTTCCCCGAACTCGATGACGAGGTGCTGGGCCAGTTGCAGGCGCTGGCCCGCGAACACCTGACCCCGCTGCTCAAGACCCTGGAGGAGCTGAAATAATGGCTAACCCGCTCAATACATTGCGTTTTCCCCTCCATGGTGAACGACTGATTGAAGCCTCTGCCGGTACCGGCAAGACCTACACCATCGCCGGTCTCTACCTGCGCCTGCTGCTGGGCCATGGCCCGCTGATAGAGGAGGGCGCCGATGCCGGTCAGCCGAGCGCCCACGAGCGGCCGCTCTCGGTGACCGAGATCCTAGTGGTGACCTTTACCGAAGCGGCCACCGCCGAGCTGCGCGGGCGGATCCGCGGTCGCATTCACGAGGCGCGCCTCGCCTTTATGCGTGGCCATAGCAGTGACACCCTGCTGGCCCAACTGCTTGCAGAGGTGGAGGATCACGAGCTGGCGGCCCGCCGCCTGCTGGCCGCCGAGCGGCAGATGGACGAGGCGGCGGTCTTTACCATCCACGGCTTCTGCCAGCGGATGCTGAAACAGAACGCCTTCGAGTCGGGTGCCCTCTTTGAAACCGAATTTCTCACCGACGACAGCCAGCTCAGGCTGCAGGCGGTGAGCGACTACTGGCGATCCGAGTTCTATCCGGTGGATAAAGCCCTCGCCAGCGCGGTGCGCGCGCTCTGGCCGAGCCCCGCCGCCCTGCTGCGGGAGATGGGCAGTTGGCTCGACAACAGCGAGCTGGAGATCCACCCCGCGCTGGGGGATGAGACCCTCGCCGCCCGCCATCAGGCGGCCATGAGTCGCATCGCGGCGGTGAAGCGCGAATGGCTGGCGCAGATGGACGAGATCCGCCGCCAGACCGACGGCCAGATCAGCCGCTACACCGGCAAGAACTACGAAGGGTGGCTTGCCAAGATAGCCGACTGGGCGCAGGACGAGAGCAGTGGTTACGCCATTCCCAAGGAGCTGGAGCGTTTCGGCCAGACGGTGCTGGAGGAGAACCTCAAGAAGGGGGGCGCCGTGCCGACCCTGCCGCTGTTCAGCCAAATCGATGAACTGCTGGCGAGCCGCCCCGGCATTCGGGATCTCATCCTGCAACGGGCGGCCAAAGTGGTGCGCAGCCGGATGCAGGCGAGCAAGCGGCAGGCCCATCAGCTCTCGTTCGATGACCTGCTCAAAGATCTCGACGGGGCGCTCGGCTCCAGCCTTGGCGAGCGGCTCTGCGAGCGTATTCGCGCCACCTATCGGGTGGCGATGATCGACGAATTTCAGGATACCGACCCCCAGCAGTACCGCATCTTCCATCGGCTTTACGGCGGCCACACAGACACGGCGCTCTTGATGATCGGTGACCCCAAGCAGGCCATCTACGGCTTTCGCGGCGCCGACATCTTTACCTACATTCAGGCGCGGCGAAATGTGAGCGCCCACTACACCCTCGGGCGCAACTGGCGCTCCAGCAGTGCGCTGGTGGGGGCGGTCAACGGCTTGTTCGAACGGGCCAAGGATCCCTTTATCTACGAGGCGGATATCCCCTTCCTGCCGGTGGAGGCGCAGGGCAAGAGCAAGGCGCTGCTGCTCGATGGCGAAGCCGCGCCCGTGCTCCACTGCTGGCAGCTGAGCGGCCAGCCCACCTTCAATCGGGGGGATTACCAGAGCAAGATGGCCCGCGCCACCGCCGCCGAGATCCACCGCCTGCTGACCCTGGCCCGCGAGGGCAAGGCGCTGATCGGCGACAAGGCGGTGAAGGCCGGGGATATCGCCGTGCTGGTGCGCACCGGCGCCGAGGGCAAGCTGGTGCAGCAGGAGCTGGCGCGGCTCGCCATCGCCTCCGTCTATCTGTCGAACCGCGAGAGCGTGCTGGAGCAGGTGGAGGCGCGGGAGATTTTGCTGATTTTGCACGCCTGTCAGAACCCGAGCGAGGAGCGCAGCCTGCGGGCGGCTCTGGCGACCGGCCTGTTTGATCTCGACGCCAAGGCGCTCGATGGGCTGGCCAGCGACGAGCGGGCGTGGGAGAGCGCGGTGCAGGAGTTTATGGAGTACCGCAAGATCTGGCACCGCCGCGGCGTGCTGGCGATGCTGCGGGCCCTGCTGCACCGGCGCAATCTCGCCTCTTCGCTTTTGGCGAGCCCCTATGGCGAGCGGCGGCTGACCAACTTCCTCCATCTTGGCGAACTGCTGCAACAGGTGAGCAGTGAGCTGGATGGGGAATATGCCCTGCTGCGCTGGCTGGGGGAGGCGGTGAGCCGCCCTAACGGGCAGGATGCTGAGCAGGTACTGCGCCTCGAATCAGAGCGCAAGCTGGTGCAGATCGTCACCATCCACAAATCCAAGGGGCTGGAGTACCCGCTGGTGTTTCTTCCCTTTATCTGCAGCCACAGAACCGCCGAGACCCCGCTCTATCACGAAGCGGACGAGGCGGGCAATCGCACCATTCTCGATCTGACCGACGCCGACTCGTCGCTCGCCGAAGCGGACAGGGAGCGCCTTGCCGAAGATTTGCGACTGCTCTATGTGGCCCTGACCCGGGGCGTCTACGCCACCTGGCTGGGGCTGGCACCGGTGCGGGCGGGGGCGGGCAAGTCGGAGAAGACCGACCTGCACCACACCGCCATCGGCTACCTGCTGCAAAAGGGCGAAGAGGGGGATGCGCAGACGCTGGCGACCGCTCTGACCGAGCTGTCGCAGGCGCTGCCCGGAGTGGCCGTCGGTGAGCCCTCGCTCACCCGTCCGGCCCCGCTGCCGCCAGAGGAGGATCAGCTGGGCGAGCCGCAGGTGCGCCACTTTGGCGGTTCCCTTGAGCGGGACTGGTGGATCAGCTCCTACTCCGGGCTGGCGGCGCAGGGCCACGGTCACAGCAAGGGGGTCTTGGCCAATCCCGGCTTCGATGACGAGGTCGTCACCGAGGCGGCTGCATTGGCTTCCGAGCAACCGGACGAGGCGCCCCAGCCCTCCATCTTCACTTTCCCGAAGGGCGCGCGCCCCGGCACCTTGCTGCACAGTCTGTTCGAGACCATCGACTTTCAAAGCGCCGCGGGCGAGCCGTTGGCGGAGCATATTGCCACCCTGCTGGCGCAGGACGGCTTCGACGAGAGCTGGGCCCCCGTGTTGCAACAGCAGGTGGAGGCGGTGCTGGATACCCCGCTGGAAACAGGCTTTGGCGAGCCGGTGCGGCTGCGGGATCTGGCCCCCGAGCGCAAACAGGTGGAGCTGGAGTTCTTCCTGCCCATGGGGCGGGTGACGGCACCGGCGCTGACGGCCCTCTGCCAGCAGCACGACCCGCTGTCGCGGGGCAACAAGCCGCTCAGCTTTGCCACCGTGCAGGGGATGCTCAAGGGCTTTATCGATCTGGTGTTCGAGTGGCAGGGGCGCTGGTATCTGCTCGACTACAAATCGAACCACCTCGGCATGAGCCCGGCCGATTACAGCCGTCCGGCGCTGGAGCGGGCGATGGCCGAGCACCGCTACGACCTGCAATACCAGCTCTACTCGCTGGCGCTGCACCGGCTGCTCACCCTGCGCCTGCCGGGCTACGACTTCGAGCAGCATTTTGGCGGGGTTTTCTATCTGTTCCTGCGCGGCATGCCGCAGGGGGGCATTTTCCATACCCGCCCGAGCCGTGAGCTGGTGCTGGGGCTGGATAAGTTGTTTAGCGAAGGCAGTGAGCTGCCAGCAGCGGGATCCCAAGCATTTAACGAGGTAGAGGCATGAGCGGCACCATGATCAGCACCGTGACCAGCGCAATGATGGTTGAACGGCTCAAAACACTGGCGCTGGCTGGCCGCATCCGCCAGCTGGATCTGCAATTTGCCAGGCTGGTGGCCGATCTGGGTGGCAGCCCCGAGCTGGTGCTGGGCGCGGCGCTCACCTGCTTCGAGCTGGGCCGCGGCCATGTCTGTCTGCCGCTTGAAATGTTGACTGCCGGATCCCTGCGACCGTTCGGGCTGGATCCCCAGCAGAGCCGGGATCTGTTGTCTGATCTGGCGGATCCTGCCCGCTGGCCCGCCCTGTTTGCGGCAAGCCCGCTCGTGGGTACGGAACAGGATGACGGGCTCGCCCCGCGCTGGCCGCTGCGGCTGTGGCACGGACGGCTCTATCTCACCCGTTACCACGATTTTGAACTGGGGGTAGCCCGCCATCTGCGCGCGTTGAGTGAACGAGCCGAATGGCCGGAAATAGCCCCGGCCCTGTCGCGGCTGTTTGCCCGCGACTACGCTCTGGTGTTCCGGGCGCTGCTGAAAGCCCGCCTCGCCCCCGATTTTTCGGCCCGCCACTTTATCGAAAAGTATCTGGATCTGGTGTTCCCGAACGAGGTGGATTGGCCCGCCATCGAGGCACTGCTCGCCAGCGCCCAGGCGGCGAGCGATTTGAGCAAGCTGGATGCGCTGGTGCCCGAGGCGCTCTGTTGCAACGGCCAGAAGCTGGCGGCGGCCACCGCGGCGGCGCGTCCCTTTGCGGTAATCTCCGGCGGCCCCGGCACCGGCAAGACCACCACGGTCGCCAAACTGCTCGCCATTCTGGTGGAGACCGGCCTGCAAGCAGGCAAGGCCCCGGCGATCCGGCTGGTGGCCCCCACCGGCAAGGCGGCGGCGCGCCTCACCGAGAGTATCGGTTCTGCCCTGCAGGCCCTCGATCTGCCCCCCGAGTGGGTCGAAGCGATCCCCACCGAGGCGGGCACCCTGCACCGGCTGCTCGGGGTCATTCCGGGGCGCAGCCAGTTCCGCCACCACGCGGGCAACCCGCTGCACCTCGACTTGCTGGTGGTGGATGAGGCCTCCATGGTCGATCTGCCGATGATGGCGCGGCTGCTCGATGCACTGCCGAGCCACGCCCGCCTGATCCTGCTCGGTGACAAGGATCAGCTCGCCTCGGTGGAGGCGGGGGCCGTGCTCGGTGATATCTGCAGCTTTATCGAACAGGGCATCAGCCCGGCGCAGGCGGACTGGCTCTCCCGTCAGACCGGCTACCGCTTGCAGGGCACGCCCGCGGGGGCCCCGGTGCGCGACAGCCTCTGCTTGCTGGCCAAGAGCTGGCGCTTTGATCAGCACTCTGGCATCGGCCAGCTGGCGCGCGCCTGCAACAGCGGCGATGCCGCGGCGGTGGAATCAGTCTGGGGCATGGGCTTTGCCGATATCAGCCTGCATCCCTGGGCGGGAGAGGCCTACGACGCCCTGATTGCCCAGGGGGTAGCCGGTTACGGTAGCTATCTGAAGGCGGCCCGCGCGGGGGAAGCGCCCGCCGCCGTGTTCAAGGCATTCAACAGCTTCCAGATCCTCTGTGCCCTGCGCGATGGCCCGTTCGGGGTGCTGGGGCTTAACGAGCGGCTCGAACTGGCCCTGTCACGGGCTGGCCTGATTGCCCGCGACGGCGACTGGTATGCCGGTCGCCCGGTGATGGTGGTGCGCAACGACCACGGGGTCGGCCTCTACAACGGCGATATGGGGCTCTGCCTGCCCGATGAAACCGGGCGGCTCAAGGTATGGTTCGAGCAGCCGGATGGCACCCTGCGTGCCCTGTTGCCCAGCCGCTTGCCGCCCCACGAGACGGTCTACGCCATGACCATCCACAAATCCCAGGGGTCGGAGTTTGCCCATACCGTGCTGGTGCTGCCCGACAGCCCCAGCCCGCTGCTGACCCGCGAGCTGGTCTATACCGGCATCACCCGTGCCAAGGCCCGGCTCGATCTCTACGGCGATCGCGCCCTGCTGGCACAGGCGGTGCGGAAAAAGACCGAGCGTTATTCCGGATTGGCTGAGAGGTTGGGGGAGTGAGCAATTGGACGGTGGTAAAGGGATTTACCGCTATTTAATGCACTAAATATACGGTTTATGAAATGAAAGATAATAAACGTGGTTTTGAATCAATATACATAATTGTTGCAGTGATTGTTTTCTTTGTCGGGGTTTTTACTGGCGCAGCTTGGTTGGCAGGTAAGTCCGCCTTGGATACTATTGAGGCGGCTGGCTCTCTTGCAACAGCATTAACGCTGGTTTTTTTATTTTATCAGCATGTGCAATTGAAAGAGAGACAAGATAAACAAGAGGACAAACAGGCTGATATGTGGAGAGAGCAAAATGAAATCATTCTTTTCCAAAAATATCAAACACATAGAAATGAGTTCTTCAGTTTTATTGGTATAATTGAAGATAGGTATAGGGGTGTTTTTGTTTTTAAAAATAAAAACAAACTTTATTGTCGTCTATTTCCACAGAACTCATTCGCAAAAATACAGTTCAATTATGGTAAAGAAATCCTGTGCTACGACAATCCTTATCTTTCATTTGAAGATGAAATAAATACTTACGTTCGGGCAGCTAAAATATTAGCTCAAGATTCCATTTTATCCGACGAGAATAGGGATGAGGTCTATAATGCAGTTTATGAGCTGGATATTTGTACATGTAAATTATTAAATTTATTCGAGTTGGAATGTGTGCTCTCCCCTAAGTTAGGATATGTTCATTATGGTGACTTTGTAGTTATGAATGGATTGTCCCCTTTTGAATATATCGGTCGTCTAATCTCAATAATCAATGAACTTAGGCAGTTTGCTAATATGAAACCATACTTCGGTTCAGGAAGTATCGGCTTTTACTCTGAAATGGCAGTATCTAAGAAAGTGGTTTCGTATTATTTAAATGATGGGTTTAGAGAGATTACTGACTCTGATTTAATATTGATTCTATTTGAGATGGATGATTTGATTTCATTTTTAAGAAATAGTGAGCTTTTTGATTTTGTATTGTCATATATTAAGCCGTTAGATTTTTTGGGACATATGGCTCTAGAAAATGTGTTTAATAGTGATGCCCAAAAAATCATAAACGAAATGCATGACCGATTTTCTAGGTTTGTATTATCTTGTGAAGAACAATTGAGTAGATGTGTTCTTGAGAAAGAGCGATTAACGAAATTCATTTTTAATTTGGAGGGAATCAAAAGAAAATTAGTCTAAGCGGCTCTTAACGTGAGATCTTTCTTTCTCCCCTCATCACCGACCCTTCTCTTCCTTTTCTAATAAACGGGAGAAGGGAGCAATGCCGTTACCGCAGTCCGATTACGCTTCGCTAATCGAACCTACACGGCTGACGCTCATATTACCGGTGCCGCTTTATCCCCTCTCCCTCTGGGAGAGGGCTAGGGTGAGGGGCGCAGGTTGGCACAATGCCAATTTTGCCCGCTTCGTGAAATCCGGTAGGGTGCAAAGAACGAAGTGAATTGCACCGCTGCTATTTATCTGCCACAAGGTGTAATGCGCTGCGCTTATTACACCCTGCATCCAACCCACACACGACAGGATGTCATTGATTGAAACTTGAATTTAACACTATCGATCTGGATCGAGATTACGAGCTCTGTGTGCAGGCACGCAGGGATGCCTATTTTTGCAGTTTTCATACCCATGATGGATTTGCCGACTTTATCGACGGTTATCGGGAGCGGATCCGCGAAAGGCTGGGGCAAGCGCAATGGCACTACCTCCATGTCTGGGCGGGTGAACAACTAGTGGGGCAGCTGGAGTTTCGCAGCTTTTCCGATGAGCCCGAGACCGGTTATGTGCAGCTGATTTATCTGTTCCCCGAATATCGTGGCACCGGTTTGGCTGCCGTGTTGCAGGCCTATATTCGCCAGCAGTTGCTGGGGGCTGGCTGCAAATGGGCGATCCTCTCCGTGAGTCGCTCCAATGTGCGGGCCTTGAATCATTACCGGCGCTTTGGCTGGGTATTTCTGCGCCCCAATCCGAAACATCAGGAGACGGATTTTTATCGACTGACTCTGGCCGAGTGACCTCTGTGGGGGTCTCTGGGTATCCCCTCATTTATTCCCATCCCCCAAATGACTGAATCGTGAGTTAAATCCGGTAAATGGGGCGCGCTTGAGCCACACTTATGACCACCCTGATTCAGCCTGTGCCGTGAGTGGCCGATAACCGGGGAAACGGTGGTGCGGTGGGGTTCTGGCTGACAGATCTGTTGCAATATGCCAAGGTAGCGCCTCACGACAACAGCGCGATTCCCCGTGGTGGCGCGGGGCGGAAGAACAAGGATAACTGCTATGGTGCAGGACAGTGACACGATCAGGATCTCGGATGTCAGCGAGGCCGTGGTGCATGGCATTCTGGAGGTGACCAGCGATGGCATCTGGGATTGGCATGCCAATACCGGTTTTGTCTATCGCAACCCCGGCTGGTACCGGATGCTGGGTTACGAGCCTCACTCCCTCGGCAATACCGTCTTCACCTGGGAGAACGTGATCCACCCCGACGATCTGGCGGCTGTGATGGCGAAGTTCGATCTCTGTCTGAGCGGCAGCGCCCATGAGTATCGCGCCGAGTACCGTTGCCGCTGCCAGGATGGCAGTTACCTCTGGATTGAGGATTGCGGCCGCATCATTGAGCGCAATCCCGACGGGTCTGTGGCGCGGATGATCGGCGCCCATCGCGATATCCACGCCAGCAAGTTGTTGCTGGAACAGCTGGAGCGGCGCAATCAGTCGCTGGAGCAGCAGGTTGCCGAGCGCACCGCCGAGCTGGTGCGACTCAACGAGGCGCTGCAACAGAAAGCCGAGGAGAACCGTCTGCTGGCAGAGACCGATGCCCTGACTGGCGCCGCCAGTCGCTATCGGCTGGAGCGGGCGTTGCAGCTGGAGTGCGAGCGGGCGCGCCGCTTCCATCAGCCGTTTACGGTGATCGCCATGGATGTGGACAACTTCAAGCAGATCAACGATAGCTATGGCCACAACGCCGGGGATCAGACTCTGATCAACATAGTGGCGCTGGTGCGCCGCCATATCCGCGAGATCGATCTGCTGGCCCGCTGGGGCGGTGACGAGTTTATGGTGTTGCTGCCCAACACCGGCCGCGAGGATGCGCTGGTGGTGGCGAGCAAGTTTCAGGCATTGATGGCGAGCGAGCCCATCTGCCCCCATGCGCCCGCTACCATGAGCTTCGGGCTGGCGGAGTATCAGCAGGATGAGCAGAAGGAGAGCCTGATGGTGCGCGCAGATCGGGCGCTCTATCAGGCCAAGCAGCTGGGTAAAGACCAGATCTGCTAACGCGGGGTACGGAAAAAGAGCAGTAAAAAGGGCCGCAGGTTTCAAACCTGCGGCCCTTTTGCATTGTTACTGACGCGGCGCGACTTAGAAGTGGTAGCGCAGACCCAGCTTGAAGGTATCCAGAGAGTAGTGCTCGTCACCCAGGCTCAGGGCGTTGAACTGGCGCTCGTAACCGATACCGGCAGAGAAGTGGTCGTTGAAGGCGTAGTCCAGACCTACTTCCAGATTGGGGTGTACCTTGCTCTTGGTTGCGCTCTCGTTTACCTGACCGCTGAAGCCGAGGAGGGTGGCGTTGCCGACAACTTCCACTTCGGTGCGGGTGTAGGCGATACCCGGTTTGGCATAGGCGCTGAAGCCCCAGGCCAGCGGCTGGCTCAGCTTGGCGGCCAGGCTGATGCTGCGGGTTTCGATGGTGGTGTCGGCAAAGCCGGTTGCAATCGGGGAGGTCACCCAGGTCAGCTGATCCATCTGTTGGGCGTGCAGGCCACCTTCAACGGCCAACCAGGGTTTGAAGCTGTAACCTACGATCAGGCTGCCGCCGTCGAGTTGGTCATCGATGAGCTTGGCGTCATAAACGCGCTGGAGGTCACCGTCGAGATCCATCTTGGAGGTGGTCAGATCCAGACCTGCATACCAGCCTTCGGCATGGGCGCCGCCATTCATGGCCAGAGCAAGCAGGGAGAAAGCGGCAATTTTATTAAACTTGTTCATGGATAAATAACCTTGTGTTGCGTGAACTGCGTGTGATTTATATTGCTTAATCCATGAAGATTTTTATATTTCCGTCATTGCTCTGCTTTCACAGAGGGGCCGCAGTATAGTCAGCACATTTCTGAATAACAAGAGAGTGATTTCCCCATTCTTCTAAATATGACTGGCTGCAAGCAGGGGCATTTTTTTTAATAAATGGTGTTATTAGAGTTTTAGCTTTATTGAGGTTTAAATAATTAACTGGTGAGGAAAATGACAGGCTGAGAGTTCGGTTTTAATTCTATGCGATTGATTTATATCGGCATTAAATTTTCATTCGAGCGTAGCCGTGATGAGTTGTCTAAAAATTGGCATCTCAGATGTCACTGATTGGCATCAGGTTCTTTTCGATGATTTTTTGAACGCATCACAAGGTGAAACCGTGAGAAAAAAATCTATCTTTTTGCCTGTTCTTTGCTCTTTTTGAGGTTTGGGATTGTTCCCATTGAAGGTTTTGGTGGTCTTTTGAGGCTTTTTTTACGTGGGCCATGTTGCCCATCAGATACGCGAATGGGCGCTTGTGGGTGGCTTTTCTCTTCACCCGGCCGCAGTTGTTGGGGTGGGCATGAGGCGCGATAAGCAGATATGGGTCGTGCGGCCTGATTAATTTTGCTTGCTTATATACACAAGCCATTTAAAAGATAGGTTTTTGGAGGTTTAAATAACTTTATTATATTCGTTTTTATATTTTAGAAGCTTCCCAATCAAGTCATTTAAATATATTGAATGGCAATAACACGCAGGGCAAGATCGCGAACGTTTTTTAAGCAGGGCACGAGGATTTGACCGACCGAACAGGGTGTGATCTTATACTCTCTTTTACGGGAGTTTCGTCATGAACCATCAAGCGGCATTTACCCAATTCTTCTCCGAACTTGAAGACCCTCGTCAGACAACCAAAATCGCGTACCCCTTCTTCGATGTGGTTTTTCTCACCGTCTGTGCTGCTATTGGTGGAGCTCAAGGTTGGGAAGATATCGAGCTTTTCGGCGAGGCACATCTGGAATGGTTTCAGCGTAATGGATTGTTTCATAACGGATTACCTGTTCACGACACCATAGCCAGGATCATCTCCCGTATTCAACCGGAGCAATTCCAGAACGCCTTCGTCCGCTGGATGCAAGCAACATCAGAACGTACCGATGGTGAGCTGATTGCCATTGACGGCAAGACCTTACGCAGCTCTTACGACCGAGACAGTCGTCAGTCTACCATTCATATGGTCAGTGCCTTTGCCGCTGAGAATCGTCTGGTGCTCGGGCAAGTCAAAACAGATGAGAAATCTAACGAAATCACCGCCATTCCTGAATTACTGGCACTCCTCGATATAAAAGGCTGCCTGGTATCCATCGATGCCATGGGCTGCCAGACTGGAATAGCCTCAACCATAGTCAAGGGCGGTGGCGACTACTTGCTGGCGGTAAAAGGTAACCAGCCCACACTGCATAATGCAGTACGCGCAGCTCTGGCCGAGTCGACCAAGAAGCCGCTGAGTGAAGAAACGCTCAGTGTCGAGAAAGAGCACGGTCGCATCGATGGCCGCGAGTACCATGTGTTACCAGCCGGAGCACTATCAGAGCAATTTCCAGAGTGGAAATCGCTGAAGACTGTCGGTGTCGCAATATCCTATCGAATTGAAAATATGGAAAAATTTTCGATGGAGTATCGCTACTACATCAGCTCGGCTGAACTGACACCAGAGCAGTTTGCTTCAGCGGTACGAGGGCACTGGGCAATTGAAAATAGCCTGCACTGGGTTCTGGATGTCGTGATGAATGAGGATGCCTGCCAGATATATCGAGGTGATGCCCCTCAAATATTGGCCTGTGCACGACACATGGCGCAAAACATGCTGCGAGCCGAAACCAGCCGTAAGGCAAGCTTGCGGAAGAAGCAGCAATTTGCGGGCATGAGCAGCCCATATCTGGAAAAGGTATTGGATTCAGGGCTGGCTGAATTGAAGTCAATTTAACAATATGTTCACGCTCTCGCCCTG
>NZ_JBFOCU010000046.1:0-22872 GCF_040907945.1 Aeromonas sp. s11 | reverse complement strand
CCGTCATTCCGCACCTAATTTTGGCTTTTTCAAAGCTTGACGGCGATCGGCCATTCTGATCTATTACTCTCTTTTGCAGGTAGATCATCATGGCCGCTATCGCTATCCGTAACCTCGATCACCTTGGTTTGGTCGCCGCACTCTGCCAAGAACTGGGAATTGCCCGCATGATTGATGCGGTGCTCCCCAAAACACCGCCTTTCAAGGTCTCACACGGTGACGCTTTGGTGGCCATGATAGTGAACGGCCTCGGCTTTCACAGCAGCACCCTGCACATGTTCCCACAATTCTTCGCTAACAAGCCGGTTGAGCGCCTGATTGGCCCCGGGATCTGTGCAGATGATCTCAATGATGATGTGCTCGGGCGCTGTCTCGATGCCCTCTTTGAGGCCGATGTCAGCACCTTGTATCAAGTGATGGCGGCGCAAGTCGTTGAGCGACTGGGGCTCAACAGCACCGCAGTGCACCTCGATATCACCAGCTTCCACGTCGATGGCGCCTATGACCAGGCCGATGGGGACACGATCGGTAAGCTGCAATTGGTGCGGGGTTATAGTCGAGATCATCGGCCAGAGCTGAACCAGGTTATCCTGGAACTCATCTGTGAAAATCAGGCCGGGCTACCCATCTACATGCAGGCCCTCAGTGGCAACAGTAACGACACCAAAGCCTTTGCCCAGACTGTTCGTCGCCACTTGAGCAGCCTCAAGGCTGCGCAGGATTGCCGTTATCTGGTCGGCGATGCAGCACTGTATTGTGCCGAGACCTTGCAACTGCTGGCGCAACAGCAGCAACTGTTTGTCACCCGGGTGCCGGTCACGTTGAACGAGGCCAAGCAGGCCGTGGCAACGATTGGCACCCAGTCGCTGGTTGCGCTGGGCAATGGTTATCATGGCTGTTGGCAATCCGCCCATTATGCCGGCGTCGCGCAGCGCTGGTTGCTGGTGCGCAGCGAACAGGCCAGCAACCGTGAGCAGCAAACATTGGCTAAAAACCTGCTTAAAGAGAGCACCCGCGAGCTCAAAGCCTTCGCCAAATTGTGTGCCAAACGCTTTGCCTGCCAAGCGGATGCACAGGCCGAATTGAGTCGTTTTAGCGCCAGCTTGATGCTGCTGCAACTGGATGCCGAGGTGGTGAGTGACCCCGTTTATGCCGGTTGTGGCAGACCGAAAAAGGGGGAAGCACCGGTCAGCTACCAGTTTCACATCAGTGGTGTGGCGGCAACCAGCTTGGCGCAAGTTGAAGCGGCTCGCAACCAGACCGGGGTGTTCATCCTGGCGACCAATGACCACAGCGACACGCTGACCATGGCCGAACTGTTGGCCACCTATAAGGCACAGCAGAATGTCGAGCGAGGCTTTCGTTTTCTCAAGAGCCCGGAATTTTTAACCTCCTCACTGTACCTGAAAAAACCGGAACGAATTGAAGCGTTGCTGATGGTGATGACCTGTAGCCTGATGATTTATGCGGCCCTGGAGCACCGGATCCGGCAGGGGTTAGTGGCGCAGAACCGCAGTGTGGCAGATATGAAAAAGAAGCCGACCCAGCAGCCAACCGCCCGTTGGATCTTTTTGCGCTTTGGTGGCATCCATGAGTATCGACTGGGAGAAGCCCCGCCTCAGATAACGGAGCTAACAGGAGACCAGCAGATCATTTTGGAGGTATTGGGTGAACGCTACCGACAAATTTATTCCTAAATCAGGTGCGGAATGTAGGTTAAAATACCATTCTTCATGCAGGTTAATTCCAAGCCTTGTTTGATGGCATATAAAGGGCCAATTGCCATATTATGGCAATTTTTATCGAAAATCCCCCCAGATTTTTGCATGCAAATCGTTATGGTTTTATCATGTACACAAACCCTAATCATTAAAAAATGGCGCTTTATAAAACAAGGCCTTAAGCTAATGAAACTACTATCTCAATGCCAAAAATCCGTGCCACTATATGGCAATGAACATTTTTGCGCTGCCATATGGTGGCAGACACTCCTACCCAACGACTTGCTGAGCCTGTTCACCATACAGACAACTCAGAAAAAATATAAAATTATGAAGATAAATCGACTGGATATGCAATAACCAACCCCTCCATACTCATCTCAGCATCTTGTTCCAAGATAGTACAATGGGATACCATTAATTATAACCAAGCCGCCTTTTTGCACCCAATCGAATCCCGACCAAGGGATGGTTTATTATGCATTTCATGTATGCCTTCGACGCCATCTTGTAGATGCTCAAGAATTATACCTTTTCATTCTGACCTTCATTTACATCCCCTGTATTTCAAAATTAAATACAATCTATATAGAAAACCATCTTAAATAAGATGAATGCTGAGTGACCACATATATTATCTCACTTAGTATCACGCTGTGATGATATATTTGATTTGGTTATTTGTTCAAGGTAAGTGATAGGGCTATAGATTTTAGCTGCTGGCGAAAAAAACCAATAAATTACGCATTGTTGCCCAGAGTGGGAATTGAATAAGCCTGCATCTAAAATATAATAAAAACAACGATTCCATCAATATCTAATTCTGGTAATTATAATATACAGACCTATTCAACTTGACGACTCAGGAGTAAAGCAGCCGATAATTGGTGAATACAGACTGAAAACGGGGTCAGTTTTATCGACCACAACATTTCGACATCCCCCCCTCTGCACCAGACCCTACAAAAATTTCCATTTTTTGCCCCCTGTCAGATGGCTTCAATTTTCATACATTGTCGCTATCCAGTAAGTCCACTGGAGATGACAAGGAGAACCATCATGAGCAATAACAAAAAGCCAATGACCCCAGAAGCCGTATCACGTATCCATAGTGCTGAAGCGCGAAGTAACGGAGGTGGTGTGAGTAAAGACAGCTTCACCGCTCGCGCACAAAAAACTGTTGCTGTTCCCCCGTTAAAACCAACAACGAAATAGTAAGGAAATCACATGTCTAAAAAGGATGACGACGATAACCGTTCGCGTCAATTAAACCCCGAGCACGATGCCTATTGGCAGAGTCGGGGCTACGATGAGCGTCCTGATGAGGAAGATGAATGATTTTTTCAGGGAGCCTATGGCTCCCTGCTGCCGATCGCTTCATTATAAAATCGTTGATAATGACTAAAGCATGTAACTTGAACATTATTAAATTCAGAGGAGTGCGTTACTTTAATCCATCCGGACAATATATCCGCAACACACCAAGCCGGCTCACAGTAATTAAGTACTTCAGCTTCGTCAAGGTCTTTCTTTTGTGATAGTTCCTCAAATGCACCAAAGAACCATTTTTGCACGGTTTTAAATTTCAGATTCCTTTCATTTGCATAAAACTGACGCAAGTTGGTTTTTATAGAGTCTTCATTACAATTAGCATACTTAGCAAATGCTTGATAACCAACCCTCTTAGACTTAAAAGCCTGAAGCAATGGTTCAAATATACCTGACTTATGGGGTATCCAATCCTCAAGAGGAGACGTAGGCATCAGTTTTAAAAATAGAGACTTCTTATTCTCCATCGATACCTTGCTGTTAAAATCAGCGTCAAACGCGGCAAACACCTTAATAAACATGTAGATGTTTAGATAATGTAAAATTTTAGCCAGAGTCTCATTATCTTCAAGCTCTATACTTACATCACAATCATTGACAACCGACCCAACGCCCAGCTCAGTCAGACTTGACAATATCCAATCGTTATCAATTATTTTCTGAATTCGCTCTTGGCCCTCAAGGCCATCCAAGCTATCTAATAACTCCAGTAATCTACCAAGCAGATGATTAGCTTGTATACATGCCTGCGGATAATACCCATTAACTTGTAACGCGTTAAATAAGGCTGGCCATTTAACCCGAGCAGAGAACTGAACCCTCAGAATAGGTTCGGATGACGGCTCCAGGTATTCAGGCTCTACACCCAGAGAAACAAGGCATTCTTTTAATCTATGGAAAAACTTTTCAGCCTGAGGAGTTACCTTTACTGGTTCATTTAATGAAAATAACTTCTTGAGTGTTTTTGCACATGGTACATGCAACTTTTTTTCATTCAGTAATGGCGAGCTAAATACCCCATGAAAAAACTCCCCTTGTGAAGGATAGCCAAGCCATTCAATATACTGTTCAGGATCATAAAGAAACATTTAATAGCCCCATCGGTTAAACGCCAGTGGCATCTTATTCAGCTTCTCTCGATGCTCTCTCCAATTTGGCAAGTGCAAATCCATCAGGGAGATAAATCGCTGGTTATGTTTGCGCTCTAACAGATGCACCATCTCGTGAACAACAATAAATTCCAGACATTCAGGAGGCTTCTTGACTAATTCGAGGTTAATCCAGATACGAGCAGTATCTGTTTTGCAGCTACCCCACATGGTCTTCATGCGTTTGATACCGACAAAAGAAGGTGCAACCTTGAGCATCTCCTGCCACTTGGTAATAAGTACCGGAAGACGCTGGCGTAGAAGTTGACGATACCACTCTAGCAACAATGCCTCGCGACGAGCTGCATCATAATGAGCGGGCACTCTCATGCGGATCCAGCCGCCCTGCAACTTGACGCTATGGTCACCATCGGTCTGGATGACATCCAGTCGGTAGCCTCGTCCCCAAAGATAATGGGTCTCTCCGCTACACATCTTGCGCTCGCTCTGACGCGGCTGGGCAACAAACGCCGCCTGCTGCTGTCGGATCCAGGCCAGTCTTCGCACCACTGCAACACGAATGGCGGTATCTGACAAAGAAGCAGGCGCGGATACCCGCACCCGTCCATCAGGGGGCAATACATTGATGTGCAAGTTTTTGATGCCCTTGCGCTGCAACTCGAACGTCAGCTCACCAAAGGTAACCAACGCCATCAGTGGTACTCCGGCTGGGCTTTTACCAGGGTCATCACATCTGCGACTGTCACATCGTACTCTTTGATCTCTTCGGCAATAGCAAAGGCAACCTCCCGCTCTTTGAAGCGATCACCGAGCCAGTCAGCCTTTTTGGTATATCTGACGGCTGTATCGATCTTGGTCACCAGCACTTCATCGCAGCCCAAATTGTCATAGAGCGCACGCTTGGCTGAGGTATCAACACTCGCAGGATAGGTCTGTGCGCCCCCGCTGGCTGGACGTTTCACCTTCATGGCCAGCTCGCGTACCTTTTCCAGATACTCCTGGTAAGAGATAGCCTGAGAGCGACGCAGCTCAATCAGCTCATCGAGCAGCACCGACATCTTTTCGTAGTACTTGGGGTTAACCGGATTCTCGTCGACGATGGTCCGTCGCACGTTGTTTTCAATCGCCTCAGCCATAGCCTCGGGGTCTTTACGCAGTCCCTCAGGCGCCCCCTCAAGCCCTTCAGCTCCCCGCTCGATGATCAACTCCAACAGTCCCAGCTCTTCAAAGTCCATCAGGGTTTCACTGGGGTCAGCATCAATATAGAGATCCAGCATCTGGCGCATCGCCGGCTCGAACTGCTTCATATCGACGTGATCATTACTGGCTACTTTGATCATGTCGCGCACCTTGCTGTAGTGCTCCACCTCACGACGGATTGCAGCAGCCTGGCTCGCGCTATAACCGGCCTCTTCCATCTCCCCCGCCAGAGCGGTGAACGCACGGATAAGCTTGGCGACATATTGATAAAGGGTTAGACGCAGCGCCTCCTTGTCGAGCAGCTCATCTTCGTCTGCTCCCGGAGCACAGCAGAAGTAGTGCTGATAATCCAACTCTTCGCGGGGGGCCTTGACCGGTTCGCAGAGCGTTCGCACTGCCTCCAGAGCGTCGTCAAGATCCTGCCGTCCTTGCGCCAAGCGATCTTTGAGTAACCCAGCGACATCCTCCTTGTCATAGCCTTCAAACGCCTCGGCCGTATAATCCTTGACGGTCTTCTCAAGAGAGCGAAACAGGTCCTTATAATCGACGATATAGCCATACTCCTTATCGGCACCATCGAGCCGGTTAACCCGACAGATAGCTTGAAAAAGGTTGTGATCGGCCATCTTTTTATCGATGTAAAGGTAGGTCGCCGACGGCGCATCGAAACCGGTCAACAGCTTGTCCACGACAATCAGCAGCCGCATCCGACCAGGCTCCTTGATAAAGCGCTGTTTGACCGTTTTCTCAAACTCCTCCACCCGCTTGCCAGCCTCATCCTCGCTCTGGCCGAAAAAGTTCGCCAGCATCTTGCGATAGATATGGTATTTGGCCAGCTTTTCGGTCAACCCCGCACCGGTCGTCTGTCCTTTGATGTTACTGGCATTAGGCTGATAGCTGGTGATGATGGCACACTTGTCAGCAAATCCTGCCTGACTGAACAGCTCATAGCTTTTGCAAGCCTGATAGACACTGGAGCACACCAGCATGGCATTGCCACGGCCATCCGCCAGGCGCTGTTTACGGTCAAAATCGAGCAGAATATCGGCCACGATCTGCTCGAGTCGTGAGCGGCTCGAGAGCAGCTTCTGCATCGAGGCCCACTTCTCTTTTAACTGCTGGCGACCAAGCCTGGAGAGCGCCTTGGTCTTCACCTCGAACCATTCATCCACCTTGGCCTGGGACTTGACCCGTTGGTCAATGTCGCGGGCCTCATAACGCAAGTCCAGCACCACCCCATCGCTCACCGCCTCGTCAAACTTATAGGTGTGAATGAAGGGTCCAAACACCTCTACCGACTTCTTCTTATCCTTCTTCATCAGGGGGGTGCCGGTGAAGCCAATAAAAAGTGCCTCGGGCAAAATGCTCTTCATGGCCCCATGCAACTTGCCCGACTGGGTACGGTGGCACTCATCCACAAACACAAAGAGTTTGCCCTTGGCCGCAAAATCAGCCGGCAGGCTGGCTTTGAGCTCGGCGATAAATTCATCGTCATCTCGCTCAGCCTCCTCATCTTCTTCTTCCGTGTGTCGGCCAAATTTGTGTACCAAAGAGCAAAGCAGCCAAGGGTGTGCCTCGTTAAGACGGCGTACCAGATCGGCCCCACTCTTGGTACGCAGGATCTCCTCTTCAACCCCGGCAAATACCTTCTCTATCTGCTCATCGAGTTCGGTACGGTCAGTGATGATCAAGACCCGACTGTCAGCGACATTCTCTCGGATCCACTTGGCCAGCCACACCATGGTCAGGCTTTTACCGCTGCCCTGGGTATGCCAGATGATCCCGCCCTCATGACATTCAATAAACCGCTTGGCTGCCGTAATACCAAAATACTGGTTATGGCGACAGGTTTTCTTAACCCCACTATCGAAGACAATAAAGTTATGAATTAACTCAAGAAAGCGCCCCTTATCGCAGAGCTGGGCCAGGTGGCGATCCAACGGATTTCCATCCAGCAAAGAGCCGGCCTCTTTCCACTCCAGATAATATTTCTCAGGGGTTTCGATGGTACCGTACCGCAGGCCCTGGCTGTCGTTGCCTGCCATGAGCAACTGTTGAGTGGTGAAAAAATTGCGAATGAAATCCTGTTGCTGGTTGTCGAGGTTTTGCCGGATCCCTTCACCGATAGAGACGGTGGAGCGCTTGAGCTCGATCACCCCTAGCGCAATACCGTTAACGTAGAGCACCAGATCCGGCCGCTTGGTATTCTCCCCCGCGACCGTCACCTCCTCGGCGATGGCAAAGTCGTTAGCCTCAGGATTGGCCCAATCTACCAGCCAGACTGTCTGATGCTGCTCACCCGCCCCGCTCTTCTCCTTAACCCCATAGCGCAACAGGCGGTAGACCTCTTTATTGGCATCATAGAGCTGACGCCCCTCCCCCAGGCTAGCCGCCCGCTCCAGCTGGCGCAGGACTCGGGGAATAAGCGCGGCATCCGTACCACGGCCCATCAACCAGTCAGTCAGCAGAGCAGGTTCGACATTGCGATTGTTGGGGCGGGTATGCCAGTTACCCAGATAGCGATAGCCCAGTGTCTCGCTAAAAAAACGGACGACTCGCTGCTGGGTAGCTCGTTCACGTTGGCCGACAGTTGTCACTGTTGTCATTCCTTCTAATCAAACCAAGCAGCCCAACCGGGCTCATCAGGTTTCCAGGGTTACTCAACACCGTCGTTGATAAACGCCCGGAGCAAAACGACTGATAGTGATAAACATCACTCTTCAGCAGAGGTCCCTATGGTGCCTGGATAACGTTCAACAGCCGCAAAATACTTCTGATACTCTTCAATCATTTTTTGCTGATGGGCCTGCGCCAGCTCACCATTCCACTGTTCATGTTCATAAATCAGCGCCAACTTTAGAGAATCAACCCTTGCGGCATTTCGCTCACGAAAGCGCGCTCGTTTTTCGGCATAGGGCTTGTTGCCGTATTCCGAGTTGATGCTGCGTGACACCAGACCCAAATTGCCAAAACAGTCGCGTAATTCAGGGGCTACTTGATTGGTGTCAAAGGACTCAGGCTGCTGTGGCGAGACATGTTCCACCGAGTTTCTGGCAGTCATCCGAAACGCCTGCCACGCACTTCCTTTCTGGGTGCGGTAGCGATCCCACAAAATGTATTCCAGCTTGTAGAACCAGTAATGAGAAAAGTCAGTCCCCTCATTGGCGGTCAGCACCGCCTGCATATCACGAAGCGGATAAGCCCGACTCCATGGATTGAGTACAAACTCACGGGTTCGCACGATAAGAGGCTGTTCACTTTCACTGCACAACAGGTGGTTATCCAGATACTGGAGATAGCAATGAGCGTTTTCACCGCCATGATCCAACAGATAATTCAGCAGCGGGGTTAACCAGTAATGAGTGGTCAATTGCTGCGAGTGATAGAGCATGCTTTGCAGCATGGCAAAGTTGCTTTCGGCATCACGGCTATCTCGGATCAGGCTCCGGTAGCCTCGGCTTTCATTAACCCTGAGCCGGCGAATACCATGATTTTCTTCATTATTTTCATCGCTGATCCACTTGATGACGTGTTTATCGAACAGATAGCGGCAGCGCCACAACAGCTCGATAAAATAACGCACCTCATTGGCCTGCTTCTGCTTGTCACACTGGGACAGCCCTTCCAGCCAGTGGCTCTGGAAAATCTGTAACAACTCTTTGTCCAGGATCTTGTTGATGTCGTCACGCTGCGACCGTAACAAAAAGAGGCGTAACACATGCTGCAACAACATGGGGAAGCCAATAACGCTACGCACATCATCCGCCTCATACTCCTCCTCATTTTTTGCGTCCCCACTGGATAGCTCCGTCAGGAGTGCCGCACCATTGAGGATCTCTTCCAGTGAATGAGGCTTGATGTCCTGCTGATTATCAAGCGCCAACAAGGCATCACGTACAGCCAGGGGATCTGCGAGCCGCTCCTGATCGCGTTTTGCTTCATCCGCATCATAAAGAGGTATAAGTTTTAGCCCCTTGACGGTACGCAGATTCTTCTCGACATAGGCCCCCATAAACGAGCATGCATCCCACATCTGACCATAAACTTCCCGTTCACTTCTCTCTGGCAACAATGCCAGCAAGCGAGCCTTCAGAATTTCATGATGCTGCAATTGCACACCGCGATTATTGATAACCTCAAACAACTTGTTGAGATCCGTGTTAGCGGGAACCCGGGTCAGAACCAGTTGTACCCGCTCACGAATAAAACGGCCCAGTTTGACAAGATCAACACGGCTACGTTCATCAGTCCTGTCTGAGAAATACCCCTCCATCACCTGCATCGCATAGCTCAACGCCGATGCTTGCGGCTCATCAGGCACAGCGCGGCCATCAAGCAACGCCGTGAAAAAGCGGCTAACACCGGGACGAATAGCGAACCGGATACGTGGTTCACGACTATCCCCAAACCAGGCACAGCGAAAATCGGTCAAAGGGTTATGAGCGGTTTGCTCGTCCCTTGAGGGTGGGAGCAGACGCTCCATCACCACACTCAGCAGCCACAAGGTCGTAAAACGTTGCTGGCCATCGATAAGATCCAGCAAAGGATGCCCACATGCAGTCTTCCCCTGTTCAATGACCAGTGTCCCCCCCAGGTAAAACACGTCCTTGTCTGCCTCGCAGGCCGCAACCAGATCATCGAGCAGAACTTTGATCTGATCACTGCCCCACACGTAAAGGCGTTGATAGATAGGGATATTGAAAAGGCGCTTATCTGCAATGATGTCGGCCAAGGTGGTCAATTTTGATTCATGTTGCATCTTATTTTTCCATCTTCAGCCAACAGGAAAGCACCCAATTTTTACCCTCAGGGGCAGCGTCAAGCTGGAAATAGCCCAGCAATGCGGCCAGATAACAGCCCTGTACACCCTTCTGGGAGGTAATGTTGCTGACCTTCTTGTATCCCTCTGAACGTTCAATTTCAGATCTTAAAAATGCCATCACCTCTTCCGGGCGATAGGCACCGCATATCTCATCGAGCAGGTTATAGGGGGCATCTCGCAGGTACTTGAGCGGCGACTCCTTGAAGATGTATTGCTTTTCCAGCCGCAGCCCGCCCAGAACCAGTTCAAGCCCCACGGCAAATGCCAATAACCGTTGATAGCCAAAGCGATCGACATACATCAACAAGGCCAGCTTGAAGAGCTCTTGCAAGTAATAGGCATTGACGCATACAACCCGGCGGTAAAACTCACGAAATGCCGTCAACTCCAGGTTGGCGCTCTCCTGATACAACAACGCATCGAGCAACGCCGCATATTTTTGTGCATAGAGGAAGAAACCCACGCCCTTGTGAATGGGCTGACGCAAGGTGAACGGCAAACTGGCTGCACTTCCCCCCACCTGAACAGGGGTCAGAGCCAATCGATAATCGTTGCTGCCCTGCAATTTGAGAGCGCTGGCAAACTGATTGTGGTACCCCGGATAGAGCGGCACCTCGTCGCTCTCAACCCCCCCGATACTTTGCTGCTGAAAAGTCTCCAGCAAACGATCATGATCTTCGCGCTCAATATACTTGTTGCCCCGCCAGTTACGGGCACGCCACAAAAATTGCGCAAACAGTTCGGGGGCATAATCCTGCCGCTTGCCAGCTTGTCGATAAGGGCCCGCCACTTGCACCGACTCCCAACGCCGGGCACAGACCTGTTGTAGCGATTCGGTATGCGGACCAGTAACTGCTCGCAAATGATAAGCCTTGAGCAAGTCGGTGGCATTCAGTGGTACACCACGATGGTTCTGAGTATCGAAAAAGGTAAACGCAAGATCTTCACGCTCTACCGTGATCACGGTGAAACGCAACTGCTTAAAGATAGAGGGGTCCAGCTCAATATTGCTTCGCTCAACCATCAGTTGGCGCGCCTCGTGCAGGTTGCGCGCCGAAATGGGGGATCGATAATGAAACGCTAACCCCTCAGGTAGCGAACCACACAAGGTGTAATACAGCACCGCCAGCGTACTGAGCCGCTGCTGGCCATCGATCACAAATCTGACCTGCTTCTCATCATTACGATGCAGCAACACAGTGCCGAGGTAATAGGCCTGCTCCTTGCTAGAGCGTCTGAACTCGTGTAAATCGCTCAGCAGTTGATTAACCTTGATTGAGTCCCACACATAGGGTCGCTGATAGTGATCGAGTTGTAATGCGGCGCCCTTACTGCACAGCTCATTAAATCCCTGAACAGTAACGTCAACAGGCTGCGCTTGTGTCATACCCCCACCTCCAGTGGCAGGCGGATACGGCCGGTCAACAACTGCTGCATCATTCCCTGCTTCACATCACGGGCCTTGGCCAGCTTCTGCTCCAGCGCTGTGAGCTCGCTATCCATATCGGAGAGAATGGTAGCGATGGTGGTTTGTTCGAGTAATGTGGGGATTACTATCATCGTTGCACGGATAATTCCGTTATATAGCCTTGATATGGTACTGCCCTCTGGTGAGGCCCACCGAATCAATTTATAAGCGTGATATAAATACTCATTACAAATCTTGCTTTTATCGATTTTCAACCAGACAATGTTTGAGTCTTGAAAGTATGCAGAACATCCATCATAAATAACAGTTTTACCCAAAGTACCTGCTGCAGATATCAGTACATCTCCCTTTTCAGGAAATGAGTATTTATCTCTAAACTTCTTATATAAAGAAACAGAGATATATGCATCAGGCTCTCCACCAAAGGTTCCTATTTTATAGAAAGGTATCTCACCAACTTCCACTGTCTGACCGGAAAATATACGTTTACACATACAAACTTCAGAGATATCACCTAATGTTGTTGCATCCCAATCCTCAGGAATTTGTCCCAGCTCGCTGGTTTTATAACCTTTTGTGGTACCATCAGGGCGTAGGGCGAACTGCGGCAGGCGGGTACGACCGGTCAGCAGTTGCTGCATGGTGGCGGTCTTGATGGCCTGCTTCTTGGCTATTAGTTGCTCCAAACCTGCTATCAGCTCATCAATATCCGAAAGAGCATCTGCAATTACTTTTTGCTCTTCTTTATAGCGAGGCACTGGGATTTTAATTTCTTTCAAACTTGCTAGGGTTATCTCGACAAACGTACTACCTTTTGCCCCCTGAGTTGCCTGTTCTAAAGATCTAGGACTCTGCAACGCCCAAAAAACATATCTACCGAATACATTAGGAACAGGGGATATTCTAGCCGTCCCCTGCGTTAAATTAGCCCCGGCAACAGAGGACGGCACACTTCTTACAAAGCCTAATTTTCCACGCAGTGCGTAAACAATATCGCCTTCATCAACAGTTGAACGTGCAAATGCAGCTGCAATTTGTGGACTGGTTCTTTGCATCCCATCGATATCGAGCTCTCTTGCTGTCATATCTGATACACGAATATATGGGATACCGTTCACAATATGTGGACCACATTGAACAATTCCATAAGTGATCGGTACCCGACATATCTGCTGGAGTTCTTTAATATCCCAGTCTTCAGGAATAACCCCCACCTCGGTCTGCTTATAACCTGTAGGAACGGTCTGAGTGGCCGCCATTTCGCTCGCTTTATCCTGCATCATCTGCTTTGCCATTATGCCCACTCCAGCCCCATGGCCTTCAAATGGGCCGCCACCTTGGTCTCCAGCTCGCTCACGTTTTGGGTGAGTTGTGGCAGGGAACTGCTATAGCGCTCCTCCAACTCCTTGACCCGATTCGCCAACTGCTGGGTGACCCGCTCAATCTCGGCTTCCAGCGCGCCGCGCAGGCTTGCCTGCCATTTATCTTCCACCAGCAGGGTTTTAATCTCGTTATCCTGCAGTTTGGGGTAGTGGGCAAACACCGCTTTATCGAGGGCGTCGCTGGCCTCTTTGTGGGCTTTCTTGGCCCGGGTCTCGGCGTCGAACAGCTGCTGCGCCTGCTTCAGCGCAACCAGCTCCTCCTTGTCGGTGGCGGCCTTGATGCGCGCTTTGACGCTGGCGGCGGTGACCTTCTCCTTGTCGTTCATCGCCTCGACCAGACCGCCCTCTTCCCCGCTCTGCTCCTCGATAAAGCTCTCCAGTGCCTGGCAGGCCTCATCAAGCGCGGCTTGCAGGGTATCGAGCTCTTTTTGTTCATTGACAAAGAAGCGGGCCACCAGCAAGGCGGGTGGGATCAGCTCCGCCTTGTACTTGGCCTTGCCAATCACCAGATCTGGGCTCTCTTTGATCTTTTCGCCCTTGTCGGCAATCAGCTCGCGCAGTACCCGACCTGCAGGCCAGCCATCCTGAGAGAGCACATAGAGATCGTCTTGCAATTGGTTCTGCCAGTAGTCCATCAGCAGCTGATAGATGGCGTAGGGATCGAGCAGCTCACCGGTCGCCTCGGTGCTCGCGCGGTAGTGCTCAAGCAGTGCTTCACTCACCTCGTCGATCAACGCCTTGGGCGAGTCACCTTTGGCAAACTCGCCGAACTGGCACTCGCTAAACCACTGGGCGAACGGCGCCAGGGCCGCCTGTTTGAAGCGGGCAAACTCCTCACAGGCCAGTATGGTGCTCTTGACCTTGGCGGCGGCTACCCGCGCCTCACTGTAACCGGGCCGCAGCGGGGCAAACAGGGTAGCCTTGAGGGTCGGGAATACCCGCCAGTAGGGGCCAAGCGCCGCGATATCGCGCTCGGGGATCCCCCCTTGCAGGTGACCGGCCAGATCGTGCAGGTCTTCCCCTTCGCTGCCATCGATATAGCGCGGGATATTGAGGTTGTAGTCGTTGCGGGCGATCTCGCCAAGCGGTACCCAGCGGCTGTAACCCTCCAGGGTCAGGCCACGGGTGAAGGTGTCGACAATCTTGTGGATGTCCTGCTCGCGCAGCCGGTTCTTGTTGCCATCTTTGATAAAGCCTTTGCTGGCATCGATCATAAACAGCCCTTGCTCATTGCCAGCCAGAGCATTGAAGGCGCGGGAGTGGGCGCTCTCTTTATCGATGACGATGATGCAGGCGGGAATACCGGTACCGTAGAAGAGGTTGGCAGGCAGACCAATGATCCCCTTGATATAGCCTTGTTTCAGCAGGTTCTCGCGGATACGCGCCTCGGCATTACCGCGAAACAGCACGCCGTGGGGCAGGATCACGGCGCCCTTGCCGGTACTCTTCAGGCTCTTGATGATGTGCAGCAAAAAGGCGTAATCGCCGTTTTTCTCTGGCGGCACACCCCAGACAAAGCGGCCGAACTCGTCGTGTTCAGCATCGAGGCCGCTGGTCCAGTTTTTGTTGGAGAAGGGCGGGTTGGCTACGGCGAAGTCAAAGGTTTTGAGCTGGTTGTTGCCCTCCTTCCATTGGGGTGCGGCCAGGGTGTTGCCCTTCCAGATTGCTGCAGTGGGGTTGTCGTGCAGGATCATGTTCATCCGCGCCAGCGCACTGGTGGCGTTGTCCATCTCCTGTCCGTAAATACTCAGTCCCTTGGGGCCGGCCTCGTCGCTCGCCTTGAGCAGCAAGGAGCCCGAACCGCAGGTGGGGTCGTAGACGGTGGCATCTTGCGGGGTCTGACGGCTGATGCCAATCACCTTGGCCAGAATACGTGACACCTCGGCCGGGGTGTAGAACTGTCCCTTGGACTTGCCCGACTCGGTGGCGAAGTGGCGCATCAGGTATTCGTAGGCATCACCCAGCAGGTCATCCCCTTCGGTACGGTTGGCCGACAAATCCAGCCCCTCGAAGATAGCCACCAGCTTGGAGAGGCGGTCGATCATCTCCTTGCCCTTGCCGAGTTTGTCTTCATCGTTGAAGTCGGCAATGGTGATCACCCCTTGCAGATCGTTGGCGGTCGCCAGCGCACTGATGATGGTGTTGATCCCCTCGCCTATCTCCTTGCTGCCCTTGAGCGCCACCATGTCGTCAAAGCTCGCCCCGGCTGGTACCTCGATCATGGCGTACGGGTTGCCCTTGGCCTTATCGGAGACGTATTTCACAAACAGCAGGGTCAGCACATAGTCCTTGTACTGGGAGGCATCCATCCCGCCGCGCAGCTCATCGCAGCCAGCCCAGAGGGAGGAGTAGAGTTCGTTCTTCTTGATAGCCATGAGTCAGGTATTCCGATAAGAGTCAGTTTGCGCCAAGGGCGCATGGAAAACGAAAAGAGGCTGAGCTTCACAACCTTACCGGTTGCGGTGCCAAATATTGCCGACGAGTTTACCCACTTGGCCCCGTTGCAACCATGCCTGATATCACATCAGGGGTGATACGCAGACCATTTGCTGCAAAAGCCATCATTTGCCTTCAAGCAAGGCTGGCGGTGTACTCTCGCCACGGCATTTGAGTTGCTCCAGCGCGTTGGTTCGGCAGACGGTGCCATCGGAGGCACGCAGGTTACCGAGACTATCCTCACGCCACGTCACCCGTTCGCCGGTTTTGGCATTGCTGCCACGCACATGGCCCAGTGCGTCTTTGCGGTAGGTGGTGCCATCGCTGCCCTTGAGGTTGCCCAACGGATCGGTGCGCCAGGTGATGCCGGTACCCGAGTCTTTGATGTTGCCCAGTGCATCCTCACGCAGAGTGCCCTGTTTGCCATCATCACACTGGTAGATAGTGTTGCCCAGCGCATTCTCCCGATAGGTGCAGTCTGCAGCAAACACGATTTGCGGCGTTAGGCCCAGCAACAGGGCGAGTAATGACAACGGGCGTGTCGCTAACCAAAAGCAGGGTTGGTTACTCATCGCATATCCCCTCTGATGTGAACTCGGCTGACTATAGCGGGCCAGCCGCACAGCTTCGATACTGGGGTTTTGCACATGTCGTGTTTTCAGGCGGATACAACTTTGACTCTAAAGAGTGTGAACAAGGAGCTCACTGCAATAATTTGAGCCGTGTTACTCTAGGCCAAATGGAACTTGCCTGAGGGATATCATGCCGATACAACCACCCCCTTCTACTTATCGCTGTCCAACCTGTGGCTGGCACAAGACGGTTGTTCCCAAGAGCGATGTTATGGTACGTGGCCACACCTGGTTTGAGGCCTGTCCCGAGTGCCACCATGCCCCACTGGAACAATCGTCGGCCACCATGGTGGAGCTGGCCATTGCAACGCTGAAGGGTGTCATCCGCAAGTAGCCGCTGCTATCACCACATTGCTATTCCAGCCAGTTCTTCATCAACCTGATGATCAAGCAGCAGGACAGAGAGTCTGGTTGTCAAAGCTGGCTATTCATCTGATTGAGAAGGAGATCGTCGTTGAATTTTGAACAGTTGAAAACTCGTCACCGGACTCTGCGTGAACACTCTCCCAGCAACCTCAACCTGCGAGTTCATCGTGCCTTAAGCTGGCTGCAACGTGCTGAAATGGCCGAAGATGAAGATGGCCGCTTTATCTTTCTCTGGATTGCGTTCAATGCGGCTTATGCCACTGAAATCGATGACGATCGTCGCCTCTCTGAACAGGAGACCTTCAAAGGCTTTCTGGAGAAACTGTGCGATCTGGATGAGCACAAAAAGATCGAGCATCTGGTTTGGCAGGAGTTCTCTGGCAGTATCCGCATACTGCTGGATACCCCGTTTGTACTGCAAGGCTTCTGGGATTATCACAGCGGCAAAATAAGCGAAGCTCAGTGGAAGGAGCGGCTGGCACAAGGCAAGATGATGGCAAACCAGGCCCTCGCCAGCAGTAACACCCCACAGTTGCTGGGCGTGGTGTTTAACCGCCTCTATACCTTGCGCAACCAGTTAATTCATGGCGGTGCGACCTGGAACAGCTCGGTCAATCGCAAACAACTGAAGGATTGTGCCAACCTGCTCGGCAAACTGGTGCCGGTGATCATCGAGTTGATGATGACCCATCCCGATACCCTGTGGGGAGATGCCTGTTATCCGGTGGTTGAGCTGGCAGGTTAATCAGGCGCAGGATGGCGGGATACGATGGCGCCGCGGCTTCAATCTGTCCGATCTGACAGATAGAAAGCCCCGGCTAACAGTCCATAGACCAACCGCACCCGTTCATCCCTGCCCAGTAGCACGCCGAGCAATACTTCACCGCTGGCCAGTGAGTCACCATGCCAGAAGCACCAGAGGGCTGCCTCCACTACATCCAGCCAACTGGCATGGCCCAGCTGATTACGTGACTTGCGCCGCCAGCTGCCGCGCACCGCAGCACCGCTATTCGGGGATATAGTCGCCAGCGCCCGCTGCTCCATCACACTTGGCGTGAGTCCATCCAGCTTGGCCTGACGGCTGCCACGCCCTCCTCGCAGCAATTTGTCGAGTAGCAGCGCCAACAGACGAAACGCGTCCTGATCTTCAAAGCTGGCATCCTCCCCCAGCAAATCGGCTGCACCGGTCATCAGTTGCTCACGCCCCAGATAGATCGGCTGTGACGTGTAATCCAGCCGATGTTGCTCGACATGGATAGCCAGTGCAGTCACCACCGCCAGTGGTGAAGTCTCACCCCCTTGGTGACACTTGCCTTTGGCAAGCAGAACGGTCAGCTCTCTAGCTCGCTCGGCTGTCAGTAGGCAATATATCCCCCTGACCAGGGGCATGGCCGCCTGACCTGATAACAGTCTTGAGTTCATAGCGCCTCAGTGACGATCGCGTTTGAAGTGGGTGGTTTTATGACCGACGGTGACAATCTCACCGTCTTGCAGTACCAGATAGTGACGGCGCAACCGCTGGCAGCATTCCGCTGGCACTCCGTACTCGGCTTGCAGCATCTTCACGCCTTTGCGATCGAGATAAACCAGTTCGCGTCCCTGGTGATAAGAAGAACGTCCGATGCTTAGCTGCAGCTCTACCAGCTCGGGAGCAATACCGCGCTGCTGCATCCGGCACGCGGCGTGATGGCTGTAAGCACTATCCAGCTTCCCGTTCATGACATGCTCCTTTGGCGCTCATTTCGATGGACTCATTATATGTAGCCTGTATACTCATGCCTATACTGGTTACATAAACATGTCGCATTTTGGAGCACGTATGGCACCCAAAGAGCTCACCTGGGATCAAACCCTGCGCTTTCGTCTGTTGGAGATCGTCTTGCAGTGGGAGGGACGGCTGACTACCAATCATTTGATGACCGCCTTCAATATCGGTCGCCAACAGGCGTCACGGGATATCAACCACTACCTGACCCACTACTCACCGGAGGGGCTGGTCTATGACAGAAGCCTGAAGGGATACAAACCCACAGAGCACTTTGTCCCGCGCTTTAGTGAGGGAAAAGTGGATGAGTACCTGATGCTGCTACACCGTGAAAAGCAGCACCAGCGCCAACATGAAGCGGGCCTGTTAACGCTGCCGCTGATGGATTTGCGCTACGGCCATATCGAGATCCTGGATGTGCCGAACCGCCATATCGACCCCAAGATTGTGCGGGGTTTGGTGCAGGCGGCGCGCGGCCAACTGCGGGTCGATGTCGATTACGTATCCCTCAGTTCAGAGGAGCAGAGTGGCCGCAATATCGTGCCCCATACCCTGGTCTATGACGGGATCCGCTGGCACGTACGTGCCTACTGCGAGAAGAAAGGGGAATATCTGGATTTTGTGATGAGTCGTTTTCGGGGCGAACCGGATCTGCTGGATGCCTCTCCTCACGGCCGGGAGCAGGATCTGGAGTGGAACACCCAGGTCACTGCGGTAGTCGTTCCCAATCCCGGGCTCAGTGAAGGACAACAGGCCATCATTGCCAGAGACTATGCGATGACAGGGAACCAGCTGTTGATCAGCCAACGGATCCCCTTGGTGCATTACGCACTGGAACGGATGCAAGTGAGCTATAACGGCGAACATCAACAACATCCCCTGCTCTACCCGCTGGTGCTGGCAAATCGGGAGGAGCTCATCCAGCAAGGGTGTACCTTCAAGCTCAAGAGTGCAGACCTACAAATACGACCAAGTTAACCCTGCGCCATGATGTCCGACTTCTCCGCACATCCGGCAAAGAGAGATAGAAATAAGAAAGGCTCCCGACATGGCGGGAGCCTTGACTGTAATAAATCGTTTAATCGGAATTCGTGTTTTGGTGACGCCCGTAATTATTCTCGGCAACACTCATAACATCTGGGTGCTTTGGCGACCTACCATGCCAACGCAGCTTGACTACCTTGCCATAATGATGAAAAAAGGTATTGGTACAAGGCTTATCAACACATTTTAAGCCGGCGAACCAACCCGCAGATAACCAAAGTCAGCAATGAGATCGGTCCTGTCGAACCACCGCCACCGTTGTCACCACCATCGTTGCGACCATCATCAGTGTTGGCACCTTGCACAGTGATAACGATTGGCTGGGTAATCACATTACCGCCAGTACTGCTACGCAGGCCGAGGGTAAAGCTCTTGGCACCGACGAACGCTAGGTCACGCGCTGTCACGCGCACTGTGTAGGTCGGGTTGCCTGCTGCATCCAGTGCAGTCTGCCCAGTAGTCGGGTCAAAGCGCACCAGTTGCGAGATACCATCGTTGTAGTGCTGGCCCACAACCGCGCTGCCAGACTCGCTATACAGCTCTACAGAGAGACGCTTACCGGCAGCATCAGTGCCAGAGGCAGTGATGGTAACATCGATATACGGCTTCACATTGGTCAGGGTAGTGCTGTCTACTTTCATTGTGAAAGTGCGATCAGCAACGTCTGCACTCGGCATGACGCCTGCACCAGTGCCTTTTGTCCATCCGTAGTAAGCGCGGAGGTTGCCATCAGGCATCGTCAACAGGCGAGCGGCATCAGGGCTGTCAGGGTTGTTGTAGAAGTTTTGGAGCAAATATCTCTCGCTTGGGCCGTACGGGTAAATATCCCCTTGGTCAATGGCGGAAGGACTGCCACCGAACATGTTGTTCTTGGTCAGATCACCGTAACCACACATCAGACGACCAGCCCAGA
This sequence comes from Aeromonas sp. s11, assembly GCF_040907945.1. Taxonomy (NCBI): domain Bacteria; kingdom Pseudomonadati; phylum Pseudomonadota; class Gammaproteobacteria; order Aeromonadales; family Aeromonadaceae; genus Aeromonas; species Aeromonas sp. s11. The sequence goes on along the minus strand of NZ_JBFOCU010000046.1, from coordinate 2,724 downwards.
TGCCCCCTTGGTCGCAGAATCCTTCTGCACCTTTACGGTTGTAAAGATCTTCTGCGCCGAACAGGTGGAAGGCTTCATGTGCGTAGGTATCAGGGGTGGTGTCATAACGACTCACCATAAAATCAGCGCCGGAAGTAGCCATCCCATCAAACTTGCCATCAGGGCCGCCCTTTGTGGTGATCCACATATCGGCACCAGAGCTGTGCGCAGCGAAGGTCAGGTCTTGAATGTCCTGCTCGTTGGTGCATACACCGTCCCACAGCGGAGGCGCCATGATGCCGAAGTTCGGGCCATAAGAGCTACGAACACCGATCACCTTTTCGTTGAGCAGAACAACCGCGGCTGAGTAGCCTGTTTTACACGTCGGGTTCAGGACGGTATCGCTCATAACGAGGATCTGCTTCACCTCGAAATGCAGGTTCTCAGGATTGTCATTTTTGACGATGCCGGTGCGCTGACTGGTGTAATACTCGTCCATAGCCGCTACACGCTGGTGAATGGTGTTAAACACTTTTTCGGCACCATCTTGATCAACGATGGATTTAGGAACCATTACGTTTACATCAATAACCGTAGTGGCCATCACCGCATTGCTTGCAACCAAGGTTGCAGCCATAAGGAGTAGCTTTGACATCAACAGTTTCTCCGGAACTAGTATAACCATATGAAACCGCAAAAAAATACTCCAACGAATCCAGTTTGCAATACGTGACATTATGTTTTTAAAAAAACGTCATGATTTGTGAACGGATTCACAATCCCATGAAACACAAAGACTTTATTAACTCTCTGCTTAACCCCCACTTTTATTACCCCCTCGTGGCTAACCTATTCAATCGCTTTTTCAACTCTACCAATAATGAATAGAGCCACCCGTTGACTTAACAACACGAACACACTCCATACCCAACCATCGAGAGTTAAAAGGAGTCAAAAATGTTATTGAAATTTACATATCATGACCATAAGCCATATTGTTCCATAGCTATTTCCATTGCTTTTATAATACACAAAAACAATTATTGCATTGATTTTCGCAGTATGAAAATGACTACTTGTTTTTCTATATCATAAAAGCAAGCCGTCTAAAAATATGGTAAATTGACACATATACCAATCATGTTTAACCTCCTAAAAAAATAGGAGGCCATATGAACAACAATGAACCAGCACTAATAAGGACAAAAACACTATTAAAAAAACTTGGCATATCAAGATCGACGCTGTATAGATGGATTAAAGAAGACAAGTTCCCACCACCTATCAATAAGGGCTTTTATTCTGTCGCAGCGGTAAATAATTGGATATCAAGGGAAAATCACTCATCTTAGATGATGAATTACATCAACTTTGGTTCGGTTATATTTAGAGCTCCCGCAATGATTTTACTGCCTCCATTAATTTTTTATCCCATAATTCATATGCCTCACGTTGCTCATCAATCCAGTCATGTAGATTGTATATAGCCCAGGGCGAGAGCGTGAACATATTGTTAAATTGACTTCAATTCAGCCAGCCCTGAATCCAATACCTTTTCCAGATATGGGCTGCTCATGCCCGCAAATTGCTGCTTCTTCCGCAAGCTTGCCTTACGGCTGGTTTCGGCTCGCAGCATGTTTTGCGCCATGTGTCGTGCACAGGCCAATATTTGAGGGGCATCACCTCGATATATCTGGCAGGCATCCTCATTCATCACGACATCCAGAACCCAGTGCAGGCTATTTTCAATTGCCCAGTGCCCTCGTACCGCTGAAGCAAACTGCTCTGGTGTCAGTTCAGCCGAGCTGATGTAGTAGCGATACTCCATCGAAAATTTTTCCATATTTTCAATTCGATAGGATATTGCGACACCGACAGTCTTCAGCGATTTCCACTCTGGAAATTGCTCTGATAGTGCTCCGGCTGGTAACACATGGTACTCGCGGCCATCGATGCGACCGTGCTCTTTCTCGACACTGAGCGTTTCTTCACTCAGCGGCTTCTTGGTCGACTCGGCCAGAGCTGCGCGTACTGCATTATGCAGTGTGGGCTGGTTACCTTTTACCGCCAGCAAGTAGTCGCCACCGCCCTTGACTATGGTTGAGGCTATTCCAGTCTGGCAGCCCATGGCATCGATGGATACCAGGCAGCCTTTTATATCGAGGAGTGCCAGTAATTCAGGAATGGCGGTGATTTCGTTAGATTTCTCATCTGTTTTGACTTGCCCGAGCACCAGACGATTCTCAGCGGCAAAGGCACTGACCATATGAATGGTAGACTGACGACTGTCTCGGTCGTAAGAGCTGCGTAAGGTCTTGCCGTCAATGGCAATCAGCTCACCATCGGTACGTTCTGATGTTGCTTGCATCCAGCGGACGAAGGCGTTCTGGAATTGCTCCGGTTGAATACGGGAGATGATCCTGGCTATGGTGTCGTGAACAGGTAATCCGTTATGAAACAATCCATTACGCTGAAACCATTCCAGATGTGCCTCGCCGAAAAGCTCGATATCTTCCCAACCTTGAGCTCCACCAATAGCAGCACAGACGGTGAGAAAAACCACATCGAAGAAGGGGTACGCGATTTTGGTTGTCTGACGAGGGTCTTCAAGTTCGGAGAAGAATTGGGTAAATGCCGCTTGATGGTTCATGACGAAACTCCCGTAAAAGAGAGTATAAGATCACACCCTGTTCGGTCGGTCAAATCCTCGTGCCCTGCTTAAAAAACGTTCGCGATCTTGCCCTG
>NZ_JBFOCU010000045.1:0-3440 GCF_040907945.1 Aeromonas sp. s11 | reverse complement strand
TAAATAACTGATCCCAATAGTGCTACACCTTCGCTGTGCCATAGCCATTCCCCGGGAAAGGAGACACGGTATCCATGAAGTGTTTCACTCGGGCCAGCAGGTTTGCCATCCCTCTGCATTGATGATTGCGCGTGATGGTTTCATGTAACTTGTGCCATAGCCGTTCTATGTGATTAACCCAAGGGCTGTAAACTGGCTGGAACACCAGGCAGAACTTGGGATTCTTCTTCAACCATCGCTCGGTCTGTTTGCTTTTGTGAATGATGTAGTTATCGAGGATCAACGTGATGGTTTTGGCTCGTCGGTAGTGGTGGCGCAGCTTTTCCAGCATGGCAATAAACAGCGATGAGTTTTTCTTGATCCCGCTGACGTAAAGTACCCTTCCGTTGCCTGCGTGGAGAACGCCTGCCAGATAATGCTTGGCATTCTGCCCCGGTGTGACAACCCGCTTTTGCTGCGCTCTGAACATCCAGTCGGCTCCTAATTTGGGATTGAGGTCTATATCGACTTCATCCTCATAAAACACCGGATTATCGGCATCACAGCGGGCCAGCGCGGCGTCGATATTCGCCATTTTTTCCTGATAGGCTGGGTCTTTTATCCGCAAGGTCGGCACGGGCCTGCGCCAGACAATGCCCATACGAGGTAACCATCGGCGGAGCGTGGAGGCTGCCACATTGAGCCCTGTTAACCGATTGATTTTTATAGCCAATAGTTCAGTACACCAACGGCTGCGCTGATAACCAAAATCTTGCGGAGAAAACTGCATGAGCAGCACCAGTAAGGTGACAATCTTGGCGATAGGTAAGACTGGGGCACGGCCAGCCGGTAAGGCTTCTAGCGCATCTATGCCTTCATCTCGATACCACCGAAGCCAACGACCGATGGTCGAGCGCGCAGCGCCGGTAAGGTGATGAACATCGGTGATCGTGCGTCCTTCATGTAACAGCAAGATGGCCATCAAGCGACGAGCATGTCCTTTATCACGGGTGGCATGGATGATTTTGTGAATGCGGCGCCGTTGTGGTCGTGGCAGAGGTGGTAGGATAGGCATCAACTCAGTCCTTTGGGTGTGGCTTGTTTTGTTTAGCGACTAATCAGATCGCACAAACTGGACTGAGTTCCCTTCCTCCGGTGATCTACTATTCGGAACAGCTATTTAGGTAAATATAAAACCCTTGGTGATATGATACACAATGAAGCCATCATAAAAGAATACGTTGATGATATAGCTAAAAAATTCAAAAAATATAACATTTCAATAGGTAATGATTGGAAGGAGGATGTAATTCCAATCATTCAGAGTTCATGTCAATATGAAGTGATGGATGCATATTCACATTACTCCTCCATGATGATAGTTACTGTTGCCACCTATATAGAGGCAATGATTTCTGAGTTTTACATAACGCTTTTTTCAGCTAAACCAAATTTAATGCATAATTATATAATCGCAGGAGAACAGGGCGATAAGGCTGGCAGGGTATCACTGAAAGAAATACTGGCCCATAATAATATAGAACATTTAAAGTTAGATCTAGCAAAAAAATCAGCGAAAAATGCAAGCAATGGTAATTTTAACTCTGTAATCTCACGAATAAAAGATTTAACTAAATGTGAATGTGAACAGGGAATTATAAAAGACATAGAGCAATTAATGATAACTAGACAAAGAGTTATTCATGAGGCAGCTGACATTCATGTTGACTTTGATGAAATAAAAAAGCACTTTAACAATGCTGAGTTATTATTAAAATATCTAGGTGGGTGTTGCCAGAAAACCAAGCTACCGTTTAGCGATCAAGGATACTTGGTTACATCAGCTCCAGCATTCGATGACAACTTAGCCATTTAAGATCCCTATAAAAAATTGCAGTGCGATTTAACTCATTCAGCCATATATTATAAGGATATTTTCAACAATGATTCTCGCCAATATAAAAAATAACCTTGTAAACTTACACTTTAAATAATTAAAGATCCATTTCTTTCAATAAATCAGATAGTGCATCTGGCTCTTCACCTTTTAGATATTCACCATAAAAAAATCCAGGTTTAGCGCCCCCCTTGTGTCCTCTTACCATAAGGCTTACTTTGTCTTCAAAAAGAATCACTTCAAATTCCATAATAGTTTTCAATGGATGTATAAGTTTTTTTAAAAGCTCAAGAAATTGGGGTAAAACCCAGGGCGAGAGCGTGAACATATTGTTAAATTGACTTCAATTCAGCCAGCCCTGAATCCAATACCTTTTCCAGATATGGGCTGCTCATGCCCGCAAATTGCTGCTTCTTCCGCAAGCTTGCCTTACGGCTGGTTTCGGCTCGCAGCATGTTTTGCGCCATGTGTCGTGCACAGGCCAATATTTGAGGGGCATCACCTCGATATATCTGGCAGGCATCCTCATTCATCACGACATCCAGAACCCAGTGCAGGCTATTTTCAATTGCCCAGTGCCCTCGTACCGCTGAAGCAAACTGCTCTGGTGTCAGTTCAGCCGAGCTGATGTAGTAGCGATACTCCATCGAAAATTTTTCCATATTTTCAATTCGATAGGATATTGCGACACCGACAGTCTTCAGCGATTTCCACTCTGGAAATTGCTCTGATAGTGCTCCGGCTGGTAACACATGGTACTCGCGGCCATCGATGCGACCGTGCTCTTTCTCGACACTGAGCGTTTCTTCACTCAGCGGCTTCTTGGTCGACTCGGCCAGAGCTGCGCGTACTGCATTATGCAGTGTGGGCTGGTTACCTTTTACCGCCAGCAAGTAGTCGCCACCGCCCTTGACTATGGTTGAGGCTATTCCAGTCTGGCAGCCCATGGCATCGATGGATACCAGGCAGCCTTTTATATCGAGGAGTGCCAGTAATTCAGGAATGGCGGTGATTTCGTTAGATTTCTCATCTGTTTTGACTTGCCCGAGCACCAGACGATTCTCAGCGGCAAAGGCACTGACCATATGAATGGTAGACTGACGACTGTCTCGGTCGTAAGAGCTGCGTAAGGTCTTGCCGTCAATGGCAATCAGCTCACCATCGGTACGTTCTGATGTTGCTTGCATCCAGCGGACGAAGGCGTTCTGGAATTGCTCCGGTTGAATACGGGAGATGATCCTGGCTATGGTGTCGTGAACAGGTAATCCGTTATGAAACAATCCATTACGCTGAAACCATTCCAGATGTGCCTCGCCGAAAAGCTCGATATCTTCCCAACCTTGAGCTCCACCAATAGCAGCACAGACGGTGAGAAAAACCACATCGAAGAAGGGGTACGCGATTTTGGTTGTCTGACGAGGGTCTTCAAGTTCGGAGAAGAATTGGGTAAATGCCGCTTGATGGTTCATGACGAAACTCCCGTAAAAGAGAGTATAAGATCACACCCTGTTCGGTCGGTCAAATCCTCGTGCCCTGCTTAAAAAACGTTCGCGATCTTGCCCTG
>NZ_JBFOCU010000044.1:0-160937 GCF_040907945.1 Aeromonas sp. s11 | reverse complement strand
TAAATAGCTGTTCCGAATAGTAGATCACCGGAGGAAGGGAACTCAGTCCAGTTTGTGCGATCTGATTAGTCGCTAAACAAAACAAGCCACACCCAAAGGACTGAGTTGATGCCTATCCTACCACCTCTGCCACGACCACAACGGCGCCGCATTCACAAAATCATCCATGCCACCCGTGATAAAGGACATGCTCGTCGCTTGATGGCCATCTTGCTGTTACATGAAGGACGCACGATCACCGATGTTCATCACCTTACCGGCGCTGCGCGCTCGACCATCGGTCGTTGGCTTCGGTGGTATCGAGATGAAGGCATAGATGCGCTAGAAGCCTTACCGGCTGGCCGTGCCCCAGTCTTACCTATCGCCAAGATTGTCACCTTACTGGTGCTGCTCATGCAGTTTTCTCCGCAAGATTTTGGTTATCAGCGCAGCCGTTGGTGTACTGAACTATTGGCTATAAAAATCAATCGGTTAACAGGGCTCAATGTGGCAGCCTCCACGCTCCGCCGATGGTTACCTCGTATGGGCATTGTCTGGCGCAGGCCCGTGCCGACCTTGCGGATAAAAGACCCAGCCTATCAGGAAAAAATGGCGAATATCGACGCCGCGCTGGCCCGCTGTGATGCCGATAATCCGGTGTTTTATGAGGATGAAGTCGATATAGACCTCAATCCCAAATTAGGAGCCGACTGGATGTTCAGAGCGCAGCAAAAGCGGGTTGTCACACCGGGGCAGAATGCCAAGCATTATCTGGCAGGCGTTCTCCACGCAGGCAACGGAAGGGTACTTTACGTCAGCGGGATCAAGAAAAACTCATCGCTGTTTATTGCCATGCTGGAAAAGCTGCGCCACCACTACCGACGAGCCAAAACCATCACGTTGATCCTCGATAACTACATCATTCACAAAAGCAAACAGACCGAGCGATGGTTGAAGAAGAATCCCAAGTTCTGCCTGGTGTTCCAGCCAGTTTACAGCCCTTGGGTTAATCACATAGAACGGCTATGGCACAAGTTACATGAAACCATCACGCGCAATCATCAATGCAGAGGGATGGCAAACCTGCTGGCCCGAGTGAAACACTTCATGGATACCGTGTCTCCTTTCCCGGGGAATGGCTATGGCACAGCGAAGGTGTAGCACTATTGGGATCAGTTATTTAGAGATCCTTGAACAATTGGCGATGGAGCGCGCTTTACACCAGCGCTTCCGTAACTTGGTGGTTGCGGCCACCGGTACAGGGAAAACCCTGATCTCCGCTTTTGATTTTGCGCGTTTTCTGAAAACCAAACCCGACGCCAAGTTCCTGTTTGTCGCCCACAAAGAGGAGATCTTGCGCCAAGCATTAGCCTCGTACCGCGGTGTGCTCAAGCAATCCAATTTTGGCGAACTCTTAGTCGGCGGCGCCGTGCCAACCCACTACCGTCAACTATTTGCCTCGGTGCAATCCTTAAATAACCAGCTGGATACGTTGCGCCTTAGCCCAGACTATTTCGATTACATCGTCATTGATGAGGTTCATCATATTGCTGCGGCCAGTTATCGTGGTTTGCTCGCCGCCTTTGAACCTCACATTCTGTTGGGATTAACCGCAACGCCAGAGCGCCATGATGGCGGTGATATTCTTGCCGACTTTTGTGGTGTCATCGCAGCAGAGATCCGCTTGCCCGAGGCTATCAATCGTCGCCATCTCTGTCCGTTCCAATATTTTGGTATCGATGATGATACTGACTTGCGCCAAGTCGCTTGGAAAAATGGCCGTTATGACATCACTGAACTCACCAATATCTATACCCACAATCAGCAGCGGGTACAGAAAATAGTCCAGAGCCTCAATGAGATCGTCACCGATATTACCAAGATTAAAGCGCTGGCATTTTGTGTGAGCCGTGAACATGCCGACTTTATGTGCAAGGCCTTTTTAATGAAGGGCATCAAGGCTGACATCCTCACCAGCGATAATCGAGACGAGCGGCATAGTAAACAACAAGATTTGCGCACTGGGGTTATCAATATTCTCTGCGTGGTGGACATCTTCAACGAAGGGGTTGATATCCCGGAAGTCGATACCTTGCTGTTTTTACGACCAACGGAAAGCCTCACTATCTTCTTGCAGCAATTAGGGCGCGGCCTGCGGCTGGCGAGCGATAAAGAGTGCTGCACCGTGTTGGACTTTGTTGGCAATGCCCGTGCTGAGTATGACTTTGCCCAGAAATTCCGGGCACTGGTGGGTAAAACTAATAAGGCGATCAGCCACGAGATCAAACAGGGCTTCCCTCACGCCCCCTTGGGCTGCCGCATCGAACTCTCAAAACAGACCCAAGAGTTAATTCTGAGCAATATCAAAAAGGCGACCCTCAATACCTCACGCCTCATGGGCCTGATCCGCCGTTTCTCACAGGATTGCGATTTACCGCTGACACTGGCGAACTTTTTGAAGTTCTACCCTCATATCAGCCTTGAGGAGATCTACAAGCGCGGCAATTGGAGCAACTTGGTCAAACAGGCCCGCAACCATACCATTTCTGAAATGAGCGATGAGAAGCTGTCGACCCTCTACACCCGGGCCATCAAAACCCGGCTATTGGGCTGCGATGCGCTCCATTACTTGAACTTCTTACAAACCTTAGTGGAAAGCGCCTTTACCTTAACGGCTGAGCACGATGAGCGGATGGCCTTGATGTGCCATTACGACTTCTGGCAACAGAGCGGCCCCACAGCAGGCTTTAGCTCCTTGGCGCACAGCCTGAAACAACTCAATCAACCAGAGTTAAGGGCCGAGCTGGCAGATCTGTTACCCATGCTGATCAACCGGGTGCAGCACGAACAAAGCGCCATGCCAAACCTTCCCGGTAATCCGCTGCAACTGCATGCTCGCTATGCCAGAGAGCAGGTGCTGGTTGGCTTTGGCGCGACCACCTTCGCGCAGCAACCCACGGCTCGCGAAGGGGTCTATGTCATCGCAGAGCAAAATATCGAGTTGCTGTTCGTGACCTTGAACAAAACGGAACAGCACTTCTCCCCCACTACCCGTTATCACGACTACGCCATCAACGAGTCGCTGTTTCATTGGCAGAGCCAAAACAGCGCTCGCCCCGAGCGGGGTAAGGGGCTGAGTTACATAAATCACAGGGCAGAGGGTAAGCGCTTGTTTTTGTTCGTCCGCGAGCAGAGCAAAGATGAATTTGGCCGTACCCTTGGCTTTGTGAACTTTGGTGAGGTGGAGTTCGTATCCCACACTGGCAGCCAACCGATGAACATTAAATGGCGTCTCACTACTCCGATGCCGCCATTTATGTGGAAAGAAGCCGCCAAACTGGCTGTTGGTTAGTAAGGCTTCTCACCCGGTGGGGATATGGCGCAAAACCCACCGGATTCTGGCCCAAAACCCCGGCTAAATTATCCAGTTGCATAATAACCATGCGGCCTTGCGGTTGTTTAACTGGCCCTAACGTCAGATAATACCGCCCGCCTTCAAACCCCGATAACCCGACTTTCAGTGACGGTAATTGATGACTGAGTACCTGCTTTTATTGATCGGCACCGTGCTGGTTAACAACTTCGTGCTGGTGAAATTCCTCGGCCTCTGCCCCTTTATGGGGGTCTCCGGCAAGCTGGAAACCGCCATCGGCATGGGGCTGGCGACCACCTTCGTGATGACCCTCGCCAGTGCCAGCTCCTATCTGGTGGAGCACTATATCCTGCTGCCGCTGGATATCGCCTATCTGCGCACCCTCGCCTTTATTCTGGTGATCGCCGTGGTGGTGCAGTTTACCGAGATGGTGGTGCGCAAGAGCAGCCCGACCCTCTATCGCCTGCTGGGGATCTTCCTGCCCCTCATCACCACCAACTGCGCGGTGCTCGGGGTGGCGCTGCTCAGCATCAATGAGCGACACGACTTTATCCAGAGCGTGATCTACGGCTTTGGCGCCGCCACCGGCTTCTCGCTGGTGTTGATCCTGTTTGCAGCCATGCGCGAGCGTCTGGTCGCCGCCGATGTGCCCGCCCCATTTCGCGGGGTGTCGATTGCCATGATCACCGCCGGTCTGATGTCGCTGGCCTTTATGGGCTTTACCGGCCTTATCAAGATATAACCATGATCCATATTCTCTTTGCCATTCTGGTGCTCACCCTGCTGGCGCTGGCGTTCGGGATTATCCTGGGCTTTGCCGCCGTCAAGTTTCATGTGGAAGCAGACCCCATCGTCGACCAGCTCGATGCCCTGCTGCCCCAGACCCAGTGTGGCCAGTGCGGCTATCCCGGCTGCAAACCCTACGCCGAGGCGCTCGCCAACGGCGATCAGATCAACAAGTGCGTGCCCGGTGGCGAGGCCACCATGCGCAAGATTGCCGATCTGATGGGGGTCGAGCCCCAGCCGCTGGGGGGCAGTGACGAGGCCGCCGTGCCGGTCAAAAAGGTCGCCTTTATCCACGAAGATCAGTGCATCGGCTGCACCAAGTGCATTCAGGCCTGCCCGGTGGATGCCATCGTCGGCGCCACCAAGGCGATGCATACCGTGATTGCCAACGAGTGCACCGGTTGCGATCTCTGTGTTGATCCCTGCCCGACCGACTGCATCGAGATGATCCCGGTGCCTACCACGGTCGATAACTGGAAGTGGGATCTCAATAACGTGCATGTTCCGGGCAAGATTCCGGTCAAGATAGTGGAATAAACAGCGGAGCAACCATGCATTCCTTACTCGAACGTATCAAAGCCGGCACGCTCTGGGACTTTCACGGTGGCATTCACCCCGCCGACAACAAGCTGCAATCAAGCCAGAGCCAGGTGGTAGACGCCGGTCTGCCGCCACGCCTCATCATTCCGCTGCGCCAGCACGCAGGCCCCGCCGGCGATCTACTGGTGCAGGTGGGCGACAAGGTCAAGAAGGGTCAGCCGCTGACCCGTTATGCCAAGGGACGGGTCGTCCCTGTCCATGCCTCCACCTCCGGCACCATCACCGAGATTGGCAACCACACGGTTGCCCACCCCTCCGGACTCGGCGATCTCTGCGTCATTCTCACCCCCGATGGAGAGGATGAGTGGGGCGAGCGCAATGGCAAAGCCGATTACTGGAATCTGGAGCGGGGCGAGCTGCTCGAACGCATCCAGCAGGCGGGGGTAGCGGGCCTTGGCGGCGCCGTGTTCCCGACCCACAGCAAGCTCGATGGCCGCGGCCAGCTCACCGAGATCCTGATCGTCAACGGGCTGGAGTGCGAACCCTATATCACCACCGATGATCGGCTGATGCAGCAATACGCCGACGAAATCATGGATGGCATCCGGGTGCTCAAGCACCTGCTCAAACCGAAACTCACCCTGATCGGGGTGGAAGACAACAAGCCCGAGGCGATCGAGCAGCTGACCCGCCACGCCACCGATGAAGATGTGCTGGTCAAGACGGTGCCGACCAAGTACCCCTCGGGCGGAGCCAAGCAGACCATTGAGCTGCTGACCGGCCGTCAGGTCCCCAAGGGGGGCCGCGCGGTCGATATCGGCATCATGGTGCTCAACGTCGCCACCGTGTTTGCCATCAAGCGCGCCATTATCGACGGCGAACCGCTGATCGAGCGGATCGTCACCCTCACCGGCGACAGCTTCAAGAAACCCGGCAACGCCTGGGTGCGCCTGGGTACGCCGGTGCGCTGGCTGTTGCAGCGTTTCGAGCTGCAACCGGAAGCGGAGCAGCGGGTCATCATGGGTGGCCCCATGATGGGCTTTACCCTGCCCCACGCCATGGTGCCTGTGGTCAAGGCCACCAACTGCCTGCTCGCGCCGACGCAGGCCGAACTGCCCGCCCCCGGCCCGGAGCAGCCCTGCATCCGTTGCAGCGCCTGCGCCGATGCCTGCCCGGCCACCCTGCTGCCGCAAGAGCTCTACTGGTACAGCCGGGCCAAGGAGTATGACAAGGCCGAGAAGCTCAACCTGATGGACTGCATCGAGTGCGGCGCCTGCGCCTGGGTCTGCCCCAGCGAGATCCCGCTGGTGCAGTACTACAAGATCGCCAAAGACGACATTCGCGAAGCCCGTGCCGAGGCCGAAAAGGCCGAGCGCGCCAAGCAGCGTTTCGAGGCCAAGCAGGCCCGTTTCGAGCGGGAGAAAGCGGCCCGTGAAGCGCGCCATGCCGAAGCCGCCGCCCAGCGCCGTCAGACCATGACGGCCGCAGGCGGGGAAGATCCGGTGGCGGCCGCCCTGGCTCGTATCAAGGCCAAGCAGGATGCCCCCATCACCGCCATTACCGCCACCGCCGAGGGCTTGCCTGACAACAGCGCCGTGATTGCCGCCCGCGAAGCCCGCAAACGGGAAGCGGAGGCGCGCCGCGCCGCCAAACTGGCGGAGAGCGCAAACAGCGAAGCAGCCGCTGCGCCGCAATCCACCGAGGCGGTTGACCCCGCCAGCGATCCCAAGAAAGCGGCCATCGCCGCGGCCCTTGCTCGTGCCAAGGCCAAGAAGGCCGCTCAGGCTGGCGATAGCGCCGAGCCTGTGACTGCCGAAGCCGTTGCTGCCCCTGTGGTAGATGCTGATCAGCAAAAGGCAGAGGCGGATCCGAAAAAAGCGGCGATTGCCGCCGCCATCGCCCGTGCCAAAGCCAAAAAGGCCGAGGCCAGTGGCGAGCCGGTATGCACAGATCACAGCGTGACAGCCGAGGCTGACACGCCAAGCGATGCGCCCACTGATCCCAAGAAAGCCGCTATTGCTGCAGCCATTGCGCGGGCCAAGGCCAAAAAGGCGGCCCAGCAGGGCGGCAGCGCTGAGGGTGATCTGACTGCAAATGCTGGCACCAGCGAACCCGCTGCAACCCAAAACGATGCGCCATCTGCGGCCAGCGAAGCGGTTGATCCCAAGAAAGCTGCTATCGCCGCTGCTATTGCCCGCGCCAAGGCCAAAAAGGCAGCCCAGCAGGGCGAGAGTGCCGGTGCTGAAGGTGCGCAGAGTGAGCCTACTGCCAGCGCACAGACCCGCGACGTGGCGGTAGCCAAGAGCGAAGTAACCACCAGCCAAAGCGATACGGCTGCAAGTGAAGCGGTCGATCCCAAGAAAGCCGCTATCGCCGCTGCCATTGCCCGGGCCAAGGCCAAAAAGCTGGCGCAACAGAGCGCAAGTACCAGTGCTGAGGTAGAAAATGCCGATGCTGAGGTAGAAAGTGCCGCTACTCAGGTAGAGAGTGCCGGAACTGAGGGTGAGCGCGCACCGGCCGAGCCGATGCAAAGCGATGCAGCCAGCAGTGAGCAACCACTTGCCGTCGCAGAGGCTCCTGAAGCGAGCGCCCCTGCGGCTGATGCCCCGGTTGATCCGAAAAAAGCGGCCATTGCAGCCGCGGTGGCCCGCGCCAAGGCGAAGAAGCTGGCGGCCGAGGCAGCCAGAGCCGCAGAGACCGCCGCTGAAGATGCCCCGTCAGCCGACCGAACAACAACAAGGTAATCGACAGACTCATGTTCAATATTGCGACTGCGCCGTTTGCCCATAACCGCAAACAGACCCGAACCCTGATGCTGCTGGTGATCCTGGCCTGCGTGCCGGGCTTGCTGGCCCAGACCTGGTTCTTCGGCTGGGGCTCCTTTATCCAGATCCTGCTGGCGTTGGTGACTGCGCTGCTGTGCGAGGCGCTGGTGCTCAAGCTGCGGGGCCGCGCCATCAAGCCTGCCCTGATGGATGGCAGTGCGGCGCTCACCGCCGTGCTGATCGGTCTCTCCCTGCCGCCGCTGCTGCCGTGGTGGATGCTGGTGGTGGGCACGGCCTTTGCCATCATTGTCGCCAAACACCTTTACGGCGGACTGGGTCAGAACCTGTTCAACCCGGCCATGGTCGCCTATGTGCTGCTGCTGGTCTCCTTCCCGGTGCAGATGACCAGCTGGCTGCCGCCGGAGAGCGTGCGCGCCTACAGCCTCGGCTTTGGTGATGCCGCATCGGTGATCTTCACCGGCTTTAGTCTCGATGGCTACAGCATGGCCCAGCTCAAGCAGGGGGTGGATGGTCTCACCATGGCGACCCCCCTCGATACCCTGAAAACCGGCCTGACTCAGGGGCTCACCACCGGCGAGATCCTGAGCGGCCCGCTGTTTGAGGGTTGGGGCGGCGTCGGCTGGAGCTGGGTCAACCTCGGCTATCTGCTGGGCGGCCTGTTCCTGCTGCAACAGAAAGTGATCAACTGGCGCATTCCCACCGCCATTCTCGGTGCCCTGCTGGCGGCCTCCACCATCGGCTATCTGGTGAGCCCGGATGCGACTGCCACGCCCATGTTCCATCTCTTTAGCGGCGCAACCATGCTGGGGGCCTTCTTTATCGCCACCGATCCGGTCAGTGCCTGCACCACACCGCGCGGCCGACTGGTCTATGGCGTGCTGATCGGGGTGCTGGTCTACATCATTCGCCGCTTTGGCGGCTATCCGGATGCGTTCGCCTTCGCCGTGCTGCTGGCCAACCTTTGCGTGCCCTTTATTGACAGCCTGACTCGCCCGAAAGTGTATGGAGCCCGTCGCCAATGATGTTTCTGCCCTCTTTCCCCATCACAGCTGACGGAGCCCGGACATGTTAAAGAGCATGCGCAAGAACGGCCTTATTCTGGCGATGTTCGCGCTCGGCTGTACCGCGCTGGTGGTACTGACCAACGAGCTGACCAAGGATAAAATCGCCCACCAGCAACAGCTGGAGAAACAGCAGACCCTCTCGGTATTGCTGCCGGAGGGGAGCTATGACAACGATCTGGTGGCCAGCTGCAAGCAGGTGACCAGCAGGAAGTATCTGGGCAGTGATCAGCCGCAAGCCCTCTATACCGCCAGCAAGAATGGCGTGGTGACCGGCTATGCATTGGAGGCGATCGCGCCGGATGGCTACAGCGGGGCGATCCGCATCGTGGCGGGTTTTGATGCCAAGGGCACCATCACCGCCGTGCGCGTGCTCGCTCACAACGAGACCCCGGGCCTTGGTGACAAGATCGAGCTGAAGAAATCGGACTGGATCAACAGCTTTGCCGGAAAATTCCTGACCCATGACAACGAGCCCCAGTGGGCGGTGAAGAAGGATGGCGGCGAGTTCGATGCCTTTACCGGCGCCACCATCACCCCGCGAGCCGTGGTCAAGGCGGTGAAGAACCTGCTGAAGCTGCAGCAGGAGCAACCCGAACTGCTCAGCAACGCCCCGGCTTGTCCGGCGGCGAACTAACGGAGTCGAACCATCATGAACCAGATGGAACAGATTGAAACGGGCGCAGCCCCGATTGCCGAGCTGGAAAGCCGCAAGGGCGAGCTCAAGGAGCTGATGAGTCAGGGGCTGTGGAAGAACAACCCCTCGCTGGTGCAGGTGCTGGGGCTCTGCCCGACCCTCGCCGTCTCCTCCACCTTTACCAACGCGCTGGGGCTGGGCCTTGCCACCATGGCGGTGCTGGTCTGCTCCAACCTCGCCGTCTCGCTGGTGCGCAACTGGGTGCCGAAGGATATTCGCATTCCGGTCTATGTGATGATCATCGCCTCGCTGGTGACCAGCGTGCAGCTGTTGATGAACGCCTACACCTATGGCCTCTATCAGGCACTCGGTATCTTTATCGCCCTGATCGTCACCAACTGCGTCATCATCGGCCGCGCCGAGGCCTATGCCTCCAAGAACCCGCCGCTGCTGGCGGCCCTCGACGGCCTGATGATGGGCCTTGGCTTTACCCTGGTGCTGCTGGTGCTGGGCGGCATGCGCGAGATCATCGGCATGGGCACCCTGTTTGATGGCGCCGAACTGCTGCTGGGCGAGTGGGCCAAATCCCTGCGCATCGAGCTGTTCCACGCCGATGCCAGCCTGCTACTGGCGATTTTGCCGCCGGGCGGCTTTATCGGGCTGGGGCTGCTGATCGCCGCCAAGAACGCCATCAACGACTGGCGGGACCGCAAACAGGCAGCCACCGTAGCCCACTGCAACGTTGCCCCGGCCCGCGTCCGGGCGACCGAGCTATGATCGGACGCAAGGCATGAACAACCAGAAACGCAGAGAGATCCTCGAGCGACTGCGGGAGCACAATCCCCACCCCACCACAGAGCTCAACTTCAACTCGCCATTCGAGCTGTTGATCGCCGTGCTGCTCTCGGCGCAGGCGACCGATGTCAGCGTCAACAAGGCGACCGATAAGCTCTATCCGGTGGCCAACACCCCGCAAGCGATGCTGGATCTCGGGGTGGACGGGCTCAAGGAGTACATCAAGACCATTGGCCTCTTCAACACCAAGGCCGAGAACGTCATCAAGACCTGCGCCATCTTGCTGGAGCGCCACGGTGGCGAGGTGCCGGAGAATCGCGAAGCGCTGGAAGCCCTGCCCGGCGTCGGCCGCAAGACCGCCAACGTGGTCCTCAACACCGCCTTTGGCTGGCCCACCATCGCCGTCGATACCCATATATTCCGGGTATCGAACCGCACCGGCTTTGCGGTAGGCAAGAATGTGGATCAGGTGGAGGAGAAGCTGCTCAAAGTGGTACCCGCCGAGTTCAAGCTGGATGTCCATCACTGGCTGATCCTGCACGGGCGTTACACCTGTCTGGCTCGCAAGCCCCGTTGTGGTTCCTGTATCATCGAGGACCTCTGCGAGTACAAAGAGAAGGTCTATCCAGAAAGCTGATAGCCTCGCAACCGAGATTGAAAGCAGTACACATCACCAACCCGGAGAACTGAGCAATGAGAATTCTGCATACCATGCTGCGTGTCGGCGATCTGCAACGCTCCATCGACTTCTACACCCGTGTCCTTGGCATGAAGCTGCTGCGCAAGAGCGAGAACAGCGAGTACAAGTACACCCTGGCCTTCGTCGGCTACGGTGACGAGAAGGATGAAGCGGTGATCGAGCTGACCTACAACTGGGGGGTGAGCGAGTACGAACTGGGCTCTGCCTACGGCCACATCGCGCTGGAAGCGGACGACATCTACGCCACTTGCGAAGCGCTGCGCGCCGCCGGTGCCAAGATCACCCGCGAGCCGGGCCCGGTTAAAGGCGGCACCACCGTGATCGCCTTCGTCGAAGATCCGGACGGTTACAAGATTGAACTGATCGCCAAGAAAGATGCCGGTACTGGCCTCGGTGACAGCTTCTAAGCTGCCCTAATCTCACTGCCTAATAGCAGGATCAAAAAAGAGCGCAGATGCGCTCTTTTTTATATCCGGCTGCCGGGGACGGCGCTAGATCTCGCCATTGCGCCCCATGCTGATCACCACTCGCCGGTTCTTGGCACGACCCTGTTCGGTTTCGTTGGAGGCAACGTGCTGCTTCTCGCCATGCCCCTCCACCGAGATCTTGCCGGGATCGATCCCCAGATCGACAAACACCTTCTTGATGGCATCGGCCCGCTTCTCGGAGAGTTTCAGGTTCGGCCAGCGGCCGCCATAGCTGTCGCTGTAGGCGTCGATCACCACCACATCGATGCTCTTGTCCGCCTTGATAAACTCGCTGATCATCGCCAGCCGCCGCTTGGAGGGGATGGAGAGCTGATCGCTGTTCTTGTCGTAGGTAAGCACGCTAAAGGCGATGTCGTTGAAGCTGTAGGGCAACAGCCCGCTCAGACAGTCGATAAAGGCCTGATACTTCACCCGAAAGTTGACTGACGAGAGGGACACTCGCACCGCGCGGTTCTGGCGATACCAGTCCCGATACTGGAAGGTCGGCATCCGCCCCCCCTCCAGCTCGTCGAGCATGGTCCAGGCAGTCTGCCCCTCCACCAGTCCATCGAACTGCTGATAGAAACGCAGTTGACTCACTTCTCGCCCGGCTATCCCCGGGCGCCATACCGGCGGCATGATGCCAAGGCTCACCGTCTGGGTCTGGGCCTGCGGCCGCTTGCCCTTGAGCTCGAAGTCGAGGTTTATCTTGCGACCGGCGCGGCTGACAAAAGCCCCCGTTCCCCAGTTGGGAATAGGGTGCTCGAGGCGACACTCAATCTGGGTATCGGAGGTCAAACGCCAGACGGATTGATCCAGACCGGCACCAAATTCGGTGACCCCAGCCTGTAACTGCATACTCACGGATATGCTGACCAACCCCAACACCCAAGCGTTCAATTGCTTGTCCTCCACACGATCTCACAAGAGATATCGGCGGCAAGAGGCCAAGCTTTAGCGACAAACTGCAAAGGTGTGCCGTTGGTGTGGCAAAGGCTTGCCCCCAAGCGGCAACCGACCGCAAGCGACGCCTATTCCCCCCTCTTAGCTCCGTGCCAACCGCCGGGAAGCTCGCTACAGTAAAGCCAGGGCAATCAGACGCCGCTTATCGGGAACCACACTCATGCACCGCTCTTGCTTCTCTTTATTGCAGATGTTGTTGCCAATGCTGCTGGCGCTATCCGGCAGCGCCGTCAAGGCCGCAACACAGGATCAGGAGTGGGCACAAGAGCGCGCCAATGCGGTGCTCTCGCTGATGACCTTCACCGTGGTGCCCGACATCACCGCCAGCAACCTCGATATCGGCAGCGGCACCAATCAATCTGCCGCCCTCAACATGACCCAGATCGGTGGCGGCGCCACCATGAGCGAAGCCGTGCCCATCTATCTGGAAGGGGCGATCGGCTTTAGCCGCTACGATCCCCAGTTTGTGGTGAGCAACGGTACCGAGAGCCGCACCCTCCCGACCAAATGGAACAGCCTGACCGCCTCTGGCGGGATCGGCTGGGATATCGCCCTCCATGAAGACCCGCACGGTGGCCACTGGGTACTGCGCCCCATCGCCAACGTCTCGCTCGGTACCATGGCCAGCGATCTGCGGATCGGCAACTGGCTGCTTGAGCGAACCAAGGGCTATTCGCTGGATTTTCTCGATGGTGGACAGCTCAATATGTACGGACTGGGGGGCTCGCTGATGCTCGACTACGAGCTCTTTTCAAAGATGCAGGATATCGATATCGAAGTGCGCTACTCCTACCAGCACCTGCAGAGCTTTGGCGGCACCTCGACCAGCGTCCGTGGTCACGCCGAGGCGGAGAACCTAGGTCTCTATCTGCGCCGCCGGGCCCCGCTGTTTGACTGGACCCTGCTCGACAGACCGGTGCGCTATGTACTGGAGGGGGCCCATACCGCATATCTGGGGGAGCAGCGGGGGTTGCTTGGCTTTGACTCCCTCAACTCTATCGGCGCGGGTCTGGAGCTGGATAGCAGCAAGTACGACATCATAGTCACCCGTACCCGGCTGGTTGCCCGCTATATGTTCAGCCACAACACCAGCGGTTATTCCATCGGGTTGGCCATGAGTTTCTAAGTCGTTATATTTTCCTGCCAAGAGTGGGCAATCCTCAGGGAAAGCACAGTAACACTCCAGATAATTATGCCCGTATTGATGGAGGATTTATTGAACTGCCCCCTTTCATATTTCTCACGATCCAGTCATATCAGGTAAAAATACCTTCCTGCTGGCAGGCCAATTTTGCCCCCCCCTCGCACACCGAATATTGGAGTTTTTTGTCTGTGTATTTACGGCGCGCAATGGCTGATTGGCCCTTGATGTCGCCAGCCTGTGCCCGCTTGCAACAGAAAAAATACCAAACGCCCAACATCATAGACCGATGGCCAACTTTATCGATGCCCATAAGGAACCATCCCGGATGGTCCCCCATCTTTTGCAAAGTGACCTGAATACACCTAACCATTTGTTTTAAATGGTTTATAGTTTTTCATATTTTATGAATCCAATTAATCCTGTTTTATTTTACTTACATCACCCGACTGCTAAATTTGGCGTCATCCCGGCAGGACGAGGCGCACTGAAACGACTGACTGCGGGCTACCGATAACAGGTGTGCAATGAGCACAGAAATAACGTTCAGGCATAGCAACCGTTATTTTGACGACATCACACTTGCTGATCCTTGTTGATTTGAGGTTATCTGATGAAAAAAACGCTGCTTGCTCTCTCTGTATTGGTCATGACCGGAACCGCATATGCAGGGGTGCCTGATTTATCCGCCAGCTGTCCTGGACATATTAATCTTCGCGTCGAAGATGGCACGGCTTATATCAATAACCAGCAAGTTCCACTTAAAAAAGTGAATTCAAATTTCTACGAGGCGAGCAAGGGGCACACCACCCTCTCCATGGTGAAAAATGGCGACTGGGGCATCACCTATTTTGTCAAAAATGGCGACAGCGGCGCCTGCCAGCTCAATGACGATGAGAACGATGACGACGGCGATGATGAGAGCGCCAGCAGCCGTGCCTACAACGGCAGCACTGCGCAAACCAAGGTTGCCGAGAACGCCTGCATGAACGCCGTCGCCAGAAAAGCGGGCGTCAGCCGCAGCAAACTGACCCTCGACTATGTGGCCGACTCCCAGGCGGGGATGATGATTGATATCAAGGGGCCCCATGACCAGCTCTGGCACTGCCTCACCGACGCCCGCGGCCATATCTCTGGCATCAATCAGGACTGATTTCGAGCCACGGCTCAGCGGGGCCCACACCTACCGTGGGGGCTCCACCCCTTATCCATTGCAATTATTTGATACAGGTAAATGAAGATGAAATCCAAACTGACTCTGCTCAATGTCGCCCTCGGTTGCCTGCTGGCGGTCGGTATCTCCGGCTGCGCCGTGGCCAAAACCCATCACGGCCACAAGACCCATGCCCAAGCGCACGCTCAGGAAGGGGCCGTGCAGTATGGCGACGAGAGCCCGTGGGCTGGCAACTATAAAGCGGTCACTGACGATGGCCGCACCGTGGCCGAAATTCACGTCGATACCACAGGGGAGACCTATATCGATGGCAATCAGGTCAAACCAAGCCACAGCGGCAGCGACTACCTGAAATTCAAGCAGGAGACCATCACTTACACCCTGCGCAAAAGCGGCGCCAGCTGGAAAGACAGCGATGCCGGCACCAGCGGCCGCATCCTGTTCGATTGATAACCCCGACACCGGTCTTGCCAGACACCAAGCCCCGCCAAGGGGCTTTTTTGCACCTGCGATTTACCATCAACCACAGCCCGCCCCGAAAAATCCAGCCTTGTCACAGAGTTAGTGCAATCTGTCACATATTCCTTCTGATGGAATGGGTAGAATGGCTCAGTTTGGCCCCCATCATCCACATAGAGCCACGATGTCGATTGCCAGCCGCACTGGCTGGGTGATCACTGCGCCCGGAATGAAAATGACCTGCCGAACGCCAGCCAAGTATTTGCGCCACCAGTTACACCACAGGGATAGAGATTTTTGCCATGGCCAAGTTTTTGAATACCAGCGCAACCAACTACTTTCTGGAAGAACTTATCAAAGATGCCAAAGAGCGTCTGATCCTGATCAGCCCCTTCCTCAAGCTCAACGACAGGATCAAGGAGCTGCTCACCGACAAGAACCGCCTCAAGATCGATGTGCGGATCGTCTATGGCAAAAGCGAGCTGCAACCGGAAGAGATCAGCTGGCTCAAAGAGCTCACCTATATCCGCACCAGCTTTTGCAAAAACCTCCATGCCAAGTGCTATCTCAATGAAGAGATGTGCATTGTCACCAGCCTCAATCTCTACGAGTTCAGTCAGGTCAATAACAACGAGATGGGGGTATTGATCCAGCGCTCGGAAGACCATGACCTTTACCGTGATGCCTATGATGAGGCCCAACGAATTATTCGGGTCAGTGATGAAGTCCGCATATCACTTGAACGGGTTGTCAGTGAAACCGAAACCCAACAGCCTTCTGCTAACGAAAATGAGTCAGCCACTGAAAAACTGACCTCATCCAAACTGGCGCAAAAGTGGGGGATCAAAACCAATGAGTTGTTGGAAAAAATGGTGACTCACGGCTTGCTTGAGCTGCGTGACAGCAAGCATTACCTCACAGCCAAAGGCAAAGAGGAAGGAGGGGAGTTTAGAATGAGCCCCAAATTTGGCCCCTATTTCCTCTGGCCAGAGGCCATGAATCCCCTCTAATTCACTGACTGGATAAATGTGAAATGGACTTCACTCCCGTTATTGCGGTTCTGCTGGGCCAGTTCTGGTATCTGCGGCCCCTGCTGCTGATTACGCCCCTGAATTCCGCTACTTTCCTAGACATTCCCAGATCCTCAAACTGAGGTCATTTAGGATGGGTTATGCGCAAGCTGCGATAATCCCCTTCAGGTCTACCACGCCTTGATGACCTTCATTGGCATCACGCACAACGCTGAGCAGACAGACGAATACAGTCCAGATAGCGGTCAAAGCAATGCAAGAGCCATGGTATGCTCTTTAAAGTTCTCACTGGAATCCATCGATGCTTATATCTACCCTCTTGGCCACCATACTGGCCACACAACCCGAAGCCCTATATTTTGCCCATAAAGACTGGGAGATCGCCTGCGACAATACACGTACATGCCGAGCCGCAGGTTATAGCGCAGAATCAGGTGGACTCTCGGTTTTGCTCACCCGAGAGGCTGGCGCCAAAGGTACATTGCATGCAGAGCTTGCCATCGCAGAAGTTGATGGACAGGCACCGGGAGCCCCCGCTGATGGTTTGATCACACTGCGCATCAATGGTGAAGTGCTTGGCACCGTAAAAGAGCGGACTCCGTTCAGCCAGCCCCAAATCGCAGCACTCGTCCGAGCGATCAAGGGGACTGGCAAAGTGGTATTTGAATGGAGCAAGCATCAGGAACAGCTATCCGGCGCCGGAGCCTATGCCGTTTTTCTCAAAATGGATGATTTCCAAGGCCGCCTCAATACCAGTACAGCCCTGACCAAACAGGGCCCATTACCCACCACATCCATTCCTCCTGCCTTGACGGCTCCCGTGATCCACGCTGGCGCCGTAGCCGCAGGCAACCTCTCCCGCCCGCTCACCAAGCCGGAACAACAGAGCATTGGCAAGTGGCTGAAGCTGCTAGTCGATAAAGACACCTGTCCCATGGTCGACGACAATTCAGAGGGTGGCATGCTATATCCCCTGAACCAAGAACGAGCCTTGGTCCAGCTACCCTGCTGGCTCGCAGCTTACAACGACGGTTCCGCCTTCATTGTGATTGACACGAATCTTGATACCGCCAGTGCGACCCTCATCAGTACTGATGCAAACGGTTATGAAATGGGTGAACTGAGTGCCTCACATAAAGGAAGAGGGATAGGAGATTGTTTTTCTTTCGAAAGCTGGGTGTGGGATGGCAAAACCTTCGTGCAGAGTGAGCAAAGCACTACCGGAAGCTGCCGCATGATTGCACTGGGGGGAACCTGGCATCTACCGACCCTGACCAGCAAGGTAGTCAAAGCGCAGTAAACAAGGGCGGCCAATTGGCCGCCCTTGTTGTGTTTCTTAGCGAATGGTCGCCATCTGCCGCACACATCGCTGTTCTCTGTCATCCACCCGCTTGGCAAACCAGGCGGTGGTGAGGTTGCGGGTGATTTTCGGGCTCTTTAGCTGTATGCCGGGCAGGATGGCGCGGGGCAGTCGCTTGCCCGCTTGCTTGTCGGCCAGAGTAAAGATGCGATGGTAGAGATCGGTCTCGGCAAATTCGGCGGTATCCCCTTTGCGCAGGCTCTGGTGGATCGCTTGTTTGCTCATATTGACCCGGTTGGCGAGGGTATAGACGGCAAGCTCGGTGTTGCCCGGCAGATCCGAGTCATAGCGGATCAGATCCCCGTCCAGCGCCAGAGTTTTGCCACTCAAACGGCTGACGGCGGCTTGAAAAGCGGCATTGCGACTGGCGTACCAGCCAGCGTTGAAATCGGCAAAGCGATAGAGGGTATCCGGGTAGTCGACGGGATAACCGAAGATATGCTTGGTGCCAAACCAAATGCCGCCGCGACGGGTAAAGACTTCGTGGCGAATGGAGTCCTTGATTGGATAAGGGTAGCCACGGGCGTTAGCCTCGGCAAAGGCGATGCTCACCTGCATCGGGCCACCGGTATGCACCGGGTTGAGGTTGCCAAACAGCGTCTTGCCCATCGGCAGCATGCTGATCATATCTTCGAAGATTTCACTCATCTCCCGCTCGGTACGCAACTTGTCGATCCGCTCGGCGTAGCTCTTGCCGGTGGGCGAGTTGATGGAGAGCGCGGCCCGCACCATAAATTCGGGGATCAGCAGCTTGGCGGCCCGTGAGTTGATCTCTTTCCAGGCGATCTTGCCAAGGCCCGGCACCACGGGGTCGGCCTGATAGGTGGCTTCCTGCTCCGCCACCGCCAGCACGCTACAGACGTTGTGATCATTGACCGTCACCCCCTGGGTGGCGAGCGCCGTCACCACGTCGTTAGCCCACCCCTGTTTGTCAGGCACCTGACGGGGCAAGAAGCGCACGATGCGGCTCTTCATATCCGCCGGTTTGCGCGGCTGCATGGCAGGGGGCGTTTTGGGGTTGCTCACGCTCGCCTCTTTGGCTGGCGCGGAGGCGGGATCACTGGCACAACCGGCCAGCAGCAAGGCAGCGCAGAAGGCAAGAAGACGACAGGAAGGCAAAGCGGTCATAAGCATGTCCATTTTTTGTTGGCCCTACAGGCAGCGCCGCTGGCACTGCACTGACAAGCAAAGTAGGGCCATTGTAGAGGATTGCCTGCTGCAGTTGAAACCCGCGCTCGCAGCATCCCCTCCCCTTGCCAGCTTTTACCGCCCCACGCGCCATCCGTTGTCTGCGATGCGGAAGACATGACCTTCCTCCATGACTCACCCGACCCGAGCCGAACGGTGCGCGACAGATAAAAAGAAACCCCCGCCATCGCTGGCGGGGGTTGGTCGTCTGGCAAGTCGGGCTGATGCCCGCTGCAAACGCTTAGCGGTTTTTCACCTTCTGGTGCAGCTCCTGCACCGAGTTGACATTGGCGGTGGCATCCACGCTGATGGCCATGCAGGTGGCAAACGCCTCATTCATGGTGGTGGTATACGCCACCTTGTTCTGCAAGGCGGCGCGACGCAGTTGCTTGGAGTCCTGGATCGCCACCCGCCCTTCGGCGGTGTTGACGATGTAGGTGTACTCGCCATTCTTGATGCGATCCAGAATGTGCGGGCGACCTTCATGCACCTTGTTGACCAGTCGCGGGTTGATGCTCGCTTCACCCAGCGCGACCGCGGTGCCGTGAGTAGCATCCAGCTCGTAGCCCAGCTCCAGCAGCTTGGCAGCCAAGTCAACCACCTGCGCCTTGTCGCTGTGACGCACTGACAAGAGGGCTCGACCCTCTTTCGGTACGGCGTGGTTGGCACCCAGCTGCGCCTTGGCATAGGCCTCGGCAAAGCTGCTGCCCACCCCCATAACCTCACCGGTAGAGCGCATCTCTGGCCCCAGCAGCGGGTCAACCCCCGGGAACTTGGCGAACGGCAGTACCACCTCTTTCACCGAGTAGTAGGGCGGGATGATCTCTTTGGTGAAGCCCTGTTCTTGCAGCGACTGACCGGCCATAACACGGGCGGCAATCTTGGCCAGCGGAGCACCGGTCGCCTTGGAGACAAACGGCACGGTACGGGCGGCACGCGGGTTCACTTCGATGAGATAGATATCATCGCCCTTGACCGCGAACTGCACGTTCATCAGGCCGATAACGCCGAGCTCCAGCGCCAGCTTGCGCACCTGCTCGCGGATCTCGTCCTGAATTTTCCTGGACAAGGTGTAAGGAGGCAGGGAGCAACCGGAGTCACCGGAGTGAATACCGGCCTGCTCGATGTGCTCCATGATGCCGCCGATGACCACATCGGTGCCGTCGCAGATGGCATCCACGTCCAGCTCGGTCGCATCGTCCAGGAAGCGGTCCAGCAGCACCGGCGATTCGTTGGAGACGCTCACCGCCTCGGCGAAGTAGCGACGCAGATCCTGCTCGTCATAGACGATTTCCATGGCGCGGCCACCCAGCACGTAGGAGGGGCGAACCACCAGCGGGTAGGTGATCCGCTCGGCCAGCAACACGGCCTGCTCCAGCGCGGTGACGGTGCCGTTTTCCGGCTGCTTGAGGCCGAGGCGCTCGACGGCAGACTGGAAGCGCTCGCGGTCTTCGGCGCGGTCGATGGCATCCGGGCTGGTACCGATGATCGGCACGCCGTTAGCTTCCAGTGCACGGGCCAGTTTCAGCGGGGTCTGGCCACCGTACTGAACGATGACGCCCTTGGGTTTTTCGATGCGCACGATTTCCAGCACATCTTCCAGGGTCACCGGCTCGAAGTAGAGACGATCCGAGGTGTCGTAATCGGTGGAGACGGTCTCCGGGTTGCAGTTGACCATGATGGTCTCGTAACCATCTTCGCGCAGGGCCAGCGCCGCGTGCACGCAGCAGTAGTCAAACTCGATGCCCTGACCGATACGGTTCGGGCCGCCACCGATGACCATGATCTTGTCGCGGTCGGTGGGGTTGGCCTCGCACTCCTCGTCATAGCTGGAGTACATGTAGGCGGTGTTGGTGGCGAACTCGGCGGCGCAGGTATCGACCCGCTTGTAGACCGGGAAGATGTTGTGGCGGGCGCGCAGTTTGCGCACTTCCCCTTCGGCCACACCGAGGATCTTGGCCAGACGGGCATCGGCGAAGCCTTTGCGCTTGAGGGCGCGCAGGAAGTCGGCATCGAGACCGGCCATGCCGCGCTCTTTCACCTCTTCCTCCAGTTTCACCAGGTCTTCAATCTGTACCAGGAACCAGGGGTCAATCTTGGTCAGCTTGAAGATGCCATCCATGGAGAGACCGGCGCGGAATGCATCGGCGATGTAGAAGATACGGTCGCTACCGGCGTCCTGCAGCTCGTGACGGATGCGGGTCAGGGAGTCCGGGGCATTGAGGTCAACCATGGGGTCGAAGCCGGTTTTGCCTGTTTCGAGGCTGCGCAGCGCCTTGTGCAGGGACTCCTGGAAGTTGCGGCCGATGGCCATCACTTCGCCGACCGACTTCATCTGGGTAGTCAGACGGTCGTTGGCACCGGCGAATTTTTCGAAGTTGAAGCGCGGCACCTTGGTGACCACGTAGTCGATGGCCGGCTCGAAGGAGGCCGGAGTGCGACCGCCGGTGATGTCGTTCATCAGCTCGTCGAGGGTGTAACCGATGGCGAGTTT
Organism: Aeromonas sp. s11; assembly: GCF_040907945.1. NCBI lineage: Bacteria > Pseudomonadati > Pseudomonadota > Gammaproteobacteria > Aeromonadales > Aeromonadaceae > Aeromonas > Aeromonas sp. s11. Next base: position 140,003 of record NZ_JBFOCU010000044.1, on the reverse strand, counting down.
GGCTGCGATCTTGGCGATGGGGAAACCGGTCGCCTTGGAAGCCAGCGCAGAAGAGCGCGACACCCGCGGGTTCATCTCGATGATGACCATGCGGCCATCTTTCGGGTTGATACCGAACTGGACGTTGGAGCCGCCGGTCTCGACGCCGATCTCGCGCAGCACCGCCATGGAGGCGTTGCGCATCAGCTGGTACTCCTTGTCGGTCAGCGTCTGGGCTGGCGCGACCGTGATGGAGTCACCGGTGTGGATACCCATGGGGTCGAAGTTTTCGATGGCGCAGACGATGATGCAGTTGTCGTTGCGATCCCGCACCACTTCCATCTCGTACTCTTTCCAGCCGATCAGCGACTCATCGATGAGCAGCTCTTTGGTCGGCGACAAGTCCAGACCGCGCTCGCAGATCTCGACGAACTCTTCGGTGTTGTAGGCGATGCCGCCACCGGAGCCGCCCATGGTAAAGGAGGGACGGATGATGCAGGGGAAGCCAACCATCTGCTGCACGCCCCACGCCTCTTCCATGTTGTGGGCGATGCCGGCACGCGGGCACTCCAGGCCAATGCTGCGCATCGCCTTGTCAAAACGGGAGCGGTCTTCGGCCTTGTCGATGGCGTCGGCGGTGGCACCGATCATCTCGACACCGAACTCGGCCAGCACGCCATGCTTCTCCAGCGCCAGTGCGCAGTTAAGCGCAGTCTGGCCGCCCATGGTGGGCAGGATGGCGTCCGGGCGCTCTTTCTTGATGATTTCGCGTACCACTTCCCAGGTGATGGGCTCGATGTAGGTGGCGTCTGCCATCTCCGGGTCGGTCATGATGGTGGCCGGGTTGGAGTTGACCAGAATAACGCGGTAGCCCTCCTCGCGCAGGGCTTTGCACGCCTGGGCGCCGGAGTAGTCAAATTCGCAGGCTTGGCCGATGACGATGGGGCCGGCGCCGAGGATCAGGATGCTCTGAAGGTCGTTACGTTTTGGCATGAAACTCTTTCCTCTATTTCTTAGGCGCGATACTGCTTAATCAATTCAATAAAGTGGTCAAAAAGACCGGCACAATCGTGCGGGCCCGGGCTCGCTTCGGGGTGCCCCTGGAAGCTGAAGGCCGGACGGTCGGTGCGATGGATACCTTGCAGGGAACCATCGAACAGGGAGACGTGGGTGGCGCGCAGGCAATCCGGCAGGCTGTTCTCGTCTACCGCAAAGCCGTGGTTCTGAGCGGTGATCATGACGGTGTTGTCATCAAGGCTCTTCACCGGATGGTTGGCGCCGTGGTGGCCAAACTTCATCTTGACGGTCTTGGCACCGGAGGCCAGACCCAGCAGCTGGTGACCCAGACAGATGCCGAACACCGGCGTGTTGGTATTAAGGAAAGCCTTGATGGCCTCGATGGCGTAGTCGCACGGCTCGGGGTCGCCGGGGCCGTTGGAGAGGAAGATGCCATCCGGGTTCATCGCCAGTACCTCGGCGGCCGGGGTCTTGGCAGGCACCACGGTCAGGCGGCAGCCACGGTCAACCAGCATCCGCAGGATGTTGCGCTTGACGCCAAAGTCATAGGCCACTACGTGGTATTTCAGCTGGTCGGCATCCGGGGTGACATGCCCCTTGCCAAGCTGCCAGCTCCCTTCGGTCCAGTTGTACGCTTCACCAACCGTCACCTCTTTGGCCAGATCCATTCCCTTCAGACCGGGGAAGGCGCGGGCCTGTTCGAGGGCATAGGCTTCATCGACCTGTTTCCCGGCCAGAATGCAGCCAGCCTGAGCGCCTTTCTCGCGCAGGATGCGGGTCAGTTTACGGGTGTCGATGTCGGCGATGCCAACGATGTTGTGAGACTTGAGGTATTCGGAGAGGGATTGCTGATTGCGGAAATTGGAGGCAAGTATCGGAAGGTCCCGGATGATCAATCCCTGAGCATGGATCTGACTGGACTCTTCATCTTCGCTGTTGGTGCCGGTGTTGCCTATATGGGGGTAAGTGAGGGTGACTATCTGACGGGAATAAGAGGGATCGGTGAGGATTTCCTGATAGCCCGTCATCGACGTATTGAAAACCACTTCACCAACAGAACATCCCTCGGCGCCTATCGACACGCCTTTGAACACAGTTCCATCTTCCAGCACTAGCAATGCAGTGTGATTCAAGACAACCTCCAGTTATTTAGCTTTAAATTCAGCAATTTACCTGGGTGTTGCGGGCTCGGTTCCGGTCTTGGACAGGACTCGAACTCGGCAGATTTCTGGCAAATTGGGCGCATTCTACTTAAAAAAAGTGGCATTTCAACGTCTTTTCTCAGATGAAATGCATCTAAATTCAATAAAAAAGCAACATTACCCATTATCTATGCACTTAACCGCTTTGCAACCCCCTCCCACGAAAGAAAAGGAAAAACCACCACCAAAAGATGACACCAAGCCAGCAATAGCGACAAAAACAAACAAAAAAACCAATTAAAACAATGGCATTTATTTTTACACAATAAACATTAATGACAAATTTAACGCTTTTATGATGACAAGAGTGAACATGAAAAATGGAAAACGTTTTTCCGCGTTTGAATTTTTAGTCTTTTCTTGTCGGTGTAAAAAAATGGCTTAATCAGCCATAAAGATGCTCAAATCTGTTACCTGGTGATGACATTCAGGAAGGAAAAGTCTGGTGGATAACGCAATAGTGTGATTTATAAGGCGTTCAGATAAAAATTACAGGCAGCGTACCTTTTTACACAAACTCTGGCTGACTGACAGCAAAAACCCCGGCAAGCCGGGGTTTTTCACTGGGGTAGCAGTAGTACGAAAGTGCCGCTCAGAGGCATCACTTGAGATTGAGCACATCCTGCATGTCATAAAGACCGGCCCCCTGCTGACCAAGCCACTTGCCCGCCCGCACAGCACCGTTGGCGAAGGTCAGGCGGCTGGAGGCCTTGTGGCTGATCTCCACCCGCTCGCCTATATCGGCAAACATGACGGTGTGCTCCCCCACCAGATCGCCGGCGCGAATGGTGGCAAAGCCGATAGTGTTGCGATCCCGCTCGCCAGTGATCCCCTCGCGACCATAGACGGCGCACTCCTTGAGATCCCGGCCCAGCGTTTTGGCGACCACTTCCCCCATGGAGAGCGCAGTACCGGATGGCGCATCCACCTTGTGGCGATGGTGGCCCTCGATGATCTCGATGTCGGTGTAATCCCCCATCACCTTGGCGGCCTGCTCCAGCAGCTTGAACACCAGGTTGACCCCGACCGAGTAGTTGGAGGCGAACACGATACCGATCTGCTTGCCCGCCTCTTTCAGGGCGGCCTTGCCTGCATCGTCAAAACCGGTGGTGCCGATCACCATCTGCTTGTGGTGGGCCAGCGCAAAGGCCAGATTGGCAAGGGTCACCTCGGGGCGGGTGAAGTCGATGATGAGATCAAACTCATCGCGCACCTTGTCCAGACTATCGCTGATGGCCACACCCAGATGGCCCAGCCCATTGAGCTCACCGGCATCAAGGCCGATCACCGCCGAACCCGGCCGCTCCAGCGCGGCACCGACCACTACGCCATCGGTGTTGGTGATGGCCTCCAGCAGCACCTTGCCCATACGACCATTACAGCCCATCACGGCCACACGGATCGGATTGTCCATCTCCACCCTCTCATCTCTTTTAATTATGGAAAGAGACCGTTTTACCAGCCCGCGCCGGGTTTGAAAAGCCATGATGCCACCACTCCTTGCTGCACTCGCCAACGGCAGCGCCCACTGGCTGGCCAAGAACTTCCTTTTGGTCACAGGCCGTTTTTCATCGTTTCACTCCATCATTTGGCAGACCGGGTGCCATCTGATAGGTTCGAACGAGTGAAATGCCAGCATAAGCAAAATCAGGGCAACGCCCGTGTCGATATCAAACGAGGTGCAAGAATGAGCGCAGGATTGCTGTTTGCTGTGGGGTTGATATCACTGACCCTGGTCATGCTGGCCGCGGCTCTGCTGTTTGGCGGGCCGAGTCCGGCACCGGCGATGGCCAGCATCAACGACCCTTTCAAGGGGAGTGGCTGGAGCAACATGCCACCCCTCTCAAGATACCCGGCGCGTGACGGCACGCAGCTGGCCTATCGGCACTATGGCGCAGAGGGCAATACGAAGAACAACAAGGTCAAGGGCAGCGTGGTACTGGTTCATGGCTCTTCTGCCAGCAGTCAAAGCATGCACAAAATGGCGAACGCCTTTTCGCAAGCGGGATACGACGCCTACGCCCTCGATATTCGCGGCCATGGCGCATCGGGCGACAAAGGCACCATTGCCTACATCGGCCAGCTTGAAGACGATCTGGAAGATTTCATCAAGTCGGTGGCCCCCGGCAAGCCTGCAACACTCGTCGGCTTCTCGTCAGGGGGTGGCTTTGTCCTGCGTGTTGCTGGCAGTGCGCGACAAACCCTGTTCGAGAGCTATCTGCTGCTCTCCCCCTATCTTGGCCCCACCGCCGCCAACTACCGGCCCAACAGCGGTGGCTGGGTGCGTGTCGGCTTGCCTCGCCTCATCGCCCTGAGCATCCTCAACGGTTTCCATATTTCCGCACTCAACCATCTGACCGTGCTGAACTTTGCCCTTAATGATGAGGCGAAATCCCTGCTGACCCCCTCCTACTCCTTCAACCTTGCTTCGAACTTTCAGCCAGAGCGCGACTATCAGCAGAATTTGCGCAATGTGCAACGCCCCTGCGCCGTGATCGCGGGCGCAAATGACGAAGCCTTTCAAACAGATCAACTTGAACCTGAGTTAAGACATCTCGGCATCTCCTGGCCTGTCACCCTGCTGCCCGGAATTGGCCACATTCCGCTGACGCTGGAACAGGACGCCATCACAACAGCCGTTCAGGCAGTGGAGAAATTGACACAGTAACCACACAGCCCAGGTCTTGTGTCCACGCGTTCTGGAAATATCCGTACCATGCTCACGTAGAGATAGAGAGAGGGCTGCGGGAGAAATCCCCAAGATGGCATGCAGAGATCTTATCGTTTACCTCTTTCCTTATTAAAGGCACGCGATACCCCCAGATACCCGCGGACTGCGCCAGAACAGCAATGAACAATAAACAGCACTAGCTTCTTTTTCCGAATATTCTTTGGATATCTCAATAACACCAGAATCATCAAACAAAAACACCTATCCATCTGGACGTCTATCTTGACCTTGTGGGGTTGACTCACTACTGTGGGCACCCCAATGAGGCAGGATGCCCGCCCTGTTTTCCCCCTATCCCTATCCGATACAGGTACAAAGCAGTTTATGACAGGAGGTCATTGTTCAATTTCAGAGGAACACATGATCCAGACTCAACCCAGTGCCAGGGCCTTGCTGCCACTTCTGGTTTTTCTCGCACTCTTTATCGGTACCGGTACCTGGCTGACCCTGCAGGGGGTCGAGTTCGCTTTCTATCAGCTGCCCGCTCCGGTTGCTGCCTTGCCTGCGGTGATGCTGGCCCTGCTGCTTGGCAAAGAGAGCTTCAACAGCAATCTGGAGACCTTCTTCAAGGGGGTTGGCCACAGCAATATCATGGCGATGTGCCTTATCTATCTGCTGGCGGGCGCCTTTGCCAGCGTGGCCAAGGCCACAGGCGGCGTTGATGCCACCGTGGCGCTGGGTCTCTCCCTCATTCCCGGCTGGGCGCTGTTGCCCGGGCTGTTCCTCATCTCTGCCTTTATTGCTACCGCCATGGGCACCTCCATGGGCACCATAGGTGCCGTGGCCCCCGTGGCGCTGGGCGTGGCGCAGGCGGCCGGTATCGATCCGGTGCTGATGGCAGGTACCATTCTCTCCGGCGCCATGTTTGGCGATAACCTCTCCATCATCTCCGACACCACCATAGCAGCAACCCGCAGCCAGGGGTGCGAGATGAAGGACAAGTTCCGCGAAAACTTCAAGATTGCGGCCCCAGCTGCCATCGCGGTGATCCTGCTCTATCTGACCCTGGGCTCAGTGGGTGAATCCCCAGCCAACGGCAGCGCCATCGAGCTGTTCAAGGTGATGCCTTATCTGCTGATCCTGGGGCTGGCGCTCGCCGGAGTGAATGTATTTGTGGTGCTGGGGATCGGCATTCTGGCCGCCGGAGTGGTGGGCATGATCAACGGCTACGCCATCGGTCAGTTCAGCAAGGATATCTATCAGGGCTTTACCGGCATGCAGGAGATCTTCCTGCTCTCCATGCTGATAGGCGGTCTCGGCGCCCTGATGGAGCGTCAGGGTGGTCTGGCCTGGATCAGCGAGCGCATCAGCGCCCTGATTGCCCGTTTCACTCGCGAGCACAATGGTGAACAGAACGAGAAAGCGGCCGAGCTCGGCATCGCCGGGGTGGTGAGCCTCACCAACCTGTGCACCGCCAACAACACGGTGGCTATTATCGTCGCCAGCAAGGTGGCCCGGGATCTGGCAGAACACCACGGTGTCACCCCGCGCCGAGCCGCCTCCATGCTCGATATTTTCTCCTGCGTGGTACAGGGTCTGATCCCCTGGGGCGCACAGGCGCTGCTGCTGGGATCCATCTTCGCCCTGTCGCCGTTGGCGGTGGTGAGCATGAGTTTCTACCCGATGGCACTCGCGGTAGCGGCACTCATTGCAGTGTTCGTGAAGCACCAGATGCGCGGCAAGGCTGACAAGTAACAGACCAGACTCTGGCGCGCCGACATGCTGTCAACAGGGGCCACACCCTGGCCCTTGTTGACTCACTAACGGATCAGCCAGCATTTATCCCACCGTCCCGGGCATCAGCCGTCCGGGGCGGGAGTTCCCCTGCCCCCCTTAACGTCAAGAGTGAATGTGCTAAGGTAGAGCGCGTTCAAGCCATCGATGCGCAGCTATACCAGAGGTTCCCCATGCATGAGTCCCAACCCGAACGTCAATCCCTGCGCCAACTGGTTCGTCAACGCCGCAAAAATCTGAGTCCGGCCGAGCAGCAATTGGCGGCCCAACAGCTGCTGGCCCAGTTCAAGCAACACCCCGAGATCCTCGCCGCCAAACGCATTGCCCTCTATCTGGCCAATGACGGGGAGATCAATCCATTGCCCACCATCCATTGGCTGTGGGCCCAGCACAAAGAGGTCTACCTGCCGGTGCTCCACCCCTTTACCCCGGGTCACCTGCTCTTTTTGCGCTATACCGCCACCAGCCCCATGGTACGCAACCGCTACGGCATCGAAGAGCCGGAGCTGGATATCCTGCAGGTGGTGCCCCACAGCACGCTCGATCTTATCTGCACCCCGCTGGTCGCCTTCGATGCCCAGGGCAATCGTCTTGGCATGGGGGGCGGCTACTACGATCGCACTCTCGCCATCTGGCATGAGCACAAGCTGGGGCCCAAGCCGCTCGGCATTGCCCACGACTGCCAGCAGGTGGATGCCGTCCCGCAAGAGGAGTGGGATGTGCCGCTGCCCCAGATCATCACCCCGAGCCACTGCTGGCGCTTTGAATAGGCTGTTTTTGGCCGGCAATCCCGGCTTTGTGCGCGCAAACGCAGAATAAACAGGCAAACGATTTACAAAGTCCCTCTTTTTGCCCCGGAACGTGAGCAACAAGGTCGCGACGGGGTACCGGGTTGGATATAATGCGCCCGCTTTTTTCTTAAGGAACGATCATGACTCAAGATGAAATGAAGAAGGCGGCCGGTTGGGCTGCGCTCAAGTATGTGGTTCCCGGCACCATCGTCGGGGTGGGCACCGGCTCTACCGTCAACCACTTTATCGACGCGCTGGCGACCATGAAGGACGAGATCAAGGGGGCGGTATCCAGCTCAGTGGCCTCTACCGAGCGCCTCAAGGGCTTCGGCATCACCGTATATGATCTCAACGAGATCGACTCCCTCTCCGTCTATGTGGATGGCGCCGACGAGATCAACGCAACCCGCGACATGATCAAGGGCGGTGGCGCAGCCCTGACCCGCGAGAAGATCGTTGCCGCCGTCGCTGACAAGTTCATCTGTATCATCGACAACACCAAGACCGTCGACGTGCTGGGCCAGTTCCCGCTGCCGGTGGAAGTGATCCCGATGGCCCGCGAATACGTGGCCCGCGAAATTCGCAAACTGGGTGGCAACCCGGTGTGGCGTGAAGGCGTGGTCACCGACAACGGCAACCACATTCTGGATGTAAAAGGCATGGCCATTACCGACGCCAAGGCGCTGGAAGTACGACTGAACGCCATTGTTGGCGTGGTCACCAACGGCCTGTTCGCCGCACGCGGCGCCGATGTTGTCTTGATCGGTACGCCGGACGGCGTGATTACCCAGTAATCCCGACACCGGTGGCACAGTGCAGCGGCATCCTCCCTCGCACGCCAGCGCCACTCTGCCAGCCCTGACGCAGCAGCCGCGTTGATTGAGCCCCGGGATGGGATATGACCCAAACATTGCACTGTGAATAAATGACGGCGCCTGATGGCGCCGTTTTTATTTATCCCTCAACAAGTTGCATACGTATGTTTACAACATTCGTTGATAACTTCAAAGAATTTGACTTTCGTCACAAATATTCCCTCTCCCAAACGTTTTTGCTACTTTACGGTTTTCTTCGCACACCAAATCTGCACTTACGTTTGCACATACAGAGGGATCGTCATGACTGCCAAGTTTTCGTTGGACAAGGATAAAATCAAGGTTCTGCTGCTGGAGGGGGTTCACCCCAACACCGTAGAGACCTTTCGTGCCGCAGGTTACACCAGTGTGGAGTATCTCAAGACCTCGCTCTCCGAAGAGGAGCTGATCGAGCAGATCCGCGACGTCCATTTCATCGGGCTGCGCTCCCGCACCCAGATCACCGAGAAAGTCCTCGACGCCGCCAACAAGCTGGTCGCCATCGGCTGCTTCTGCATCGGTACCAACCAGGTCGAGCTGGAAGCGGCCCAGATCCGCGGAATTCCGGTCTTCAACGCCCCCTTCTCCAACACCCGTTCGGTCGCCGAGCTGGTACTGGGCGAGATCCTGCTGCTGCTGCGCGGCATCCCCGAGAAAAACGCCAAGTGTCATCGCGGCGTGTGGGAAAAACTGGCCAACCGCTCGGTGGAAGCGCGCGGCAAGAAGCTCGGCATCATCGGCTACGGCCACATCGGTACCCAGCTTGGCATCATCGCCGAAAGCATCGGCATGAAGGTTTATTACTACGATATCGAGAACAAGCTCTCGCTGGGCAACGCCATCCAGGTGCCGAGCATGGTCGAGCTGCTCAATATGTCTGACGTCATCAGCCTGCACGTGCCGGAGACCGCCTCCACCAAGAACATGATCGGTGCCGAGCAGCTGCGGATGATGAAACCGGGCGCCATCTTCATCAACGCCGCCCGCGGTACCGTGGTGGATATCGATGCGCTGGCTGACGTCATCAAGAGCGGCCATATTGCCGGTGCCGCCATCGACGTCTTCCCGGTCGAGCCCAAGTCCAATGACGAGGAGTTCCAAAGCCCGCTGCGTGGGCTGGAGAACGTCATCCTGACCCCGCACATCGGTGGCACCACCCATGAGGCGCAGGAGAACATCGGGCTGGAAGTGGCCAACAAGCTGGTCAAATACTCCGACAACGGCTCCACCCTCTCCGCCGTCAACTTCCCGGAAGTGTCGCTGCCGGGCCACAAGGGCTCCAGCCGCCTGCTGCACATTCACCGCAACCAGCCGGGCGTGATGAACCAGATCAACCAGATCTTCGCCGAAGAGGGGATCAACATCGCCGGTCAATACCTGCAGACCAGCAGCCATATCGGTTACGTGGTGATCGACGTGGAGACCGAGCACAGCGAGAAGGCGCTCGCCAAGCTCAAGGAGATCAACGGCACCATCCGCGCCCGCATCCTCCACTGATAGACCCTTATCTGCGCAGCAAAAAGCCCGTCGTGATGACGGGCTTTTTTATGAAGCAGAACCCAAAGGCAGCGTAGTGGCTTACCACCACCCCAACAGATTGCGGCCCACCAACGCGCCCCATACCAGGGCGTTCAGGGCCAGCGCGATAAAAACGGCGGCGGAGCCCAGATCCTTGGCGCGGCCGGAGAGCTCATGATGCTCGGAGCCAACCCTGTCTACCACAGCTTCAATGGCGGAGTTGAGGATCTCGACGATCACCACCAGCCAGCTGATGACGATAAGCAGCAGGATCTGGTTGAGGGAATCGCCAATCCAGAAGGCAAGTGGCATCAGCAACAGGATCAGCATCAGCTCCTGCCGAAAAGCCGCCTCGTTAATCCAGGCTGACTTGAGCCCCTTCATGCTGTAACCGGTTGCGTTGATGATGCGGGTGACCCCGGTTGCCCCTGGCTTTGCCACGCTATCTACCTCATTTGGAATCGATTTTGGCCTCACATCCTATCAGAGCCCCCCAAGGTTTCAATCAGGGGACTTTTGCTTTATTTTATCTCTTTGCTTTTTCGCCCCTTGCGGCTGACACCACCCACTCGAGACTTGAGTTGTATGTCCATTCACACAGATGAATTGCGCACCCGTCGCCTGGAGTCACTGATCACTCCGAGCGAGCTTGCACACACGTTTCCGATCACCGATACCATTGCCCAGAATCTGCTGGATGCCCGTCGCGAAGTGGAAGCCATTCTGGCCGGAGACGATCAGCGCCTGCTGGTCATTGTCGGCCCCTGCTCTATCCATGATCCCGCTGCTGCTCGCGAGTATGCCCAGCGCCTCAACGCCCTGCGCGAGCAGTATAAAGAGAGCCTCTGCATCGTGATGCGCACCTACTTCGAGAAACCGCGCACCATCGTCGGCTGGAAAGGGCTCATCAACGATCCGCGCCTCGATGGCAGTTTCGACGTCAACGAAGGGCTGAAACTGGCGCGTAAACTGCTGGTCGACATCAACGAGATCGGCATGCCCACCGCCACCGAATTCCTCGATATGGTGACCGGCCAGTATATTGCCGACCTCATCACCTGGGGCGCCATCGGCGCACGTACCACCGAATCCCAGGTACACCGCGAGATGGCCTCGGCTCTCTCCTGCCCGGTCGGCTTCAAGAACGGCACCGACGGCAATACCCGCATCGCCATCGATGCGGTGCGCGCCGCCCGTCACAGCCACATCTTCTATTCCCCGGACAAAGACGGCAAGATGACCATCTACCGCACCGCCGGTAACCCCTTTGGTCATGTGATCCTGCGTGGCGGCCACCGACCCAACTACGACACCGCCAGTGTCGATGAAGCCTGTGAAGCGTTGGCCGATGTGGGCCTGCCGGAGCGTCTGGTGGTCGATTTCAGCCACGGCAACAGCATGAAGGATCACCGCCGTCAGCTGCTGGTGGCGCAAGATATCTGCGATCAGCTGCGCCGCGGCCGTACCGGCATCGCTGGCATCATGGCCGAGAGCTTCCTGGTGGAAGGGCGTCAGGATGTGGAGAACGGCTGCGCCGCCACCTTTGGCCAGAGCATCACAGATGCCTGCTTGTCGTGGAGCGACACCGAAACCCTGCTGGCGATGCTGGCCGAAGCCGCGCTGGTGCGGTTGAACAAAGCAAACCTGCGGTAACGACTGCGACATCACCCTTCGGCCAGAGCATCACAGATGCCTGCTTGTCGTGGAGCGACACCGAAACCCTGCTGGCGATGCTGGCAGAGGCTGCGCAGGTGCGCCTGAGCAAACAGGCTTGAACTGCGAATAAAACCAAAGGGGCCGGTATTTTTGATACCGGCCCCCTTCTTCTTGCTGTCAGCCGATTACGCTTCGCTAATCGGCCCTACATGCGCCCTCTTTCCTGTACACCCTACTTACAAACTGGGCATAAACCACACGCGCCCCGCAGCTTCGATGCGGTCGGTGCGGATCTGGAATACCTGCGCCAGCAGCGCCTCATCCACCAGCTCGACACCCCCTTCGCGCACCACCGCGCCCCCTTGCAGGCAGAGAATGCGGTCGGCCCAGTCGATGGCCAGATTGATATCGTGGATGGCGAGCACCACCAGCAAGCCTTGCCCCGCCAGGGTTTTCAGCAAGCGCAATAGCGCCAGCTGGTGATGCAGGTCGAGCCCCGCCAGCGGCTCATCCAGCAGCAGCACCTTGCCGGTCGGATTGAGGCTCGGCCACACCTGCAGCAGGGTGCGGGCAATCAGCACTCGCTGCTGTTCACCGCCCGACAACCGGCTGAAATCACGAGCCAGCAAAGCTTCCAGCTCCAATGCCTCGCACAGTGCATTTATCGCCTCGTTCTGCCTGGCAGGTGCAACCATCTCATCGAGCCCCAGGCTCAACACCTGAAACACCGGAATATGAAACAGCTGGGACTGACGCTGGGGCAGCATAGCGCGCCGTTTGGCAAGCTCGGGCCAACTCATGTCAGTAAGCACTTCCCCCCCCAGCAGCACTGTGCCATCGGCGGGTAAAATCCCCGCCAGCGCCCCGAGCAGGGTCGACTTACCACTGCCATTGGGGCCAAGCAGCGCCACCAACTGGCCGCCATGCCAGCGGATATCCAGGGGAGAGAGCCGTCCGGCAATGGCGAGTGCGTGCGCCTCCAGCAGCGGTGCAGCAGCACGAGAAGAAACCGGCATGGGATCAGCGGGTGACATCAGCATCTTGCCTCAACAACGGGTAAATAAGGAGACTGCGCGCTCCGACCAAATCATGCAGATATTCATGCAGCACCATTGGCAGTTTGCCTCAATAGCAGGTAGATAAAGAGCGGAGCCCCCACCGAGGCGGTGATGACGCCGATAGGCAACTCCCCCGCGCTCAGGGTGGATCGAGCAACCAGATCGGCCGCCAGCAGCAGGGCCCCGCCGCCAAGCGCCGAGGCAGGCAGCAGAAAGCGCTGATCGCTGCCACCGCAGAGCCGCAGCAGATGGGGCACCACCAACCCGACAAAACCGATGACGCCGCACAACGACACCGCCACACCGGTCAGCAGACAGACCGCCAGCACCAGCCGCACCCGCATCTTGTCGACATCCATCCCCATCAGGCGGGCCTGGGTCTCCCCCAACAACAACTGTTGCAGCGCCTTGCCCTGCCAGCAGAGCCAGCCCAGGGTGAGCGGCAGCACCAGCCACCACCAGGCAAACTGCTGGCTGCCGTAAGAGAGGCTGCCCATCATCCAGAACATGAATTCACGCAAGGAGCCGTCGTCGGCAAAGTACATCAACCAGGTCATGGCGGCATTGGTAAGAATACCGATGGCGACGCCAAACAATAGCAAGCGGGCATGGCCGAGACGCGCCCGACGAGCCAGCCGAATGAGCAGCATGGTCACCAGCAGGGCGCCACCGAAGGCCGCCAGCGACAGCCCCCAGCCGGGCAGATAGAGGCCGAGGGACTTGGCCACCGCCATCGCCACCATGGCAGCCAGTCCTGCTCCGCTCGAGACACCAAGCAGCCCGGGTTCGGCCACCGGGTTGTGCAGCATCACCTGCAATACGGCGCCGCCACAGGCAAGGGCTGCGCCAGCCAAGAGGGCCAGCAAGGCACGGGGTAGCCGCAGCTCCAGCAAGATGCGCAGTTCGAGATTGCCAAGGGGATGCCAGGGCAGCAGCACAAACTCGCCCCAGACGAGGGAGAAGAGAAACAGCAGCAGGGTCAGCAGCGTCAGGCCACAGAGCCAGCGCCGCTGCCAGCGCTGCTGGCGGGCGATAAGGGAGAGGTACAAGGATGATCCCCGAATAACAAGGCTCCCCCCGGCCCTGTCGCAGCGCCGGGGAGAAGCAGGAAAAGGGCATGATAACAGTGGCTTGCCACCCAAGGTCAAGGCTGGTAACGCTTGGCCATCACCCTTATCTCGCCGCTGGCCACCAGATTTTGCAGCGCCACCAGCAAGGGCTGGCGCAGCGACTGGTGAGGTGAGTGCTTGCTCATCCCTAGATAGAGGGTCACCGGCGTGGCGGGACGGTAGTCCGCCTTGCCTATCCGGCTGGCATTTCCCTGACTCAGGGCATAGTCCACCTGACAGTCGGTACCAATCATCAGCGGCAGGTGACCACGCTGCACCATGCGCAGCAGCTGATCTTCGGTAGGTACTCCGTGCTTGTCGAGGCGGCTGTCACTGTTGAAGGGCTCAAAGTAGGCAGAGTTGAGCACATAGCCCACCTTCACCCCCTGCAGATCGCGGTATTGGTGGATCCGGGCCACATTGACCGGCTGACCATAAAACGCGGGCCAGCATTGGTAGTAGGCAGGCTGCAGATAGTCGATAAACTGCGCCCGCTCGGCGGTATAGGCGAGGCCAATCATAAGATCGACCTGACCGGTCTGCATCTGCTTGAGCGCCCTGCCCCACGGCATCCGCCGTATCTGCAACTCAATGCCGCTCGCCTGCTGCAACCGGCGCAGGATGTCCATGTCGAGCCCCTGCAACCGGCCATCCGCTTGCAGGATGCGAAATGGCGGCCACAGATCGGTGGCCACCGTCAGCGTCGGGGCCGCACGCACCGGCATGGCAAATAACAGTAACAACACTATCCCGCATAACTTGCCCATCCCGTCGCATACCTCGCACGGCTTATCCTGTTGGTTAAAAATACCCTCCCGCACCACGTATGAAAACCCGTGGTTCAGGGATAAAATGCGCCGGATTTTCAAGGAGAACCCTATGAACCCGATTTTCGCCAGTATCGGTCTGCTGCTCTGCAGCAACGTCTTTATGACCTTCGCCTGGTACGCTCACCTCAAGAGCATGAACCATAAACCCTGGATCATTGCCGCCCTGGTGAGCTGGGGTATCGCCCTGTTCGAATACCTGCTGCAAGTGCCCGCCAACCGCATTGGCCATACGGTGATGAGCGTGGGCCAACTTAAAATCCTGCAAGAAGTGATCACACTCACCGTATTCGTCCCCTTCTCTATCTTCTATCTCAAGGAAGATCTGAAATGGGACTATCTCTGGGCAGGGCTCTGCATTCTCGGTGCGGTCTTTTTTGTCTTTCGCGAGAAACTGACCGGCGCCTGAGGCTGTACACTCAATATCATCCCGCTCATGGCATCTCATTGATCGACGAGGCAAAAAAATGGAATTGCGAGACATGTTACAGATCCTGGCCAAGCAGGATGGCTCAGACCTCTATCTGTCGACCGGCGCGCCCCCCTGCGCCAAATTTAACGGCGGCCTGCGCCCCCTCAACGAAACGCCGCTGGAGCCGGGTGAAGTGGCGCGGATCGCCGCCGAGATCATGGATGGCGAGCAGAAGCAGCAGTTCGAGAAGGATCTGGAGATGAACCTCGCCATCTCCCTGCCCCAGATCGGCCGCTTTCGGGTCAACATCTTCAAGCAGCGCAACGAAGTCTCTCTGGTAGCCCGCAACATCAAGACCGAAATCCCCCGCTTTGAAGATCTCAAACTCCCGCCTGTGCTGCTCGACACCATCATGGAGAAACGCGGTCTGGTGCTGTTTGTCGGCGGTACCGGCTCGGGTAAATCCACTTCGCTGGCAGCGCTTATCGACCATCGCAACCGCAACAGCGGTGGCCACATCATTACCATCGAGGATCCGGTGGAGTTCGTTCATCGCCACCGCAAGAGTATCATCAATCAGCGGGAGGTTGGCGTGGATACCCGCAGCTTCCACGCAGCCCTGAAAAACACCCTGCGTCAGGCGCCGGACGTCATTCTTATCGGCGAGATCCGCGATCGCGAGACCATGGAACATGCGCTGGCCTTCTCCGAAACCGGCCACCTTGCCATCTCCACCCTGCACGCCAACAACGCCAACCAGGCGCTGGATCGCATCATCAACTTCTTCCCCGAGGAGCGCCGCCCCCAGCTGCTCAACGATCTGGGCAACAACCTCAAGGCTTTTGTCTCCCAGCGGCTGGTGAAAACCACCGATGGCGGCCGCCGGGCCGCAGTGGAGATCATGCTTGGCACCCACACCATCCGCGACATGATCAAGCGCGGCGAATTTGGCGGCCTCAAAGAGGTGATGGAAAAATCCAAGGCCCTCGGCATGGTTACCTTCGACAGTGCACTGTTCGATCTGGTGGTGGAAGGGGTGATTGAGGAAGAAGAGGCGGTGAAAAACGCCGACTCGGCCAACAACCTGCGCCTCAAGATCAAGCTGTGGAAGGAGAAGGGACAGATTGCCAGCAGCAGCGATGCCACCGGCTGGAGCCTCGAACCCACCAAGGACGAGAAGGGCGATTTTTTCTAACTAGCCCCTCGAGAACCCCGGGCCAGCCCGGGGTTCTCTTTATCCAGCATGGCTGGCCCGACTTATCCGCTCAGCCCACGCAGATCACAGCCAGTCAGCACCAACGGCGAACGCGCTGGCAATACGCCACATACTCGTCGCCGAAACGGGCGCGTAGCAGCCGCTCCTCCGGCATGATCTGAAAGCGAGTTAGCCAGGCCACCAGCACGATTGGCCCAACCCAGATCCAACTTCCACCGAGATAACAGCCCCAGGCGGCCAGCCAGCAGAGCAAGCCCAGATACATGGGATTGCGACTGACACGATAAACGCCACAGGTCACCAGACGGCTGGTGTGCTGCGGCTTGGTGGGGCTGACCGTGGTCTGATGGTGACGAAACCGTTGCAGGGCACCAAAGCCCATGATGGCCCCCGCCACGACCAGCATAGCCATCAGCGTCATTGCCCAGATGCCGGGCTGGCTCTCCCCTCTTAGCCACCACATGGCCCCGGCACAGAGCAGGAAGATCAGCGGTGGTGGCAAACGTAACTCAAGATTGACCATTTTCTTCCCCTGACGAGTGTCGGCCGAACCCGTGTTGCGGTAGACTCCCAACCAGTCAGCGCCTGTTGAGAGTGACAAAGATCATAATAATAACAACAAGTTGTGGTTAAACCACCACCAATGTGGCCGACCCCGTCCAAACTATCCAACGCGAACAACAAAAAGGAATCACCATGCACAAGAAAACTCTGCTGGCTACCCTGATCTTCGGCCTGCTCGCGGGCCAAGCCGTTGCGGCTCCCTATCTGCCCCTTGCGACGGATCATCGCAGCGGCCAGGAGCAAACCGCCAGCAACGCCTGGTTGGAAGTGGATCTGGGCGCCTTTGAACACAATATCCAGACCCTCAAGGATCGCCTCGGCGACAAGGGCCCGCAGATCTGCGCCATCATGAAGGCCGACGCTTATGGTCATGGCATCGACCTGCTGGTCCCCTCCGTGGTCAAGGCCAATATCCCCTGCATCGGCATCGCCAGCAACGAAGAGGCGCGCGTCGCCCGCGAGAAGGGCTTTACCGGCCGTCTGATGCGGGTGCGTGCTGCCACCCCGGATGAAGTAGAGCAGGCCCTGCCCTACAAGATGGAGGAGCTGATCGGCAGTCTGGTGAGTGCCCAGGATATCGCCGATATCGCCCAGCGCCACCACACCACCATTCCGGTGCATATCGCACTCAACTCCGCCGGCATGAGCCGCAACGGCATCGACCTGCGTCTGGCCGATGCCAAGCAGGATGCGCTGGCCATGCTCAAGCTCAAGGGGATCACCCCGGTCGGCATCATGACCCACTTCCCGGTGGAGGAGAAAGAGGACGTCAAGATGGGGCTGGCCCAGTTCAAACTGGACTCCCAGTGGCTGCTGGAAGCGGGCAAGCTGGATCGCAGCAAGATCACCATCCACGCCGCCAACTCCTTCACCACCCTGGCCGTGCCGGACGCCTACTTCGACATGGTGCGCCCGGGCGGCCTGCTCTACGGTGACTCCATCCCCTCCCACACCGAATACAAGCGGGTGATGGCATTCAAGACCCAGGTCGCCTCGGTCAACCACTATGCAGCGGGTAACACCGTCGGTTATGACCGCACCTTTACCCTCAAGCGTGACTCCTGGCTCGCCAACCTGCCGCTGGGCTACTCCGATGGCTATCGCCGCTCCCTGAGCAACAAGGCCTATGTGCTGATCCAGGGTCAGAAGGTGCCGGTGGTCGGCAAGACTTCCATGAACACCATCATGGTGGATGTGACTGATCTGAAAGGGGTGAAACCCGGCGACGAGGTGGTGCTGTTTGGCCGTCAGGGTGAAGCCGAAGTGAAACAGGCGGATCTGGAGGAGTACAACGGCGCCCTGCTGGCGGACATGTACACCATCTGGGGCTACACTAACCCCAAGAAGATCAAACGCTGATCACGCGATATGAAAAAGGGCTCCCGCGGGAGCCCTTGTTGTTATTGCTTCATTGTCTGCCGCGCTCAAGCGGCCTTTTTACGGGTCACAAACAGACTCAGCCCCATGGATGCCAGCAGGATCAACGCAACGACACCAAGCGCAATGCCGGTCGGGATCTTGAAGATATCCAGCAGCAGCATCTTGACCCCGATAAACATCAGGATCAGCGCCAGACCGTATTTGAGCAGGGCGAAGCGATCAGCCACACCCGCCAGCAGGAAGTACATGGCACGCAGACCCATGATGGCGAAGATGTTGGAGGTCAGCACGATGAAGGGATCCGTGGTCACCGCGAAGATGGCCGGAATACTGTCCACCGCGAAGATGAGATCGCTCACCTCCACCAGCACCAGAATGAGCAGCAGCGGGGTGGCATAGCGCACACCGTCACGCCAGACGAAGAAGTTCTCCCCTTCCAGAGTCTCGGTCACCTTGAAACGACGGCGCATCCAGCCCAGCAACGGGTTGTTGGCGAGATCTGGCTCCTTGTCGGCCGCCCACAGCATTTTGGCGCCGGTCAGCAGCAGGAAAGCGCCGAACAGATAGAGGATCCAGTGGAACTGCTCGATGAGCCAGCTGCCCGCGAACACCATACCGGCACGCATCACGATGGCACCCAATACTCCATAGAGCAGCACCCGGCGCTGCAGCTCGGCCGGAATGGCAAAGTAACCGAACAGCATCAGCCAGACGAAGACGTTGTCCACTGCCAGCGCTTTCTCGATGAGGTAGCCGGTGAGGAACTCCAACCCCTTCTGGTTGGCGATTTCACGGCCCGCGCTGTGATCGAGCCAAAGCCAGATAGCCAGGTTGAAGAGCAGGGCCACGCTGATCCAGATAAGAGACCAGACTCCTGCCTCTTTGAGGGACACCTTGTGTGACTTGCCGCCACCGACAAAGCGTATGTCTATCCATAACAGGACCAGCACTATGCTGAAGAAACCGGTCCACATCCACCATTCACCCATGTTCACTTCTCCCAAAAACGACAAAACCCACGACCGAGAGGCGTGGGTTTGCGTTTGGAGCAGATACACCTTGCCTCTCGGCAAGGTCTCACTTACAGCTGATTTGCATCAACTGCCCGGCTGCCGGGTGCACTGCAGGAAATGGGTGCACCGTAATGACGACAAACCGGCGAGAAGTTACTCCCCTTGTTGTGCGGATAGTAGCAGCGGTAAAAGATAACGCCAAGAGGCATCTTCACTGCCGTCAAAAATAAATCGGGGCCCCATCAAGGAGCCCCGCAAACAGGTTCAACACAGCCCCATCAGAGCGGGTCGACCTTGAGGCAGGAGACCGCGTGATCGAAGTTACCCTCCAGCACAGGGCGGGTCTTGGCACACTCGGGGCCAGCCACCGGGCAGCGGGTGCGGAACACGCAACCGGAAGGCGGGTTCATCGGTGAGGGCAAGTCCCCCTCCAGGATCTGGATCACCTTGTTGCGCTCCAGCTCAGGGTCCGGGATCGGCACCGCTGACATCAGCGCCTTGGTGTAGGGATGCAGCGGATTGGCAAAGATCTCCTTGCGGGTCCCCAGCTCGACGGCATTGCCCAGATACATCACCAGCACCCGATCGGAGATGTGTTTGACCACCGACAGATCGTGGGCGATGAAGATGAGCGACAGCCCCATCTCCTTTTGCAGGGATTTGAGCAGGTTGACCACCTGCGCCTGAATGGAGACGTCAAGCGCCGACACCGGCTCGTCGCAGATGATCATCTTGGGCTCGAGGATCAGCGCCCGGGCAATCCCGATCCGCTGGCACTGGCCACCGGAGAACTCGTGCGGATAGCGGTTGACCAGGTTGGGCAAGAGCCCCACCTTACTCATCATGGCGCGCACCTTCTCCTTCACCTCTTCCCGTGGCAGGTTGGGATAGAAGGTGATGAGCGGCTCGGCGATGATGTCGCCAATGGTCATGCGCGGGTTCAGAGAAGCCAGCGGGTCCTGGAAGATCATCTGGATCTCTTTGCGCTTCTCGCGCAGGGCATTCTGATCGAGCTTGGTGAGATCGTCACCCAGCCACACCACCTTGCCATCGGTGGCCGGTACCAGGCCGATGATGGCGCGGGCAAAGGTCGATTTGCCGCAACCGGACTCCCCCACCACGCCGAGGGTTTCCCCTTCGTAGAGACGCAAGGTCACACCATCGACCGCCTTGAGGTCGGACGGTTTGGCCCAGGGCCACGCCTTGCCACTCTTGATACTGAAGTGGACCTTGAGGTCAGACACTTCCAACAGCAATTTTTTGTCGGCACCCATTTAGTTGGCCCCCTTGTTCATGGCATCCGAAACCCAGTGGCAAGCACGCTCCCGACCGTCGTTGAACGGGGTCAGGATCGGTGACTGCTGGCCGCAAATCTCGCTGACCCGGTGGCAACGCTCCTGGAAGGGGCAACCGGTGGGCAGACGCAGCAAGTTGGGCGGATTGCCCGGGATGGTGGGCAGCACTTCCCCTTCGGCATCGAGGCGGGGAATGGCGCGCAACAAACCTTCGGTGTAGGGGTGGCTCGGGCGATAGAAGATATCGTCTACCTTGCCGTACTCCATGGTACGACCGGCATACATCACCAGCACCTTGTTGCAGATACCGGCGACCACGCCAAGGTCGTGGGTGATCATGATGATGGCGGTGTTGAACTCACGCTTGAGCTCGTTCATCAGAGTCATGATCTGGGCCTGTACGGTCACGTCGAGCGCGGTGGTCGGCTCGTCGGCGATCAGCAGTTGCGGCCGGCAGAGCAGTGCCATGGCGATCATCACCCGCTGACGCATGCCGCCGGAGAACTCGTGGGGATACATCCCCATCCGCTTGCGTGCTTCGGGAATTTTGACCGCATCGAGCATCCGCACCGACTCTTCGAACGCTTCCGCCTTGCTGACGCCCTTATGCAACATCAGCACTTCCATCAGCTGATCCTGCACCTTCATGTAGGGGTTGAGCGAGGTCATGGGGTCCTGGAAGATCATGGCGATCTTCTCGGAGCGGATCTTGTTGAGCTTGGACTCCGGCAGGTTGAGGATCTCTTCGCCCTGAAACTTGGCGGAACCGGTAATAATGCCGTTCTTGGCCAGCAGCCCCATGATGGCAAAGGCCGTCTGGGATTTGCCAGAGCCGGATTCACCGACGATCCCCAGGGTTTCACCCGCAGAGAGAGAAAAGTTGAGGTCGTTGACCGCCACCACATTGCCGTCCGGGGTCTTGAACTCGACCCGCAGATCTTTCACATCCAGTAACTTCATATAAAAACTCCTTATCGATCTTTCGTGATGCTTTCCTGTCGACCCGATGCTCGATTAACGATCTTTCGGATCGAGGGCGTCACGCAGACCATCCCCGAGGAAGTTGAAGCAAAACAGGGTCACCACCATAAAGCAGGCGGGGAACAGCAGTTGCCAGATGGCCACTTCCATCGACTTGGAGCCTTCATCCAGCAGGGCACCCCAGCTGGTCATCGGTTCCTGAACCCCAAGGCCCAGGAAACTCAGGAAGGATTCAAACATGATCATCCCCGGCACCAGCAAGGTGGCGTAGACGGCCACGATACCGAGTACGTTCGGAACGATGTGACGGGTAATGATCTTCCACTTGGAGACGCCACAGACGTGGGCTGCCTCGATAAACTCCTTGCTCTTGAGACTCAGGGTCTGGCCCCGCACGATCCGCGCCATGTCGAGCCAGCTAACCGCCCCGATGGCGATAAAGATGAGTGCCAGATTGCGGCCAAAGAAGGTGACCAGCATGATGACAAAGAACATGAAGGGGAAAGCGTTGAGGATCTCCAGTACCCGCATCATCAGGCTGTCGACCCGCCCGCCGATAAAACCGGAGGCAGCGCCATACAAAGTACCGATGATGACCGCCACCATGGCGCCCATGATGCCGACCATCAGGGAGATGCGACCGCCCAGTAGGGTGCGCACGAACAGATCGCGTCCCAGGCTGTCGGTACCAAAGTAGTGACCCGCTTCCATATCGGGCGGCGACTGCATGGCGCCCCAGTCCGGATCGTCAAAGGTGTATTGGGACAAATGGGGGCCAAAGATGACC
This sequence comes from Aeromonas sp. s11, assembly GCF_040907945.1. Lineage (NCBI taxonomy): Bacteria > Pseudomonadati > Pseudomonadota > Gammaproteobacteria > Aeromonadales > Aeromonadaceae > Aeromonas > Aeromonas sp. s11. The sequence continues at coordinate 117,879 of NZ_JBFOCU010000044.1, read as the reverse complement.
GCCAGACCGATGATGGTCAGAATGATCAGGCTGGTCAGGGCCGCCTTGTTACGCAGGAAACGGCGACGGGCATCCTTCCACAGGGAGCGCCCCTCCACCACCTCGACCTTTTGCGCGAACGCCTCGACGGCATCGCGTTTTTCAGTTGAAACAACCATGATGAACTCCTGAATTAGTAACGGATCTTGGGATCGATAAAGGCGTAGAGAATATCGACCACAGCGTTAAAGGTGATGGTGAGGGCGCCGACCAGAATGGTCAGACCGAGCACCATGGAGTAATCACGGTTAAGGGCACCGTTGACGAACAGCTGACCGATCCCCGGCAGGCCGAAGATGGTCTCGATCACCACGGAACCTGTGATGATGCCGACAAAGGCCGGGCCCAGATAGGAGACCACCGGCAGCATGGCCGGGCGCAGCGCGTGTTTCAGGATGATGTGGCGCAGCGGCAAGCCCTTGGCACGGGCGGTACGAATGAAGTTGGAGTTCATGGTCTCGATCATGCTGCCCCGCATGATCCGCGAGATGGCAGAGATGTAGTACATCATCATGCCGAACACCGGCAGGACCATAAACTGGATGCCCCCCCCCTGCCATCCACCGGCAGGGAACCAACCCAGATGAATACTGAAGAACAGCACCAGCAAGGGCGCCAGCACAAAGCCCGGGATCACCACCCCGGCCATGGCCGACGACATCAGCAGATAGTCGATGATGGTGTTCTGTTTCAGGGCCGCTATGGTGCCGAAGGTGACCCCCAGCAGCACGGCGAAGAAGAAGGCCGTGGTCCCGATCTTGGCGGAAACAGGCAGCGCCTGGCTCACCAGATCATTGACGGTGAAATCCTTGTATTTGAAAGAGGGGCCCAAATCACCCTGCACCAGGTTGCCCAGGTAAGTGAGATATTGCATGCCAATGGGTTTGTCGAGCCCATATTTGGCCTCGATGTTGGCGATGACTTCGGGGGGCAGTGAACGCTCGCTGGTAAAGGGGTTACCGGGGGCGAAACGCATCATGAAGAAAGAGACGGTGATCAAGACCAGCAGAGTCGGGATCGCTTCCAATAGCCGTTTAAAAATGAATTTCAACATAGACATTTCCTGTCCTGTACTGCTTCCAAATGGTCGCGGTTGTAATAAAGGCCCGCCGTCCGGCGGGCCCTGCTTGTTATGCGACTTGTTGCTTTAAATCAATGAGCAATGATGTACATATCTTTGCTGTAGAGGTTATCCAGCGGGTTGGCCGGGTAGCCGCCTACATAGGGTTTGACCATACGGGCAGTCACGTACTGGTAGATGGGGGCAATCGGCATGTCCTTGGCCAGGATCTCTTCAGCCTGGACGTAGAGCTTGTTGCGGGCAGCCACATCGACCTGATCACGGGACGAATCCATCAGCTTGTCGAACTCCGGATTGGAGTACTTGCCGTCGTTGTTGCCGTGGGTGGTCTGCATCAGATCCAGCATGGAGGAGGCTTCGTTGTAGTCGGCGATCCAGCCGGCACGACCTACGTCAAACTGACCCTGTTTCTTGGTTTCCAGGTAAGTTTTCCACTCCTGGTTGACCAGGCTCACCTGCACGCCCAGCTTCTTCCACATGGAGGCAACGGCCACAGCCACTTTCTTGTGGTTGTCGTCGGTGTTATAGAGCAGCTCGAACTTCAGCGGTTTGCTGGCATCGAAACCGGCCTCTTGCAGCAGCGCCTTGGCCTTGGCATCACGCTCGGCCTGGGTCATCTTCGACCACTCGGGGGCGACCGGCTTGAAGCCATCGACGAAGTCCGGCACCAGGGTGTAACCGGGCGTCTGACCCTGACCCATCACCTTGTCGGCGATCACGTCGCGATCGATGGCATAGGAGAGCGCAGTACGGACACGCACATCGTCAAACGGCTTCTTCTTGACGTTGTACTGGTAGTAGTAAGTACCAACATAACCGGTCACTTTCAGCTCGTCCGGCTTCTCTTTCTTCATCTGCTTGAAGCGCTCGATGGGCATCTGATAGGTGATGTCCACTTCGCCCGCCAGATAGCGGCTCAAGTCGGCGTTGGTAGACTGGATGGGCAGATAGACCACCTTGTTGATGACGGTCTTGCCATCGTTCCAGTAGTGCTTGTTGCGCTCTACTTCGACGCGCTCGTTCACCACCCAGTTCTTCAGGGTATAGGCACCGTTGGATACCATATTTTCCGGCTGGGTCCACTTGTCACCGAACTTCTCGATCACCTTCTTCGGTACCGGATAGGTGGTGGTGTGGGAGAGCATGCTGACGAAGTAAGGGATCGCTTTCTCGAGCTGCACTTCGAAGGTGTAGTCGTCGGTCGCCTTCACGCCCAGCGTATCAGCCGGCTTTTTACCTGCGATGATCTCGGAGGCATTGGCAATGGTCGGGATCTCCAGATACCAGGAGTAAGGAGAGGCGGTTTTCGGATCAACGGCACGCTGGAAAGCAAAAACGAAATCGTGGGCAGTGACCGGGTCACCGTTGGACCACTTGGCATCTTTGCGCAGGTGGAAGACGTAGTGCTTGTTATCCTTGGTTTCCCAGGATTCAGCCACCGCCGGGAGAATTTCCCCTTTCGGGCCGGATGCAACGAGACCTTCGAACAGGTCGCGCAGGATATTGGATTCGACCGTTCCTTCGGTCTTGTGCGGGTCAAGGGTCGCAGGCTCGGAGCCGTTGCCTTTTACCAGTTGCTGGACTTCAGCCAACTTGGTTCCCGCCGGGACATCGGCAGCCTGAGCCACATTGACGCCACCAAACAGTGCAGCCACCAGCAATGTGTTAATCATTGTTTTTTTATGAGTCATTTCCCTACTCCAACAAGAACATTCCATGCGTTTTTTAAAGTGACGGGGTTAAAACCCGCTCCCAGCATAATTCCCTGCCAATTCCGATAATGCAACAGATATTGTCAGGGTAATCGTCATTTTCTGGTCAAAAAATCAGCTGGCATGCGCTTTTTCAGTATTAAAACACCAGCAAGGCGCTCATTTTTCACACAAACGACCGATTCTAGAAAAGACCGGGCAAAAAGCAACCAATAAAAAGCCGGTCACGAGGACCGGCTTTCATAAAGCGGAGCTGGCTCACATCAGGCTGGGGAAAACCCCCTTGATACCGGCCACCATGATCTCGATACCCAGCGACATCATGATAAGACCCATGATACGGGTCACCACGTTGATGCCGGTGTTGCCCATGATCTTGAACAGCAGCGGCGCGGCGCGGAAGATGAGCCAGGAGCAGAAGGAGAAGACCACGACAACCACTGACATGCCGAGCAGCTGCTGCCAGTGGCTCTGGCTGGCATAGACAATCACCGAGGAGATGGCACCGGGGCCCGCCATCAGCGGCAGCGCCAGCGGTACCACGGCGATAGACTCGCGCACCGCCAGTTCACCCTTCTCCTGTTTGTTGTGCTTCACCTCGCCCAGCTTGCCCTGCAGCATCGACCAGGCAATCAGGGTAATCAGCGACCCACCGGCGATCCGGAACGACGCCAGCGAGATGCCAAACCCATCGAGGATCAGCTGCCCCATATACATGGAGACCAGCAGGATCACCATCACCGCGATATTGGCGGTGGTATTGGTTTTCATCCGCTCGGCCTGGGTATGGTGGCTGGTCAGGCTGACAAACACCGGCAACAAACCAAGCGGATTGATAATTGCGAACAAACCGACAAAAAACTTCAGATACAACGAGACGTCAATTGCTGCCATAGGCGCCTTCCAATAGAGTTTCGGGCCCAGCGGGCCAGTCCATTAATTTCGTGCGTAAATTTACATCATAGCCAGAGCGGGCACCAATCAAATAATCTCACCATTTTGAGGGTTTTTTAGTTAGTTCATCTAATGCATACGCGCTAACCGGCATAAACCGATGCCAAAAGCCCTTTCTACCGCCCTACACGCGTTAGAAAAGTGAGTGCAAGCCTGCTTAATCATGACCAGAGAGTCCGACGATGACTGACCGAATGACCAAGCGACTCGAGAGGATCCAGGTTTTGCCTTCCCACTATTTCAGGCCAGACATCACTTCATTGACTCGGCAAGAGAGCCACAATGCAAAACTGGGAAAGGGGGCAGAAATAGCCCCCTTGGGGAATAAAGCGGATTAGTCATGGATTAAAACAACAATCATTTTTGCAACAAACGCTGGAATAAAGTGCGTTTGTCGGTGGTTTTGAAACCGATTCACTCATATTTGCTAACCTATACCGCCAAAATAGCTCTGTAATACTATGGCCGAGTGCAATTAACCACTTGATAAATGTGGTTTATTACTCTGCACTAACAAGTCTCTCACCTTTCCCTTTGATGCACATTCCGATAACATCAGTCAAACAAGGATTGTGAAATAAAATTTCTTTTGTTCTTTTGTTACACATGATCCAGATCAAGTTTTTCTGAGTCAGCCCCGCTCTATAATCGACTCAGAAAGCGATTTAGTAAGGCATGTGAAAAAGCTGTTGCAACAATACCGTCTTGACAGGGCGACTATAATTGCCGGGCATTGCCAACGTCTTACTAAACAGTTTTCAAATAATCAGGAGATAAACATGGCAGTAACCAATTTGGCTGAACTGGATGCACTGGTCGCCCGCGTTAAGGAAGCCCAGCGTGAATTCGCCAGCTTCTCTCAAGAGCAGGTAGACAAGATCTTCCGTGCCGCCGCCCTGGCCGCCAACAACGCCCGTATCCCCCTGGCCCAGATGGCCGTGGAAGAATCCGGTATGGGTATCATCGAAGACAAGGTTATCAAGAACCACTTCGCCTCCGAATACATCTACAACAAGTACAAAGACGAGAAGACCTGCGGCATTCTGAGCGAAGATGATCAGATGGGTACCATCACCATCGCCGAGCCGGTAGGTATCATCTGTGGTATCGTTCCGACCACCAACCCGACCTCTACTGCGATCTTCAAATCCATGATCGCGCTCAAGACCCGCAACGCCATTATCTTCTCCCCGCACCCCCGTGCCAAAAACTCCACCAATACCGCTGCCAAGCTGGTACTGGATGCCGCTGTTGCCGCTGGTGCACCGAAAGACATCATCGGCTGGATCGACCAACCGTCTGTTGAGCTCTCCAACGCCCTGATGAAGCACGAAGACATCAACCTGATCCTGGCCACCGGTGGCCCGGGCATGGTGAAAGCAGCCTACTCCTCTGGTAAGCCTGCTATCGGTGTAGGTGCCGGTAACGTACCTATCGTTATCGACGAAACCGCCGACGTGAAGCGTGCCGTTGCCTCCATCCTGATGTCCAAGACTTTCGATAACGGCGTGGTCTGTGCTTCCGAGCAGGCAGTCATCGTTGTTGATGCCATCTACGACCAGGTTAAAGAGCGCTTTGCATCCCACAAGGGCCACGTGCTCTCCAAAGAAGATGCTGACAAGGTACGTAAAGTCATCCTGATCAACGGTGCACTGAACGCCAACATCGTTGGCCAGCCAGCCACCAAGATTGCCGAGATGGCAGGCGTGACTGTACCGGCTGATACCAAGATCCTGATCGGTGAAGGCGTCAAGCTGTGTGCAGAAGATGAGTTTGCTCACGAGAAATTGTCCCCGCTGCTCGGTATGTTCCGTGCAAGCAGCTTCGAAAACGCCGTTGATATGGCCTGTGACATGGTCAACATCGGTGGTATCGGCCACACCTCAGGTCTGTACACCGACCAGGACCGCAACGCTGACCGCATCAAGTACTTCGGCGACAAGATGAAGACCGCGCGTATCCTGATCAACACTCCGTCTACCCAAGGCGGTATCGGTGACCTGTACAACTTCGCAATGGCACCGTCCCTGACCCTGGGTTGCGGCTCCTGGAGCGGTAACTCCATCTCCGAAAACGTGGGTCCGAAGCACCTGATCAACAAGAAGACAGTCGCAAAACGGGCAGAAAACATGCTGTGGCACAAACTTCCGAAATCCATCTACTTCCGTCGTGGTTCCCTGCCGATCGCTCTGAGCGACCTGGAAGGTAAAAAGCGTGCCATGGTCGTAACTGACCGCTTCCTGTTCAACAACGGCTACGCCGATGAACTGGTCAGCCTGCTGAAAGCACAGAATATGGAAGTGGAAGTGTTCTACGAAGTAGAAGCTGACCCGACCCTGGCTGTGGTTCGCAAGGGTGCCGAGATGGCCAACTCCTTCAAACCGGACGTTATCCTGGCGCTGGGCGGTGGTTCACCGATGGATGCTGCCAAGATCATGTGGGTGATGTACGAGCACCCGAACACTGCGTTCGAAGATCTGGCCATGCGCTTTATGGACATCCGCAAGCGTATCTACAAGTTCCCGAAAATGGGCGTGAAGGCCGAACTGGTCTGTATCACCACCACTTCCGGTACCGGCTCTGAAGTCACTCCGTTTGCAGTAGTAACCGATGAAGTGTCTGGTCAGAAGTATCCGCTGGCTGACTACGAGCTGACCCCGAACATGGCCATCGTTGATGCCAACCTGGTCATGGGCATGCCGAAGTCCCTGTGTGCCTTCGGTGGTATCGATGCCGTGACTCACGCCATGGAAGCCTATGTTTCCGTACTGGCTAACGAGTACTCCGACGGCCAGGCGCTGCAAGCCCTGAAAATGCTGAAAGAGTACCTGCCGTCCAGCTACCAGAACGGTGCCAACGACCCGATCGCTCGTGAGAAGGTGCACAATGCTGCCACCATCGCCGGTATCGCGTTTGCCAACGCCTTCCTGGGTGTGTGCCACTCCATGGCTCATAAACTGGGTGCCGAGTTCCACATTCCGCACGGTCTGGCTAACGCCCTGCTGATCAGCAACGTCATCCGCTACAACGCGAACGACAACCCGACCAAGCAGACTGCGTTCTCCCAGTACGACCGCCCGCAGGCTCGTCGTCGTTACGCCGAAGTCGCTGACCACCTGGGTCTGACTGCTGCCGGTGACCGCACCGCCGCCAAGATCGAGAAGCTGCTGACCTGGCTGGACGAGCTGAAGGCTACCTTGGGTATCCCGGCCTCTATCCGCGAAGCTGGCGTGACTGAAGCTGACTTCCTGGCCAAGGTTGACCAGCTGGCTATCGAAGCTTTCGATGACCAGTGCACCGGCGCCAACCCGCGCTACCCGCTGATCAGCGAGCTGAAGCAGGTTCTGCTGGACTCCTACTACGGTCGTCCGTTCACCGAAGCCGCTCCGGTAACTGCTGCCCCGGTTGAAGCCAAGGTTGAAGGCAAGAAGAAATCCAAGGCCTGATAACCAGTCCTGAGATAACAAGCCCGCGCACTGCGCGGGCTTTTTTTATCTGCTACTAATCACAGCCATCATCTCTCTGACGATTGCGCAAGTGCAGCCCCTAACTTCCCAACCAACCCGCCCCAGCCAATCCGTTATCGGCAGCCCAACCAGAGACTCAGCATTGATGCCCTCGGTGATAACAAGAGCACGCTCCATCACCTCCTATCCCCTACCCGCAACGAATTACCCTGACGGGCAGATGTGAGCAGTCAACGCCATCTCAAGAGCTATGGGTGTGATAAACAGGATAAGCGGAGCCTCGCTAACACAACGCAGCAGAACTGCCGACTGGCATACGTGCAGGGCCAACCTACTGGCAGGGACAGATCAATGATAATTCGCGGAGAAAGCGGGAAAGATTGTAAGTGAAGAGAGTTGTAGCACCGGTTGCGCAACCGACACATCAGCAGTTGCCACGATGCAAAGATAAAAAAATGGCAGCCATCAGGCTGCCATCGGGAGAGCACAATTCAGCGATCAGAGGGTCGCAGCGACTTCATCGGAGATGGAGCCGTTGTGGTAAACCTCTTGCACGTCGTCCAGATCTTCCAGCATGTCGATCAGACGCATCAGCTTGGGTGCAGTTTCTGCATCCAGCTCAGCTTCGGTGGAGGGGATCATGGTCACTTCGGCGCTCTGGGCCTTGAAGCCAGCAGCTTCAAGACCATCCAGCACAGTACCGAAGTCGTTCGGGGTGGTGTACACCTCGATGGTGCCATCCTCTTCGGTGACCACGTCATCGGCGCCCGCTTCCAGCGCGGCATCCATCAGGGCATCTTCGTCTACGCCCACGAAAGTCAGCAGACCTTTCTTGCTGAACAGATAGGCAACGGAGCCATCGGTACCCAGGTTGCCACCGCACTTGCTGAAGGCGTGGCGCACTTCGGCTACGGTACGGTTACGGTTGTCGGTCAGGCACTCTACCATCACGGCAGAGCCAGCCGGGCCGTAACCTTCGTATACGATGGTCTCGAGCTGCTCGCCATCGCCACCACCGGCGCCACGCTGAATGGCACGGTTGATGGTGTCGCGGGTCATGTTGTTGGTCAGGGCGGCAGTCACCGCAGCACGCAGACGCGGGTTGTTGGCCGGATCGGCATCACCCAGACGCGCGGAGGTAGTGATTTCGCGGATCAGTTTGGTGAAGATCTTGCCACGCTTGGCGTCCTGAGCGGCCTTGCGGTGTTTGATGTTGGCCCATTTACTGTGACCTGCCATAGAGACTCTCCGTTATTTTTTAAATGTCAGTAACACTGATCATGACTAACCCAAGGGAAACACAGAGGCCGCACGGCGGCGGCCTCCGGTGCCGGTATCGGCTTACTCGTCGCCCTTGACGGTGGTTGCAATCGCCAGCTCACCCAGTTGGGCGGCATTGGCAAGGCTGGGGGCGTCTGTCATCAGACAGGCGGCCGCGGTCGTTTTCGGGAAGGCGATGACGTCCCGAATGTTTTCGGTGCCGGTCAGCAGCATGCTGAGACGGTCCAGACCGAAGGCCAGACCGGCGTGCGGCGGGGTACCGTACTTCAGGGCATCCAACAGGAAGCCGAACTTCAGGCGCTGCTCGGCCGGGGTGATACCCAGGATGTCGAACACGGTGGACTGCATCTCGCTGTTGTGGATACGGACAGAGCCGCCACCCACTTCGTAGCCGTTGATCACCATGTCGTAGGCGTTGGCGTAAGCACCCACAGGGTTGGCTTTCAGCTCGGCCGGGCTCATGTTGCTCGGCGCGGTGAACGGGTGGTGCATGGCGGCCAGACCACCTTCACCATCTTCCTCGAACATCGGGAAGTCGATGACCCACAGCGGTTTCCAGCTGTTCTCCAGCAGGCCCAGATCGCGACCCACTTTCAGACGCAGGGCGCCCATGGCATCGCAGACCACTTTCTTGCTGTCAGCGCCAAAGAAGATGATGTCGCCGTCGGCAGCGCCGGTACGAGCCAGGATCTCGCGCACGATGGCGTCAGAGAGGAACTTGGCAACCGGAGACTGCACGCCTTCGATGCCGTTGGCGGCTTCGTTAACCTTCATCCAGGCCAGGCCCTTGGCACCGTAGATGCCGACAAACTTGGTGTATTCGTCGATCTGCTTACGAGAGAGCTCGGCACCGCCCGGGACTTTCAGGGCAGCCACACGGCCTTTCGGATCGTTGGCGGGGCCCGCGAACACGGCGAACTCGACAGCAGTCAGCAGATCAGCCACATCAACCAGCTCCATTGGCAGACGCAGGTCCGGCTTGTCGGAGCCGTAGCGACGCATGGCTTCGTCGAAGGTCATGATCGGGAAGTCGCCCAGATCCACGTTCAGGATGTGCAGCCACAGTTTGCGGATCATCTCTTCCATCACTTCACGCACCTGCGGCGCGGTCATGAAGGAGGTCTCCACGTCGATCTGGGTGAATTCCGGCTGGCGGTCGGCACGCAAGTCTTCGTCACGGAAGCACTTGACGATCTGGTAGTAGCGGTCGAAGCCGGACATCATCAGCAACTGCTTGAACAGCTGGGGAGATTGCGGCAGAGCGTAGAACTTGCCCTTGTGCACGCGGCTCGGCACCAGATAGTCACGGGCACCTTCCGGGGTGGCCTTGGTCAGCATCGGGGTCTCGATATCGAGGAAGCCGTGCTCGTCCATGAAGCGGCGTACGAAGGCGCTAGCCTTGGCACGGGTCTTCAGGTACTTGGCCATCTCGGGACGACGCAGATCCAGGTAGCGATACTTGAGGCTGATCTCTTCGCTGTTGACCTGATTGAAGTCCAGCGGCAGCGGCTCGGCACGGTTGATGATGTTGAGTTCGTGGGCGAACACTTCGATGGCGCCAGTGGCCATGTCGCTGTTGCGCTGGGACTCGGGACGGGTGCGCACCACGCCGGTCACCTGGATGCAGAACTCGCCGCGCAGCTCGGAGGCCAGGGCGAACGCGTCCGGCTTGTCTGGATCGAAGAACACCTGAACGATCCCTTCCCGGTCGCGCATATCGATAAAGATCAGACCGCCGAGATCACGACGACGATGAACCCAACCGCACAATGTAATGGTCTGCCCTGCATGGGCCTCATTGACCTGTCCGCAATAGATAGAGCGCATGGACTTCTTCCTTCGAAATTGTAGAGAGACGGTTAACCTTGGGCCGCCGGGCACGACTGGCAAGCACCGTCTGTCTCACAGCTGGCCAGATTCTTTTTCTTACCCGGTTTGAAATCAGTCTCGTACCATCCGGTTCCCTTGAGCCGGAAGCCTGCCGCCGATATCAGCTTGACCAGATTCGGCTTGCTACAGGCCGGACAGTCGGTCAGGGGGGCATCGGAAAGCTTTTGCAGTTTTGCCAATTCATGGCCACAGACGTCGCAACGATATTCGTAGATAGGCATGGGTCACAAGAAATTGAAAAACAAAAGGGCTGGCATTATAGAGGAAAACCCCCTTTTGGGTAAAATGGCCAGCAGCCTCCTTTCGCCAGTTTTTTGCACTCGATGGCAAAAAGCGGGCAAAAAATCGGCACGAATGCACCAAGAGCGAAGAGAATAGCCATCATGAGCCTCTATTTGGGCCTGCCGCAGTGGTCCCACCCCAGCTGGCCAGGCCAGTTGCTGGGCCTTGGCGCCAAGCCTGCCGAACACCTCGCCCACTATGCGACCGTCTTCAACTCGGTGGAGGGTAACACCACCTTCTACGCCCTGCCGACACCGGACACGGTACAGCGATGGGCCGATGCGGTGCCCGATCACTTTCGTTTCAACTTCAAGTTTCCACAAACCATCAGCCACCAGAGCGATCTGGTGAGCGCAGACAAACAGGTTGCCGACTTTATCAAGCTACTTGCGCCACTACACGACAAGCTGGGGCTGCTCACCCTGCAGCTGCCCGCCCGTTTCGGGCCACAGGGGCTGGCCAGACTGGCGGCCTTTATCGAGCGGTTGCCACGGGCGTTTCGCTACGCCCTCGAGGTGCGTCACCCCGACTTTTTCGCCAAGGGGGAGGCCGAGCGGGCCTTGAACCGGCTGCTGATGGAACAGGGTGTGAACCGGGTGATGCTCGACAGCCGGCCACTCTTCTCGGTGCCAGCAACCACGCCAGCCCTTGTCGATGCCCAGGGCAAGAAACCGCGCCTGCCGGTGCATCTGCTGGCCACCGCCAACGCCCCCATGGTGCGCTTTATCGGCCTGCCGGACCCGGCGGCCAATCACCCCTTCCTGCCCAGCTGGCTCCCCCACTGGCGCCAGTGGCTCGGGGAGGGGAAAGATCTCTACCTCTATATACATACTGCCGACAACGCCCAGGCACCTGAGCTGGCCCGCCAGATCACCCGCTTGCTGGAGCAGGAGATGGCCCCCTGGCCGGGGGAAAACGATCGCGCACGGCAGGGAGTGCTGCGCTTTTAGCCAACCCATTCTGCAGCCATCGTTTCGCTGCAAAAAAAGTGCTTTTTTGTGGCGTGGCAAGCCCTGGCGTCAAGACAAACGGCCATCAATCCTCTACACTACCGCCCCAAGTAAGGGTCCGGAACATGGCCCGTACGAACAGGAACGGTCCAAAGGATTTCACGACCAGCCACCCCGTTCGTAAACAGGTGATAAATCTACTCTGATGGGTGTCACCCAACGACTCAATTGAACAATACAGCCGGGTGATGTCCCGACTGTCAGGTTGCGCCAGCATGCATACCAAAGATCAAATTTTTGCCGCCCCGATCGCCCGATTGGGAGACTTCTGTTTTGACGAACAGGTCGTCGACGTTTTTCCCGATATGATCCAGCGCTCGGTGCCGGGTTACAGCAACATCATCTCCGCCATCGGCATGATGGCCGCCCGCTACGCCCAACCCGAGAGCCGACTCTATGATCTCGGCTGCTCACTGGGCGCCGCGACCCAGGCGATGCGTCGCCATGTCAGCCAGCTCGGCTGCCACATCACCGCGGTGGATCTCTCCCATCCGATGATCGAGCGCGCCCGCGCCCACCTCTCCGGTTTCAAATCCGAGGTGCCGGTGGAGCTGGTGGAAGCAGATATCTGCGACATCGAGATCGAGAACGCCTCCGTGGTGGTGCTCAACTTCACTCTGCAATTTGTCGAGCCAGAAAAACGGGCCGCCCTGATCCAGCGCATTCACGATGGTCTGCGCCCGGGCGGGATCCTGATCCTGAGCGAAAAGTTCCGCTTCGAAGATGAACCGGTCAACGAGCTGCTCATCGATCTTCACCTCGACTTCAAGCGGGCCAATGGCTATAGCGAGCTGGAGATCAGCCAGAAACGCACTGCCCTTGAGAACGTGATGCGCACCGACAGCCTGCCGGTGCATCAGGCACGCCTGCGGGATGCCGGTTTCGTCCATCAGGATCTCTGGTTCCAGTGCTTCAACTTCGGCTCCATGATTGCCATCAAATCCAGCGACGCCCAGCCATGATCGACTTTGCCAATTTCTATCAACTGATTGCCAAAAACCGGCTGAGCCACTGGCTGCATACCCTGCCCGCCCAGCTGCACGCCTGGCAACATGACAACCAGCATGGCGATCTGCCGCGCTGGAACCGCGCCCTCAACAAGCTGCCGGTGGTCTCCCCCGGCAACGTCGAGCTGAAAAGCCGGGTCGAGATTGGCTCGGCCGAGAGCCTTGGCGAAGGGGAGCGCAAGAAGGTCGAGAGCCTGCTGCGCCACTTCATGCCCTGGCGCAAGGGGCCGTTCACCGTGCACGGCATCCACATCGACACCGAGTGGCGCTCTGACTGGAAGTGGGATCGGGTGCAGCCCCATATCAGCCCGCTCGAAGGGCGTTACGTGCTGGATGTGGGCTGCGGCAGCGGTTACCACCTCTGGCGCATGGTGGGTGAAGGGGCTCGGCTTGCAGTCGGCATCGATCCGAGCCCGCTGTTCCTCTGCCAGTTCGAGGCCATTCGTCACTTCGCGGGCAATGATCAGCGCGCCCACCTGTTGCCGCTCGGCATTCAGGAGCTGCCGGAGCTGCGTGCTTTTGACACCGTCTTCTCCATGGGAGTGCTCTATCACCGCAAATCCCCCATCGAGCACATCGAGCAGTTGCGCAATCAATTGAAAGATGATGGCGAGCTGGTGCTGGAGACGCTAGTGATTGACGGCGGGGTCAACGACGTGCTGATGCCCACCGATCGTTACGGCAAGATGCGCAACGTCTGGTTTATTCCCTCAAGCCGCGCCCTCAAGCTGTGGGTCGAGCGCTGCGGCTTCACCGACGTACGGATAGTAGACGAGAATATGACCAGCACCGACGAACAGCGTCGTACCGACTGGATGATTAATGAATCCCTGAGTGACTATCTGGATCCAGACAATCCGGCACTCACGGTAGAAGGACACCCGGCGCCGAAACGTGCCGTACTGATTGCCCGCAAGGTCAAAGACTAGCCGATGGCGCTTGTGGAAGTTACACTGACCCAATTCCAGGAAGCACAGTTAAATGAATGACATGAAAAGCAAATTAAAAGGAATGACCCTGCTCTCCCTGCTTAGTCTCGGCGGGTGTGTCAATATGGAAAAAGCGCCTCAGGTTCCTGCTCTGACGCTGGCCGAGCTTCGTAGCGAGCTGAGCCAGAGCGAGCAACGCCTGCAAACATCCATGGAACAGCAACAGAAGCAGTATGTGCAGCAACAGCACCTGCTGGTTCAGCTCAACACAGATGTCACCAATATGAAAGAGTCCGTCAAGCAAGTAGACCACAAGCTCGCCACCCTCCCCTCCGAGCCACCCAAGCCGATGGCCATCCCCACCGAGAAGTGCCCGGCCCCCAATCAAGGTCACACCATCGATGGCAAGCTGATGGTCGGTGAAGCCGAGTGGATCTGGGTTGATGCAGCCAACGACGCCTTCCAGGCGCGGGTCGATACCGGTGCGACCACCTCCTCCATCAGTGCGCAGGAGATCACCATTTTCGAGCGCAACGGCAAAAACTGGGTGCGCTTCTTCCTGAGCCATCAGGAAGTGGACGACAAGATCCAGATCGAAGCGCCGCTGGTACGCCATGTACGGGTGCGTCAGGCCTCTGCCGACGATCTGGACCGCCGTCCGGTGGTGCGTCTGGCCGTGCGCATTGGCGACATGACCGAGAAAGCCGAATTTACCCTGAAAGACCGTAGCGACATGACCTTCCCTGTGCTGCTGGGTCGCGAATTTTTGAAAGACATCGCCGTGGTTGATGTGGCCCGCGAATATATCCAACCCAAACCCAAGCTCAAGGATGTGAAATAATCCATGGTTTCCCGTAAGCCGTTCTATTTGCTGGTAGCCCTGCTGTACATTGTCGGCCTGGGGATGACGATCTATCACCATATCGCGTTGGATGTGCCGCTGACGCCCGGTGAAAAGCGCCAGATCTGGTCCATCGAAGCCAAGCTGGAGTTTGAGGCGACCGGTGAGCCGGTGATCGCCTCTCTGGCCATTCCGGGCACCCAGCCCGGTTTCACCCTGATGAACGAGAACGCCGCCAGCCCGGGCTACGGCCTCTCCTTTGTCGAGAAAGATGGCGATGCCCGCGCCGAGTGGTCCATCCGCACCGCCTCTGGCCGTCAGGAGCTCTATTACCGCGTCGACATGATGGCGGATGCCCATGCCAAACCGGCCGCCAATCCGCAGCCGCCTGCCATCGAGAAGCAGATCGAGAGTGAGCCTTACGCCACCGCGATGAAGCAGATCCTCGAGCGGGCCCAGGAGCGCTCTGCCGACGGCTACACCCTGACTCGCGAGATCATCAAGGAGATCGAGAAGCAGGAGCAGAACGCCGAGCTGCTGAAAAAGCACAAGAGCCGCGCCAACCTGATTGCCGAGCTGCTCAACAATGCTGACGTCCCCACCCGCGTGGTGCATGCCCTGAATCTGGAAGATGGCCGCCGTCGTCAGGAGCTGGTGGATTACCTGCAGGTATTCAACAGCCCGACCGACTACAAGCTGTTCAACCCGCAAACCGGTGAACAGGGCCGTCCGGCCAACCTGTTGCTGTGGGAATACAACTCCGGCGCTCTGCTGGACGTGACCGGTGGTCACAACTCCCGTGTCAGCTTCTCGATGATCGAGCAGGAGCAGCCGGTCAGCGTTGCTCTGGCCCAGAAGTTCGAAAAATCAGAGATGATGAACTTCTCCATCCACAGCCTGCCGCTGGAAGAGCAGACCCTGTTCAAGGGCTTGCTGCTGATCCCGATCGGCGTGCTGATGGTGGTGTTCCTGCGGGTTCTGGTGGGGATCAAGACCTCAGGTACCTTTATGCCGGTGCTGATCGCGGTCGCCTTTATCCAGACCTCGCTGGTCACCGGTCTCATCGGCTTCCTGCTGATCGTCGGCACCGGTCTCATCATTCGCTCCTATCTGTCTCGGCTTAACCTGCTGCTGGTCGCCCGAATATCGGCCATCATCATCATGGTTATCTCGATGATCGGTATCTTCTCCGCGTTCGCCTTCAAGCTGGGGCTGACCGACGGTATGAAGATCACCTTCTTCCCGATGATCATCCTCTCCTGGACCATCGAACGGATGTCCATCCTGTGGGAAGAAGAGGGCCCGAAAGAGGTGTTCCGCCAGGGCGGCGGCTCTCTGCTGGTTGCCGTCATCGCCTATCTGGCCATGGATAACGAGCTTATTCGTCACCTCACCTTCAACTTCCTCGGCCTGCAGCTGGTGCTGATGGCGACCGTGCTGTTGATGGGTAACTACACCGGCTACAAGCTGAGCGAACTGAAGCGCTTCAAACCGCTGGTGGACGAGATGAAATCTGGCGTCACCCCGGGTAAGGACAAGTAACCGATGTGGTTCTGGGAAAAATACACCACCCCGTGGAGCCTGTCCCAATCAGGCATCCTCGGCATGAACAAGCGCAACCACTCCTACATCAGCCGCTACAATCCGCGCAGCCTCTATCCGCTGGTGGATGACAAGCTGCAGACCAAGCAAATTGCGCTGGATGCAGGCGTTACCGTGCCTGAGCTGATCGGTACCATCCGTGCCCAGCACGATGTGGGTCGCATCACCGAGCTGGTAAAAGATTGGCCGGGCTTCTGCATCAAGCCGGCTCGTGGCTCGGGCGGCAAGGGGATCCTGGTGATCCTGCGTCAGGAAGATGGCCTCTTCTATAAACCCAACGGCAGCGCCTCTACCGGTCAGGACCTGGAGCGCCATGTCTCCAACATTCTGGCGGGGCTCTATTCGCTTGGCGGCAAGCCCGACGTGGCGCTGGTCGAAGGCCTCATCAACTTTGATGATGTGTTCGACGGCTACTCCTTTGAAGGGGTACCCGATGCCCGGGTCATCATCTTCAAGGGGTTCCCGGTGATGGCGATGATGCGCCTCTCCACTGCCGCCTCCGATGGCAAGGCGAACCTGCACCAGGGTGCCGTGGGGGTAGGTCTGTGCCTGCGTACCGGTCGTGCCCTGCGGGCGGTGCAGTTTGGCAATCCGCTGCGCCACCATCCGGATACCGGCCTCGACCTCTATGAGCTCAAGGTCCCACACTGGGATACCCTGCTAACTCTGGCCGCCTCCTGCTACGAGATGTCGGGTCTGGGCTATATCGGTACTGACATGGTGCTGGACAAGTTCCGCGGCCCCATGCTGCTGGAGCTCAACGCCCGTCCCGGCCTTGCCATCCAGATCGCCAACGGTCGCGGCCTGGTGCCCAATCTCAAGACCATCGAGAAGCTGGGGCAGGTGAAGATGAACGTGGAGCAGCGGGTCAATTTCGCCAAGGATCACTTCGGGATCTTTGAGGAATAACACCTCCGCTTGTGAACTGAGCGCGCCTATGGCGCGCTTTTTTTATGGCTCATGTTTGTCTGTCGGCATATCCCCCATCCAGCCATAGGGGCAGCACCTCATTTCGAAACAACGAGTACGCCAGCGAACGGCTGCTTGGAATAGCGATGGAGTGAGAAGAGTATGACCGCAATGTCAGGGGATGGATAAATCTCAGGTATAAAAAAACCGGCGCCAAGACGCCGGTTCTTCAAGGAGAGTGCAGCCCGATTACAGGGAGTCAGCATTCTCGGACAGGTACTTGGCAACGCCGTCCGGAGAGGCTTGCATACCTTTTTTGCCTTTTTCCCACTGAGCAGGGCACACTTCGCCGTGCTCTTCGTGGAATTGCAGGGCATCGACCATGCGCAGCATCTCGTCAATGTTGCGGCCCAGCGGCAGATCGTTGACAACCTGGTGACGAACGACACCGTTCTTGTCGATCAGGAAGGAGCCACGGAACGCCACGCCGGCTTCCGGATGCTCAACGTCATAGGCTTTGCAGATTTCGTGCTTGACGTCGGCGATCAGCGGGTACTTGACCTGACCAATACCGCCATCTTCCACTTTGGTGTTGCGCCATGCGTTGTGGGAGAACTGGGAATCGATGGAAACACCGATCACTTCCACACCACGCTTCTGGAACTCTTCATAACGGTGATCGAAGGCAATCAGCTCAGACGGGCAGACGAAGGTGAAATCGAGCGGATAAAAGAAGACAACGGCAGCTTTGCCTTTGATGTGGGATGACAGGTTGAATGAATCAACGATCTCGCCATTACCCAGAACAGCTGCGGCGGTAAAATCGGGTGCGGGACGGCCTACCAATACCATATTCAATTCCTCTTTATGTGAAGTGAACAATCCGGTGAGGATTGGGCTACCTAGAGCCAAGTCCATCTAATTCAAGCGACAAACTATAGACCCGGTGGTAGATTAGTTAAATCAAATTAAATAGATAGCATTAATCGGGTTTTTCTATGCAACGTTGGCCCAGCCTCAAACAGCTGCAATATCTGGTCGCTCTCGATGAGCACAAAAACTTCAACCGCGCCGCCAAGGCCTGTCATGTCAGCCAGTCGACCCTGAGTACCGGGATCCAGACGCTAGAGGACATGATGAACCTGCAACTGGTGGAGCGGGACCACAAGAGCTTCATTATGACCCCGGTCGGCATGGAAATCGTCGAGCGCGCTCGCAATTTACTCTCCGATGCGCGGGATCTCATGGAGCTCGGGCAACATCAGGGCGGCGTGATGCAGGGGACGGTACGTCTTGGCTGCATTCCCACCATCGCCCCCTTCCTGCTGAGCAAGCTGCTGAAAGAGTGCAGCAAAACCTATCCTGACCTCGAATTGTTGCTGCGTGAAGACACCACCAGCAATCTGCTCAAGCAGCTGGAACAGGGTCAGCTCGACTTGCTGATCCTCGCCCTGCCCATCGAGATCGGGGGATTTCACTGCAAGACCGTCGGTCAGGATCCGTTCCACATGGTGATGCCCGCCAGCATGGCGGCCGGTCTGCATACCCCGTTCGACTACAAGGAGCTGCCCAACCAGAGCATCTTCCTGCTGGAGCGGGAGCACTGCCTCACCGAGCACGCGGTGAGCGCCTGTCGCCTGCGGGACAAGAGCAAGATCAACCCGTTCGCCGCCACCAGCCTGCACACCCTGGTACAGATGGTGGAAGCGGGTCTTGGCACCACCTTCCTGCCGCAGATGGCCATCGATGCCGGCATTCTTGCCAACTCCGATCTGGTGGCCATCCCGCTGCCGGGAGAGACCCCCTATCGCGAGATCGGGCTGGTCTGGCGCCCCAGCACCACCCGGGTGCAGACCTTCTACAAGCTGGCCGAGCTGCTTAAACCGCTGATCAGCCACAACGAGTGACAACAAACGCCAGCCCTCGGGTTGGCGTTTTTCAGTTCCCCGCCACATTTTTCCTCTCGGAGACTAGGTCTGGAGCCAGATCCCTGTTTATGATGGAAAAGTTGTCGCGTGCCCTCCTGCCCCCAGAACGATTTGGCAGGATATGCGTTCGATAAATGTCTCGTTTGGTAGACCCGTCCGTGGAGAGAGCCCGATGTATCGCAAGCTGTTGCTATCCCTGCTGACTCTGCTGCTGGCCGCCTGCTCCAGCACGCCGGAGCCACCTCCGGCCCCTCGGCAGAGCAGTGCCTTCGATGGCTTCTACCAACAGTGGCGCGGTGTCCCTTACCGCATGGGCGGCGCCAGCCGCGCCGGGCTAGACTGCTCCGCCTTCACCCAGCTCGCCTACAGTCAGGTGCTGGGCTTCAACCTGCCAAGAACCACCGAATCTCAGGCCAGCATTGGCAAACCGGTGGATCGCTACCGGCTGCAACACGGGGATCTGGTCTTCTTCAAGACCGGCTGGCAACAGTACCATGTGGGGGTCTACACAGGTGCCGGCGAGTTTATTCACGCCTCCACCAGCAAGGGAGTGATCCGCTCCCGCCTCGACAACGTCTACTGGAACAGTCGCTACTGGCAGGCACGTCGGGTAACCCAGTAACCACTCAAACGCCTGCTTGCGGCACAAGTTGCGTGCCGATACTCTCCGTCAATTCCTGTCGCGATGTCGGGACACACAACCCGCGCTTATAACTCAATTGGCCCCAAAGCCTGCATATCACACCATTTTGTGATAAGGTGGTGGCCAATTTTTAACACTTTCGCCGCTTTCTCATACGCTCTCTGTCCTGATTGACAACAAGCGAGGCAATAACAAACAGCGCGCGGCGAAAGTGGAGTGTGGCGCAACACTGCCGGACGGGTGTCCCACAGCTGCAGTATCAAGGGTTAAATAGATAAGGAGATCGTGCAATGAAACAGTATCAAAGCTGGCTGGGGCAATACCTGATGAGTCGCCGTGACGGTGACCACGCCATGGCATGCGAGATGGCGAGTTCCATCTGCGAGTTCTGGCAGCAGCAGGGTGATGAAAACGAACTGGACAAGTGGCAGCAGATTTACCAGAACCATCTGGAAAAGACCACCTGATCCCGACCGTTGCCTTGCTGCCAGCCACCCGGTGTTGGCAGCAAGGCCACTTGCGACCAACCACCATCAGCCAACCCCTCTCCCCCAATTTTCCCGCTACGTTAAACCGCTACCTTCGTTCACTCGCGCTTTACCATCTTCATGTTGCTCTTGCGCACCGGCCTCTGTTCATTCCATCTCGGCAGCCATTTCCTGCGCCCAGTCGATAAAGGCCTGGATCTTGGGACACGCCCGATTGGGCAGGGTCGCCATGTAATAACGCTGCTCGCACTTGATCTCCAGCCCGGCAAAAGGGGCCACCAGCTCGTTGCGTGCCAGTCGCTTGCTCACCAGATTCTTGCGCCCCATGGCGATCCCGGCGTGATTCATGGCGGCGATGATGGCGAGATCCGAACGATCAAAACCCATGCTCAGCTGGCATGCCTCGAGGCTGACCCCGGCGTGGCGAGCCCAGCAGCTCCATTCATCGGTATCCGAGTCAAATCCCCATGCCTGCCGATCATGAAGCAGACGGCACAAAGACAAGTTGGCGGGATTGCCGACAAGCCCGTGCTGCTCGGCATATTCCGGGCTGCAGACCGGCAGCATGAACTCATCCATCAGCGGGTGGATGGCAAGCCGCTCCGGGCTCTTCTCATCGAAATAGAGGGTCAAATCGATGCCATAACCATGCAGGTTGATGTTCTCGTTGCCGGTGATGATATTGAGCTCGATCTGCGGATGCAGGCGGGAGAAATCCGCCAACCTGGGCACCAGCCAGCACTGGGCGATGGAGGGACGCGAATAGATGGTCAGGGTACCGGAGAGCTCCTGATTCTTGATCTCCAGGATCTCCTGATTGATGAACTCCAGCGAAGATTTGAGCGCCCAGAACACCCGCTGCCCATCCGCCGTCAATATCACCTTGCGGTGCAAACGCTCAAAGAGCTTGAACCCCAGCTCCTCTTCCAGCGCGCTGATCCGGTGACTCACGGCACTGGGACTCAGCGACAATTCATCAGCTGCCATGGCAAAGGATCCGTGGCGGGCGGCTGCCTCGAAGGTGTGCAGCTTGGCCAGCTGGTAGCCGCTCAGCAGCTTGTTGCGCGATATGTAATTATCCCCGTTATACATTCATCCCCCTCTTCGCAATGGCCGCCGATGATACACCCACAGGCCACCTTCAGGATGAAACCAAAAGACCCAAAGAGTGTTATTTCGATAAATTGTGACAAATATAGCGCCTTTGCATCACCTCAGCTCATCCAAGTGGTCAATTTCATCATTTGTCAGCCCCGCCTCATTTTCATTCAATAAGCGCATAAACAATCACACACAACAGATGTCGAGGCGCAGTATGAGTTCAGAGTTATGGATCATTGCTACCCTGCTAAGTAGCATCATTCTTATCGTGGTCACCATAGTGAAGGGCAAGGTGCATCCTTTCCTTGCCCTGCTGCTGGCTAGCTTCTATGTCGGCACCCTGATGGGGATGAACCCGGTCAACATGGTCAATGCCATGGAAGCGGGCATTGGCGGCACGCTAGGCTTTCTCGCCGCCGTCATTGGTCTTGGCACCATACTTGGCAAGATGATGGAGGTGTCAGGAGCAGCGGAGCGCATCGGTCTCGCCCTGCAGAGATGCCGCTGGCTCTCGCCTCAGGTCATCATGGTGCTGGTGGGTCTGGTATGCGGCATCACCCTGTTTGTCGAAGTGGGGGTAGTGCTGCTGATCCCGCTCGCCTTCTCCATCGCCCGCAAGACCAACACCTCGCTGCTGACCCTGGCCATTCCGCTCTGCACCGCCCTGATGGCCGTGCACTGCATAGTGCCGCCCCACCCTGCTGCCCTCTATGTCACCAATCAGCTGGGGGCTGACGTCGGCTCGGTCATTGTCTATGGTCTGGCGGTCGGCCTGTTTGCCTCGCTGGTGGGCGGCCCGCTGTTTCTGAAGCTGCTGGGTAACCGGCTCCCGTTCAAGGAGGTGCCCGCTGCCTTTGCCGACATCAAGGCGCGCGATGAAGCAACTCTCCCGACCTTAAGCGCCTCGCTCTTTACCGTGCTGCTGCCCATCCTGCTGATGCTGGCTAAGACGGTCGCCGAGCTCAATATGGAGCACGCCAGCCACCTCTACACCGTGCTGGAGTTTATCGGCAACCCCATCACCGCCATGTTTATCGCCGCCTTCACCGCCTACTACGTGCTGGGGATCCGCCAGCAGATGAAGATGGAAGGGCTGCTCAACAAGACCGAGGAGTGCTTCTCCTCCATCGCCAATATCCTGCTCATTATCGGAGCGGGCGGCGCCTTCAACGGCGTACTCAAGGCGAGTGGGCTGGGCGATAGTCTGGCCACTATCCTCTCACAGCTGGATATGCACCCGATTCTGCTCGCCTGGCTGGTGGCTATCGTGCTGCACGCCGCCGTGGGCTCCGCCACCGTCGCCATGATGGGCGCCACTGCCATCGTCTCCCCCATCATGGCGCACTACCCGGATATCAGCCCGGAGATCATGACCCTGGCCATCGGCTCCGGCGCCATTGGCTGCACCATGGTGACTGACTCTCTGTTCTGGCTAGCCAAGCAGTATTGCGGCGCCACCCTGAACGAAACGCTCAAGTACTACACCACCGCCACCTTTGTCGCCTCCCTGATGGCGCTGGCCGGTACCTTCCTGCTCTCCTTTATCGTGTAACAAGACCGAGAACACTATGAAAAACATCGACGTACAACAGCTCACAGCGCAATTTCCACTGGTGCAATCCCTGATCGCGCTTGAGCCAGTCACCTGGTTCAACCCCAACACCACCACTCTGGCTGCCGGTCTGCCCTATGTGGGGCTCGATAACAACAATGTGGCGGACGCTTCCGCCCGGCTGGCCCGCTTCGCTCCCTACATGTGCGAAGCCTTCCCCGAGACCCGCACCAGCAACGGTATTCTGGAGTCCGAGATCGCCGCTATTCCGGCGATGCAGGCTACGCTCAACCAGCGCTACGGGGTCGAGGTCACCGGTCGACTGCTGCTGAAAAAAGACAGTCACCTGCCCATCTCCGGCTCCATCAAGGCGCGAGGCGGTATCTACGAGGTGCTGACTCACGCCGAACAGTTGGCGATCAAGGCGGGACTGCTCTGCGAAGAGGATGACTACCGCAAACTGTTCAGCGACGAGTTTCGCCAGTTCTTCAGCCAGTACAGCATCGCGGTAGGCTCCACCGGCAACCTTGGCATGTCCATCGGCATCATGAGCGCCAAGCTCGGCTTTACCGTCACCGTCCACATGTCTGCCGACGCGCGGGAGTGGAAGAAACGCAAACTGCGTGAACATGGCGCCATCGTGGTCGAATATGCCGAAGATTATGGAGTTGCGGTGGA
The DNA here is from genome assembly GCF_040907945.1 of Aeromonas sp. s11. Classification (NCBI taxonomy): domain Bacteria; kingdom Pseudomonadati; phylum Pseudomonadota; class Gammaproteobacteria; order Aeromonadales; family Aeromonadaceae; genus Aeromonas; species Aeromonas sp. s11. The sequence goes on along the minus strand of NZ_JBFOCU010000044.1, from coordinate 94,485 downwards.
ACAAGGGCGCAAAGAGGCCGAGCGGGATCCCAACTGCTTCTTTATCGATGACGAGAACTCCCGCACCCTGTTCCTCGGCTACTCGGTGGCGGGCGAGCGGGTGAAAATACAGTTCGACCAGATGGGTATCAAGGTGGATGCCGACCACCCGCTGTTTGTCTACCTCCCTTGCGGCGTGGGTGGCGGCCCGGGCGGCGTGGCCTTTGGTCTCAAGCTCGCGTTCGGAGACAACGTCCACTGCTTCTTCGCCGAGCCCACTCACTCCCCCTGCATGTTGCTGGGGGTCCACACCGGATTGCACGATGCCATTGCGGTGCAGGATCTGGGCATCGATAACCTCACCGCAGCCGACGGCCTCGCGGTGGGGCGCGCCTCTGGTTTCGTCGGCCGCGCCATGGAGCGGCTGCTGGCGGGCTTCTACACCCTGAGCGATCAGGAGATGTATGACCTGCTGGGACTGCTGGCGCGCGATGAGCAGATCACACTCGAGCCCTCCGCTCTGGCTGGTATGGCTGGCCCGTGGCGGGTGGCAGCCAATCCCGAGTGGCTCACCGTGCGCGGTTTCGATGCCGCAACCATGGCACAGGCCACCCATCTTGTGTGGGCCACCGGCGGTGGCATGGTGCCCGCCGAAGAGATGGCAAAGTACCTGGCCAGCGCCAAGATCTAGGCTTTTTTGCCACTTTTATCTGCAAATCAACCCGCCATCACGGCGGGTTTTCTGTTTTGGGAACAAGGGGATGGGGCAGTTCTGTCGCAATCCATGGCGACAATTTCCCCAAGTTGGTCAGTTTGTGCTAAAATGGCGCTCATTTTTTGACATCTCGCGTCACGTTCGCCGCCAGATTGCCCATCGGGCTCTCTGCCCGGGTCGTGAATTTGCACCATCATGCCTGATGATGTTCCCCCCAAGATGAGCCGACAGGCTCCCGTCAAGGTGGGCACCCTCAAGGGCACACGAGATAAGGAGATCGGGTAATGAAACAATATCAAAGCTGGCTGGGAGATTATCTGATGAGTCGACGTGACGGAGATCACGCGATGGCTTCGGAACTTGCCAACACCATCTGCGCCTTCTGGAAGGCCCAGGGTGATGAAGCAGAAACCAGCAAATGGCAGCAACGCTATCAGCAACACGTAGAGCAGGCGCAATAAGCCCCTGCACTCTTTCGCGATAAAAAAACCGGCGCTCATGGCGCCGGTTTTGCGTTTCTGGCAAGCAGCAGATTACATCTGGTCGATCATGTCCTGAGCAAACTGGGAGCAGGAGCGCAGGGTGGCCCCTTCCATCAGACGCTCGAAGTCATAAGTGACGGTCTTGTTGCGGATCGCCGCTTCCATACCCTTGATGATGAGATCGGCCGCTTCAACCCAGCCCATGTGGCGCAGCATCATCTCGGCGGAGAGGATGAGGGAGCCCGGGTTGACCTTGTCCTGACCGGCATACTTCGGTGCAGTACCGTGGGTCGCTTCGAACAGGGCCACGCCGTCACCGATGTTGGCACCCGGTGCGATGCCGATACCGCCTACCTGAGCGGCCAGCGCATCGGAGATGTAGTCACCGTTGAGGTTCATACAGGCGATGACGTCGTACTCGGCCGGACGCAGCAGGATCTGCTGCAGGAAGGCGTCGGCGATGACATCCTTGATGACGATGGTCTTGCCGGTTTTCGGGTTTTTGAAGGAGCACCAGGGGCCGCCGTCAATCAGCTGGGCACCGTACTCGTTCTGAGCCAGAGCATAACCCCAATCCTTGAAGGCACCTTCGGTGAACTTCATGATGTTGCCCTTGTGCACCAGGGTCACGGAGTCGCGATCGTTGTCGATGGCATACTCGATAGCGGCACGCACCAGACGCTCGGTACCGGCTTTGGACATCGGCTTGATGCCGATACCACAGGACTCGGGGAAGCGAATTTTCTTCACGCCCATCTCGTTTTGCAGGAAGGCGATCACCTTGTTCGCTTCGGCACTGTCGGCCTTCCACTCGATGCCGGCGTAGATGTCTTCGGCGTTTTCGCGGAAGATCACCATGTCGGTCAGATCAGGACGTTTCACCGGGCTCGGGGTGCCGTCGTAGTAACGCACCGGGCGCAGGCAGATGTAGAGATCCAGCTCCTGACGCAGGGCTACGTTGAGGGAGCGAATACCGCCACCGACCGGAGTAGTCAGCGGGCCCTTGATGGCCACGCAATATTCACGAATGAAATCCAGGGTTTCGGCCGGTAGCCAGGCACCTTCGCCATAGACATGAGTCGATTTCTCGCCGGTATAGATCTCCATCCAGGCGATCTTGCGCTCGCCCTTGTAGGCTTTCTCGACCGCAGCATTCACCACATTCAACATGGCCGGGGTTACGTCAACACCGATGCCATCCCCTTCAATAAACGGAATGATCGGATGGTTGGGAACCTGCAGCTTGCCGTTGGCATCGACTGTGATTTTCTGACCTTGGGTCGGGATTACTACTTTGCTTTCCATCGGCATCTCCTAACTTCCGTTTGTTATCAACTTGTTTGTTGCGCGCGGCCATCTTAGCCCATTCATTTTCATAATAAAACGACAAGAAAGCATGTCAGACCAAAGAGGTAGCCACCCGCCAGTGCGCCGTCACCACGCCTTCCCGACCCAGCCCCGTTATCCCTCCAGCTCGCTGGCCGCCGCCTGCGGCTGACTCAGGGAACGGTACTGGGAAGGGGTCAAGCCGGTCTTCTGTTTGAACACCCGGCAGAAGTAGTTCACGTCACTGTAACCGCAGCGACTGGCCACCTCTTCAAGACGAAAGCGGTACTTTTTCAGCATGAATTTGGCCCGATCGATCCGCACCCAGCTGATGTAATCGGCAAGGCGCATATGACCCTGCTCGCGGAACAGGTGGGAGAGATGGCTGGCTGAAACGTTGAAGCGGTGGGCAATGGAGTCACGGGTGATGGGACGGTGAAAGTTCTCTTGGATATAGATGCAGATCCCGTGAAAGAGCTCTGCCCCCCGTGGCCGATCCGTGGCGGACTCCAGCAACAGCTGACGGGCACTCGCCAGCAGAGCCTGCAGCAGGTGATCATCGGTGGGGGAGCGACCGGGATCCTCGGTCAGTACGTTCAGCGCCGCCAAAATGTGTTCGATCACATGGCCCACCCGCGCCATGATGCTGTGCTTTTGCACATCGAAAAAGTCCGGATCTTCACGGCGCTTGCTCACCAGGCTGAACCCCAGCTGGCGTTTGCCAAACAGCAGGCTCAGCACCGAGCAGTCGGTGGTCCAGAGCGGCTTGTTCCAGGCGTTGGGAGGGATATAGAGCACCTGTCCCGGCAATACACTGATCTCTCTGACCCCCTCCTCCCTGTCCCAAATTTGGTTGAGATACTCGCCGCTAAAGACCAGCTCGAGGCGGGAAAAGTTGACCTGATAGCTGAAACTGGGTGGCACCCCCTGTTCACTGGCAAACCAGATTTGGTCAAATGGAACCTGTTCGCTCAGGGCTCCGTCGAGCAGTTGGCTGAAGATGAGAGACATGGTGATCCTGATCAAGAGAGAGGCAAGCGGTTGCGGCGCGCACGACCGCCCATGTTATAGTCCGGTCCACAGCAGTAATGCCACCCTTTTCTGCACCCGATTTTCTTCAAACTAGACGAGGCGTCCCTTATGAGCAGTAGCGATCTGCCCTCCTTTCTGTTGATGCAAAACCCGATTCAAGGCTATGACTGGGGCAGTCATGACTCCCTCACCACCCTGTTTGGCATTCCCAACCCGCAAGGCAGACCCCAGGCCGAGCTCTGGATGGGGGCTCACCCCAACGGCTGCTCCGAGGTGACGCTGGCGGGCAGTGTGCAAAAGCTCTCTTCGGTGATCGACAGGGCTCCGGCCGCCGCGCTGGGTGAGGCCACCTTCGCCCGTTTTGGCAGCCTGCCGTTCCTGTTCAAGGTGTTGTGTGCCGAGAAGGCTCTCTCCATTCAGGTGCACCCGAGCAAGGCTCAGGCTGAAGCGGGCTTTGCCAAAGAGGAGGCCGCAGGCATCGATATCAAGGCGAGCAATCGCAACTACAAGGACCCGAACCATAAGCCGGAGCTGGTTTTTGCCCTCACCCCCTATCAGGCGATGAACGGCTTTCGCGCCATCCCGGCCATTCTGGCGCTGTTCGAGCGGGTCAATCTGGCGGTCATCGCCGATCTGACCGCAGCCCTTGCCGCCAGCCAGAATGAAGCGGGCCTGCAGCACTTCTTCCACCAGTTGCTGGTACTGGAAGGGGCGCGCAAGGAAGAGGCGCTTGCAGGGCTGCTGACCTATGCCGCCGCCCATCAGGATGAGGAGACCTTTGCGCTGATCACCAGTCTGGCGGCCCAGTATCCGGGCGACGTCGGACTCTTCTCGCCGCTGCTGCTCAACGTGGTGACCCTCCAACCCGGGCAGGCGATGTTCCTCGATGCCTGTACCCCGCACGCCTATGTGCGCGGCACGGGTCTCGAGATCATGGCCAACTCGGACAACGTGCTGCGCGCCGGCCTCACCCCCAAATACATCGATGTGGCAGAGCTTTTGGATTGCACCCGCTGCTTGCCCAAGCCGGACGACCAGATCCTGCTGTCCCCCCGCTGTGATGGCGCGGTACAGCACTTCGACGTGCCGGTACCTGACTTCACTTTCAGCGTCTACCCGGCTGGCGAGCATCAGCTCACCACTGCCAGCGCCGAGATCCTGTTTGCCATCGATGACACAGTGACCCTCAAGCAAGGCGAACAGTCACTTCGTCTGGAAAAGGGGCAATCTGCCTTTATTCCTGCAGCGACTGGCAGTTATCAACTGCTGGCCGAAGGGCGGATCGCCCGCGCCGGCAACCGCTGCTAACGGGCACATCCCGGAGCGACATCCCCACCCGAACATGCGCAAGGGCCATCAATAATGGCCCTTGTTGTTTATCCCCTGCCATCCCCTTTCACCGGTTAACAACGCGGTTGACCAGACGCGCAGAGTCATCTCCCTCCCAACTAATGACAATAAAGTCACTTTCGGCGCCTGCTATTTGCCAACCAGCTCACACTATTGAGCCATAACAAATCACACAAATATCCATTCCATCACGGCAAATTCATCATCGACCTGGACGCTCAAATAAGACTTCGCATGAGCGACACAATCGTAACCGATTGATATTAAAGCAATAGATTAAAATTCACATCGCATTGAATCATCTCACTAAAACGAGATGGCGGTCACAGCTCATTCTTGCCAGCACAAAAATCCAGTAAACGACACATTTGTCCGATTTCGGCACCGCGCCAACGGGAGAACAATATCCAGGTCAATTGTTCCCCCCATCATGCGGCTCGGCAACGGAGCCAGGAGAGTAATATGTTACCCACCATGACCAACGGCAGACTCATCTGCCTGGAGTTGAAGGCCACCAGCAAGGAGGCTCTATTCGACGAGATGGCACAGATGCTGGCGCGCGATGGCGCCGTGTCTGATCAACAGCAATTCGTCAAGGATATCTGGGCCCGCGAACAGCTGGACTGCACCGGCTTCGAGCAGGGTGTCGCCCTGCCCCATGCCAAGAGCAAGGCTGTCAGCCGTCCGGCCATAGCCATCGGTGTCAGCCGTCAGGGTATCGAGTACGGCGCAGAAGATGGCAAGCCGACCCAGCTGATCTTCATGATCGCCTCCCCGGATGGCGGCGCCAACCACCACATCGAAGTACTGGCCGAGCTCTCTACCCGTCTGCTGGAGCCGGGCTTTATCGAGCAGATGAAAGCGGCCACTACCGTTGAGCAAGCGCTGACCCTGCTCAAGCAAGGCCCGAAAGCGGAAAAACCGGCGCCAGCCGCCAAACCGGCTGCCACTGCTCCGGTTGAACCCGACGAGCGCACCTTCAAGGATCGCCTCAATACCATGAAGCAGCACCTGCTGTTTGGTACTTCCCACATGATCCCCTTCATCGTGGCGGGCGGTGTGCTGCTGTCACTGTCGGTGATGATGAGCGGCAAGGGTGCCGTGCCGGAAGCGGGCTTCCTCAAAGACATGGCCACCATGGGTATCGCCGGTCTGACTCTGTTTACTGCCGTACTGGGTGGCTACATCGCCTACTCGCTGGCTGACAAGCCGGGCCTGGCTCCGGGCATGATCGGCTCCTGGATTGCCGTTCAGCACTATCAAACCGGTTTCCTCGGCGCCATTCTGGTGGGCTTTATCGCAGGTTTCGTGGTCAATCAGCTCAAACGGATCAAGCTGCCTGACTCCATGACCTCCCTTGGTTCCATCTTCATCTATCCGCTGATCGGTACCTTCCTGGTGTGTGGCATCGTGATGTGGGGGATCGGTGCCCCGATCGCCGCCATGATGGAAGGGATGAACCACTGGCTCTCCAGCATGGCGGGCTCAGGTAAAGTGATGCTGGGGGCCATTCTGGGTGGTATGACCGCCTTCGATATGGGCGGCCCGGTCAACAAGGTTGCGACCCTGTTTGCCCAGACTCAGGTCAACACCCAGCCCTGGCTGATGGGCGGCGTCGGTATCGCCATCTGTGTGCCGCCGCTCGGTATGGCACTGGCGACCTTTATGTCTCCGAAGCGTTACAAGAAAGAGGAGCGTGAATCCGGTAAAGCGGCCGCCATCATGGGCATGATCGGTATCAGTGAAGGTGCTATCCCGTTCGCCGCTGCTGACCCCATGCGCGTTATCCCGGCCATCGTCGCAGGCGGTATCGTCGGCAACATCACCGGCTTCATGATGCACAGTATCAACCACGCCCCCTGGGGTGGCTGGATTGTCCTGCCGGTTGTTGAAGGCAAGATGGGCTACATCCTGGGTACCATCCTCGGCGCCCTGACCACCGCCATCATCGTCAACCTGCTGAAGAAGCCGGTGAGCGAAGAAGATGACGTGACCGCCCCCCAAACCAGCTTCGAAGTCATTGAAGCGGAAGGAGAAGCAGACGTACTGGCCATCACTGCCTGCCCGTCTGGCGTGGCCCACACCTTCCTCGCCGCCAAGAGCCTGCAGAAGGCCGCTGCCAAGCAGGGGATCAAGATCAAGGTCGAGACCCAGGGCGCCAACGGCATCATCAACCGCATTACCGCCAAGGATGTCGCCAACGCCCGCTGCGTCATCTTCGCCCACGACGTGGCGATCAAGAACCGCGAGCGCTTCACCGATATCGAGGTCATCGACGTGAAGACCAAGGAGGCGATCCACAATCCGGAAGCACTGTTGGCCCGCACTCTAGGCAACAAGGCAAACGCCGCCTGATAGCAGTCAGACTCCACCTATCACCAGGGGCCCATCACGGGCCCCTTTTCTTATTGCCAACATCGACCGGCTAATCATCAGGGAGCCCACGCCCGTTCACCTCTGAGTGCAACCGCACGCAGCTTTGGCCCATCGTTCAGATGTCAACAAACAGATGGGCTACCTCCTCCGGCACGGCTCTGCTATTATCCGCGGCCTTATGATCAAGACGCATACTGGCATGACCGTAACGCCGCCATAACCCCGCCCTTCGCGGCACCTGCCGCCTGACTCTGGTTATCACAACCGGAGCGCTTTTTTACACCCATTAGTTCCCAATATAACAACCCGATCCTGCCCGCACGCCATCTGACCCCTTGGTCAGTGGATGCGTTGTGCTGTGGATCCCGAACAAGCGAGAAAATCCCCCCATGCTGGAACGTGCAAGACAAGAGTGGTTCTCCAACATCCGTGCTGATCTGCTGGCCGGCACAGTAGTGGCGCTGGCGCTGATCCCGGAAGCCATCGCCTTCTCGATCATAGCTGGCGTTGACCCCAAGGTCGGCCTCTATGCCTCCTTCTGTATCGCCGTGGTTATCGCCTTTGTCGGCGGTCGCCCCGGCATGATCTCCGCCGCCACCGGCGCCATGGCGCTGTTGATGGTGACCCTGGTGAAAGAACATGGCCTGCAATATCTGCTGGCCGCAACCCTGCTCACCGGGGTACTCCAGATCGTGGCGGGTTACCTGAAACTGGGTAGTCTGATGCGGTTTGTCTCCCGCTCGGTAGTGACCGGCTTCGTCAATGCGTTGGCGATCCTCATCTTTATGGCCCAATTGCCTGAGCTCACCAATGTCACCTGGCAGGTATACGCCATGACGGCGGCGGGCCTTGGCATCATCTATCTGTTCCCGCTGATCCCGGTGGTGGGCAAGCTGGTGCCCTCCCCGCTGCTCTGCATCGTGATCCTGACGGCAGTCGCCATCACCATGGGCATCGATATCCGCACCGTGGGCGACATGGGCGAGCTGCCCGATACCCTGCCCATCTTCCTGTGGCCGGAAGTGCCGCTCAATCTCGAGACACTGGCCATCATCTTTCCATATTCCGCAGGTCTGGCCGTGGTCGGTCTGCTCGAATCCATGATGACGGCGGCCATTGTCGATGGCCTGACCGATACCAGCAGCGACCGCAATCGCGAGTGCAAGGGCCAGGGGATCGCCAATATCGGTGCGGGCTTGATGGGCGGCATGGCGGGTTGCGCCATGATTGGTCAATCCATCATCAACATCAAATCCGGTGGCCGTGGCCGCCTCTCCACATTTGTTGCAGGCACCTTGCTCATCCTGATGGTGGTCTTCATGGATGAGTGGATCCGCCAGATCCCCATGGCTGCACTGGTGGCCGTGATGATCATGGTCTCTATCGGGACGTTTTCCTGGGAGTCGGTTCGCAATCTCAAGAAGCACCCGCTCTCCACCAATATCGTGATGATCGCAACAGTGGCGGTGGTCGTCGCTACCCATAACCTGGCGCTCGGGGTATTTGTCGGGGTGCTGCTCGCCTCCCTGTTCTTCGCCAACAAAGTTGCCCGCTTCATGCTGGTCAAGAGCGACAGCGAGCGAAACGGCGAGGTACGCACCTATCAGGTTCGGGGCCAGGTGTTCTTCGCCAGTGCCGAGCAATTCTTTGCCGGATTTGACTTCAAGGAGGTGGTAGAGAAAGTGGTGATCGACCTCACCCATGCCCACTTCTGGGACATCACCGCTGTCACCGCACTGGACAAGGTGGTCATCAAGTTCCGCCGAGAGGGCACCGACGTGGAGCTGATTGGTTTGAACGAGGCGAGCGCCACTATCGTTGACCGCTTTGGTGTGCACGACAAACCGGAAGAAGTTGAAAAGCTGCTGGCTGGCCACTGATCACAAAAAGGAATTCATCATGACAAACATTTTCGCCTGTATCGATGGCTCCCCAGCCATGACAGCGGTGTGCGATGCGGCGGCTTGGGCCGCAGCCAACACCGGGTTACCCGTCACCCTGCTGCACGTACTGGAAAAGAACGAGTTTGAAGGAGAGAGCGATCTCTCCGGCAATATTGGCCTTGGCAGTCGCGAGCAGCTGCTCAAGGAGCTCGCCGAGCTGGATCACCAACGCAGCCGCCTCGCCCATGAACAGGGACGGATGCTGCTAAACAGCAGCAAGGAATATCTTGCCGACTTGGGGATGACAGGAGTCGAGACCCTGCAACGTCACGGCCAGCTGGTAGAGACGGCCCAGGAGCTCGCATCCGGTATGCGGATGTTGATCATGGGCAAGCAGGGCACAACCCATGTCCACGAGCTGATTGGCAGCCATATCGAGAACGTCATCCGCACCCTGGCCAACCCCATCATGGTGGTACAACCGGGCTTTCAGGCGCCAAGCCGCTTCCTGTTTGCCTATGACGCCAGCCCGACCGCCAAGAAGGTGCTGGAGTTGATCGCAAGCAGTCCGCTGCTCAAGGGACTGGCGTGCGATCTGGTGATGGTGGCCGAACCGAGTGACGAGCACGAACGCCAGCTGGCACAGGCCAAGCAGGTGTTGAAAAGTGCGGGCATCAAGGTAACGGCCAGGCTGCTGCAAGGAGAGGTGGTGCCGGTAATTTGCCTGCATGCCACCGAGGTGGGCAGCGACCTTATCGTGATGGGGGCCTATGGTCACTCACGGATCAGGCAGTTCATCGTGGGGAGCACCACCACGGGGATGCTGAAAACCACCCGAACCTCTCTGCTATTGCTGAGATAGCGACCATTCAAGGGGCCCATCACGGGCCCCTTTTCGTTGCCGACCGAGCAACCGCACATCATCCCACCGACCAAGCCACTGATTTAAAACATATTAACCAGTCACATCACGGATCTTGGCGAGCCGTCACAGAACGGTGAAGTGTAAAAAAACAGCAATTGAAGCGCTAGTCAGATCTCATGTCAAATGGCTCCGCCTACTAAACTGGAGCATCACAAAAATGATAAAAATCAATAAATTGGTTCTGGCTGTTACCCTCACCCTCACGACTACCCCCTTGCTGGCGGCCCACTGGACGTGTGGCGAGCACGTGCGCTTTGGCCTCCCCTCCGAATCGGATCAGAAGCTCTGTCGTGAAGGGTATGCGGTCGGCTACAACTACGACTACAAGGTGGCGGACTGGGTCTCCTACCGGATGACCGCCCAGAGCGCACAGGGCACAGTGCCGCGCAAGGATGCCTTCGCCGAGGACAGGGAGATCCCGGTTGCCTACCGCGCCACCCTCTCCGACTACAAGGGCTCGGGCTACGACCGTGGCCATCAGGCCCCGGCGGGGGACATGAAATCGAACAAGAACACCATGAAAGAGAGCTTCCTGCTGAGCAACATGACACCGCAGGTCGGGGTGCTCAACCAGAAGGCGTGGCGCGTGCTGGAGGACAAGGTGAACAAGTGGGCGGTCTCCCGCAAGGATGTGCAGGTGATCACCGGCCCCATCTTTACCGGCTCTGAAGAGTCCATCGGTCAGGGTGTGGCGATCCCGAGCGCCTACTACAAGATCGTGATGGACCCGGCCAGACTGCAGGCTATCGCCTTTATCATGCCGCAGGAAGAGGTGCCCATCAGCCAGATCGCCGACTACCGGGTCTCGGTGCGCGAGGTGGAGGAGCAGACCCAGCTCAACTTCTTCAGCGATATGCCCGAAGAGCAGCAAGAGACACTGGAAGCCCGCATCTCCCCGATGTGGAACTGACTACGAACACTCGCCAACAGATGGATTGACTCCCCATCTGTCTTGAATCGCGATAGAGGAAGGGGCCCGCGCCCCTCCCAGCAGGGGGAGTCACGCTCCCCCTGTCCCTTTCAGATGGCTGCTGACCCTTTGCGGCCACTGTTGCGGCCATTTTTGCGGCCATTTTTGCGGCCACTAGTGTGGCATCACCCGACGACTCGCCCCGACTCACAGTTTGCCGTACCGTTAACTGGTATATTGCCCTCTCTTTAGCACTAACAGACTGAATTGACGCACATTTGCCTTATCCCATCGGCCCACAAGCCGCTGCGCCACGGCGCGATTCAGCCCGACAGAGGACCTTTTGATGAAACAGACCCTTCTTGCCCTCACCCTCGGCGGCCTGCTGGCGCTCTCGCCCCTCGCCCTGCAAGCGGCCGAGAGCTCGATGCAAATAGAGCACGACCTCAATACCCTGGTCAGCAAACGCCAGGCGGTGGACATGTTGCTCGGCGAAGCGCTGCAGATCTACAAGTCGCCAGCCAAAATCTCCCACGCCGGTTTTACCGCCAAGATGCCGAGCAATATGGAGCTGGTGACCGAGCGGCTGCTGGCCGCCTACCAGCTTGAACCCTACCGCACCGACCTGCTCATTTCGGCGGCCAACGCCCAGATCTACAACGGCAACCTGAGTCGCGCCATCACCTTGCTGGAGCAGGCGCAGGCCGTCGCCCCCGATGATCTCGACATCAACAGCTATCTCGCCATCTGGCAGCTGGTGAAGGGTAACAAGGAGGCTTCCCGCAGCTATCTGGCGAAAGTGGCGGATCGCAACAGTGGCCGCGCTGCCGATCTGGAGGAGATCATCGCCCGGGTGCAGCGGATCACCGCCGCCCCGCTGCAGACCGAGCTGACCGAGGATCAGGTCAAGGCCAGCAGGGAGGGCAAACGCGCCATCGTCACTCTGGGCTACGCCCTCAATCCCGACGGCAGCATGGACAAGATCCTGCTGGGCCGTCTGCAAACCACCCTTGAGCTGGCCAAGGCCGACCCGGAGGCGCTGATCATCCTGACCGGTGGCGTGCCGCAGAATCGCCAGACCGAGGGCAAGCTGATGGCTGACTGGCTGGCCAAGCACGGCATCGACCGCAGCCGCCTGATTGAAGAGAACTACGCCACCAGCACGGTGGATAACGCCCTCTACAGCGCCTATGCCCTCGCCCGCCACCAGATTGACTATGCGGTGCTGGTAAGCTCCGCCAGCCATGTACGTCGCGGCCAGACGGTGCTGGAAATCGCCTGCGACCAGATTGGTCCGGCCAACATCAAGGTGGCGAGCGTCAGTTACCCCGACAAGCCTCTCGAGGAGCTGGCCACCCCGAGCGAGAGCGAGCTGCTCGGCATCTACCGCGACGCTCTGCGCACCTACGGCATGTGGAGCTACCGCTCCGCCCCTCTGATCGAGCGTTGATCGGCCATCAAAACGAAAAAGAGAGGGAGGCGTGATGCCTCCCTCTCTTTTTATTGACCGATGATTGGCCAAGCCGCGCCCGTTAGCTGACGATAAAACCCTGCGAGGGGGCCGCTTTGGGATCGTCACCGAAGCGGTTTGGCCCCTGCTGGCCGTTGCAAACCATAAAATAGATAAGCACCAGAGTGCCTATGATGGGTACCAGAGTACCTATGGTGGGTACCAGAATACCTATGATGGGTACCAGGACCAGCAGCAGCCACCAGCCACTGCGGTCGGTGTCGTGCAGACGACGCACCGCCACCGCCAGCGAGGGCAGCAGCACGGCCAGCGAGTAGATGCCGCTGATGAACTCCTTGTCGCCGCCAATCAGCTTGTCCACCATGCCGAGCAGTTGCATGACGATGACGTTGCACAGCACAAACATCCAGTATTCGGTGCGACGGGCCCGCCCGCTGAATACCGCATATTGCTTGAGGACCGAGATGTACCAGTTCATTGCGCCTCCTGAGTGGCCTTTATGCCTATGAATAAAAAGAGAGTCGATAAAACAAGTAGTTAAGAGCTTAGCGCGCTCATCCCCCCGAGTCGACAATGATGCCCGAACGTCTCCCAAACTAATCAGCTGCGGCAATCATTGACCGACCGAGCCGGAAGACAATTTGCCCTGCAACAGGGCAAATCACCCCCATCAGCGCATCACTCTCGTCACAAGCAGGAAAATGGTGCTTAATAATCCATTAGCAATCGTATGGACTCAGCGTGAGGATAGCGGTAGATTCGGCGCCCAATCCTGAACAGGATCTGTGTCTCCCTCCCATAATGAATCCACTTATTCATTACTTCTCCTAACACAGGGATAGCCATGAGTATTACACGCAGAGATTTTCTCAACGGCGTTGCCATCACCATTGCGGCAGGCGTCGCCCCCATCAATCTGCTTAAGGCTGCCGAAGGCGGCAGCGCGTTGGCGGATAAAACCCTGGCCTACCCGCCCGCCCTCACCGGCCTGCGCGGCAACCACCCGGGCTCCTTCGAACCGGCCCACAGTATCGCCCGTGACGGTAAGCAGTATGACTTTGCCAATATTCCCCTCGAGGGGGAGTACGATCTGGTGATCGTCGGCGCCGGGATCAGCGGTCTGGCCGCAGCCTGCTTCTATCAGCAACTGCTCGGCGCGGATAAGAAGATCCTGCTACTCGACAACCACGATGACTTCGGCGGCCACGCCAAGCGCAACGAGTTCACCACCCCCGATGGCCTGCGTCTGGGTTACGGCGGCAGTGAATCCCTGCAATCACCGCGTTCGGTCTACAGCCCGGTGGCGCTCGGTCTGCTCAAGGCGCTGGAGGTCAACATCGACGAGCTGGCCGCCGGTTTCCAGCAGACCTTCTATCCGGATCTGGGGCTGAGCCGTGGCGTCTATTTCGACGAGAAGCACTTTGGCGTCAACAAGATAGTGAACGGCGATCCGGGTCACAACGTGGCGGATGACATCCCCCGCGATCGCCTGAACGGCCGGCCGCTGGCAGAATTTATCGGTGACTTCCCCCTCGATGATGCCGACAAGGCCGCCCTGTTGGCCCTGCACGAATCGAAGATCGACTACCTGAGCGGCATGACCCGCGAGCAGCAGGATGAGTGGGTAACCCGCAACAGCTACACCACCTTCCTGCGCGATAAAGTGGGTCTCAGCGAGCGGGCGATCACTTACTTCCAGCAGCGCACCAACGACTTCCAGGCGGTCGGCATCGACGCCACCGCCTGCGCCGATGCGCGCCTCTGCGCCTTGCCGGGGTTCGACGGCCTCAATCTGACGCCGCTGGATGCCGAGGAGCAGGCGGAGCTGGACGATCCCTACATCTTCCACTTCCCCGATGGCAACGCCGGTCTCACCCGCCTGATGGTGCGCAAGCTCATTCCGCAGGTGGCGCCGGGTCACACCATGCAGGATGTGGTGCTGGCCAAGTTTGACTACAGCAAGCTCGACCTGCCGGAGCACAAGGTGCAGTTGCGCCTTGGCAGCACGGCGTTGCAGGCCAAAAACGTGCGCCTCGCCGACGGCAAGCTGGCAGTGGATGTCACCTACATCAAGGAGGGGAAACTGCACCGGGTGCGGGCCAAGCAGTCGATCATGGCTGGCTACAACATGATGATCCCCTACATGGTGCCCGAGATGCCGGAGCCCCAGAAGGAGGCGCTGCGCCAAAATGTCAAGGCGCCGCTGGTCTACACCAAGGTGGTGATCAAGAACTGGCAAGCCTTCGTCAAGCTGGGGGTACACGAGGTCTACTCCCCCGCCGCACCCTATAGCCGGGTCAAGCTCGACTATCCGGTCAGCATGGGTGGCTACGAGCATCCCAAGAGCCCGGATCAGCCGATGTGCCTGCACATGGTCTATGTGCCGACCCTGCCGGGCAGCGGTCTGTCGGCCCGCGAACAGTCCCGCAAGGGGCGCGCCATGATCCTCGGCATGCCGTTCGAGCAGCATGAACAGATGATCCGCGAGCAGTTGCAGGGGATGCTCGGCAGCGCCGGTTTCAACCATGAGCAGGATATCCTCGCCATCACGGTCAACCGCTGGTCTCACGGCTACTCCTATGTCACCAACACCCTGTTTGATGACGAAGCACAGTGCGAAAAATGGATTGAACTGGGTCGCCAGCCGATCGGCAACATCACCATCGCCAACTCGGATGCAGGCTGGAGCCCCTACGCCCACGCCGCCATCGACGAAGCGTGGCGCGCCGTCAACGAGCTGGTTGCCATGAGCAAGGGAGGTGCCCAATGAGCCGCGCCCTGTCACTGACCACCAGCGCCCTGCTGCTGGCCCTGCCCGCCCTTGCCGCCAACGCAGCCCCCGCCATGTCTGCGGGGGAATACGTGGCCAAGCTCGGCGATTGCGCCGCCTGTCACACCAGCGAGACCAGCAAGCCGCTGGCGGGCGGCAAAGGGTTCCCGACCCCCATCGGCACCGTATTTGCCACCAACATCACCCCGGACAAGACCCACGGTATCGGCAACTACAGCCTGCCGGAGTTCATCAAGGTGATGCGTGAAGGGGTGGCCCGCGATGGCCATCGCCTCTATCCGGCCATGCCCTACACCGCCTACGCCAAGATGAGCGATAAGGATCTCGAAGATCTCTATCACCATCTGATGAAGGAGGTGCAGCCGCTGGCCATTGCCAACAAGGAGAGCGACATCCCCTGGCCCCTCAACATGCGCTGGCCGCTGATGGGCTGGAACTGGATCTACCACGATGACAGCCGCTTTACCCCGGTGGCGAGCAAGAGCGAAGAGTGGAACCGCGGCGCCTATCTGGTGCAGGGTGCCGGCCACTGCGGCAGCTGCCACACCCCGCGCGGGCTCGGCATGCAGGAGAAAGCGCTGACCGAGGCGGACCCTGTCTACCTGAGCGGGGCGGCGCTGGATGGCTGGTATGCCCCCGATATTCGCGGCAGCCGTTACAGCAAGCAGGCGCTGATCGACCTGCTGAAAACCGGCCGCAGCCAGCATGAAGCGGTCGCGGGCCCCATGGGGGAAGTGATCACTCACAGCAGCCAGTATTTCAGCGACGCCGATCTGGCCAGCATCGCCACCTATCTGACCGACCTGAAAGATGAACCGGTGGCGGAGAAAGGGGCCCGCGCCTACGCCAGTGCCAGCGGCAAGGCGGACTACGCCATGTACTGCTCCACCTGTCACGGGGTCAACGGCCAGGGCAATGACCACGTCATCCCCTCGCTGGTCAACAACCGCACCGTGCTGGCGAGCGATCCGTCGAGCCTGATCAACGTGCTGCTGCACGGTGCCGAGACCCCGGTCACCCACGGCCATCTGGGTTACCACATGCCGGGCTATGGCTGGACCATGGATGACGAGCGGCTCGCCGAGCTGGTCAACACCCTGCGCGCCTCCTGGGGCAATGAAGGCACCGCCGTCAAGGCGGCGGCGGTCAAGGCCCAGCGCGAGCTGCACGGCAAGGAGTAAGGGCTGTCAGCTCTCTCTTGGCCAAGTGCCATAAAAACGGGCCTCCACTGGAGGCCCGTTTGCTATTGATGAACCAGGTTCCGGTGCTTATCCCTTGCGGGATTTGGGCCCCGGCAGTGGCGCCGTTGGCTGGCGGTAATCGCCGTAGGGGAAGATATTGCGAAAGCGCTGGGCCACCGGCTCGGGGATGGAGCGGGAGAAGATCAGCCTGACGCCATCGCCATCACGCTGCCCCACAATGCGACCGCGCACCGTGTCATGGCGCAAGATCTGCTTGGCATGCTCAATAAAGGCGGGTGACACCTTGCCCTGCTTGACCACTACCTTGCCGGGTGCAAGACGGATCTCGAACAGGGCACCACGCCCCAGCTTCATCAACCACCAGATCAGGGCTATCGCCACTATCAAGGAAATCCAGGCCATCTTCATCCCTCCCAAGCTCTTGATATAAGGCAGTATAAGCGGCCGTGCGCTCCGATTGTTTGGCGCCGATCACAGCCCCCGCGTCAGCGCAATAGCGCCCCTTTGCTCAGCAATCCTTGCCCCAGCCCACCAGCGTCTCGCGATAGAGCGCCAGCAAGGCTTCATCGCGCACCGCCACACCGACCTGCTGCGGACGATAGGCTGCCCAGTCATCGTGGGAGTGGCGTTTGCCATCGAACTTTTGCAGGGTGTGGCCGATGGCCGGGCCGCTGGTGATCACCCGCACCGGCCCCTCGCGCAGGGTAAAGAGGGTCGGATCAATCACATAGGCGATGGCGGACGGGTCGTGAACGTGGCAACCGGAGAGCCCCAGCTTCTCGGAGTAGAAGCGCAGGTAGAAGCGGCTGACATCCCACAGGAAGCGGCCCGGCTCCCCCGCCTTATCCCTGAGTTCATCCAGATAGTCGCTGCTGAAGAAGCTCTGCTGGGTCACGTCCAGCCCGATGATCACCACCGGCCAGTCGGCGGTAAAGACCCGGTCGGCGGCATCGGGATCATCGTGAATATTGGCTTCGGCATAGGGGGTGACGTTACCGCGATGGCCGTTGACGCCAAAGGCGCCGCCCATCACCACCACCTGTTTCACCAGCGAGACAATCTCGGGCGCCTGTTGCAGCGCCAGCGCCAGATTGGTGAGCGGGCCGATAGTAACGAGGGTGATCTCCCTCGGCGCGGCTTTCACCGCCTCGACAATATATTGCCAGGCGGGGCGGGGATCGGGAGCAATACTCACCTCTCCCGCCTCCAGGTCGCCAAAACCGCTCGGGCCGTGGACTATGGTGGTGGGGCCGACCGGCTCGCGCAGCAGCGGCGCCGCTGCGCCCTTGGCCACATCCGCTTTCATGCCGTACTTCTGCTTGAGCCAGAGGGCGTTGCGGGTGCCATTGTCGATGGTGGCATTACCAAAAACAGTGGTAATGGCGAGCAGCTCGATGGCGGGGTGGGCCTCGGCAAACAGGATGGCCATGGCATCGTCGATACCCGGATCGGTATCCAGAATGATTTTATGGGTCATGAGAAATTCCTACGGTGACAAACCCTGCGACAAAGGGGAGAGTCTACCCGGCTGACGGCCCCATATCCCGGCATGGGATCACAGACCGGGCCTTTGCTCCCGGCAGCGGGGGCGCTGCTGGCGACAATCTGCACAAAAAACGGCGCGGCCCTGTTGCCAGCGCCGCGCCCTTTATCGTTGTTCGTTATCTGCTATCTGGCAGTGATCTGCCTTACTCCGACCCTCAGTGCTTGCGGTGCCAGCGCGGTGAGGTCGCCTTCTCCCCCCAGGGGGTGACGCAGGGGAGCAGCGCCCCTTCAATCACCATCTCGCTGCCTGCCAGCGCCTCGGCGATCTTCTGGTGCAGCACCCGCAGTACCTTGCCCTCGTGCTCGGCCAGAGAGTGGCCCGCAGCAAAGAACTCCGGCTGATATTGCAGTGCCAGCTTCTGGGCGAATTCGTAGGTGTTGAAGCAATCCGGCATCCGCTCAACCACATCTTCAAGCCGGGCCAACAAGCTGTTCAGTTCCCTGGTCATAGTGCTCTCTCCGTGTAGGTTAATAGCCAAAAACTACCCCTTATTAGATAAGTCACCAACGAGCAAACCACAAAAGTGTGGGGAGACACACAGTTCTCTCTTGCGTCCGGCTCATGGTGAACGGCAGACAGCTTGCCAGCTTTACATTCCGGCAACAAACGGCTAGATTTAGACCGACTAATCAGTCGGTCATTTTTCATGCGGAGAACAACATGGGTGCGGCGCAGCTTCAACACACTCCTGAGGATATCCTCGCCATCAAATTGTCCCTGCCGGATCAGCTGGCACGGCTCAAGCGGGCGAGTCTGGCTCATCCCATGCCTACCCTGGCCGAGCGCCGGGCGCAGCTGACCAAACTCAAACAGGCGTTGCTCGCCCACAAGGGGCAGCTGTGCAAGGCGCTGGCAGCAGATTATGGCCAGCGCAGCCACTACGACAGCCTGATCGCCGATGTGCTGCCCTGCATCATGCAGATCAACTACACCCAGAAGCGGCTCAAGCGCTGGATGCAGCCCCACCGCCGCCACACCGGCCTGCTGCTGGCCCCCGCCAAAGTGGAGGTGCACTTCCAGCCGCTCGGGGTGGTCGGCATTATCGTGCCGTGGAACTTTCCGGTGATGCTGAGCCTTGGCCCCCTCATCACCGCCATCGCGGCGGGCAACCGGGCGATGCTGAAACTCTCCGAGTTCACCCCTCATACCAACGCCGTGCTGCGCACCATGCTCACCAGCGTATTTGACGAAAACGAGATCGCCATCATCGAGGGAGATGCCCAGATGGCGGCGGCGTTCAGCTCACTGCCGTTCGATCACCTGCTCTTTACCGGCTCCACCATGGTGGGCAAGCTGGTGATGGCCGCCGCCGCGCCCCAGCTCACCCCCCTCACCCTTGAGCTGGGTGGCAAGAGCCCCTGTCTCATCGCCCCCGACATGCCGGTCGCCACCGCGGTCGAGCGGATGATCTTCGGCAAGAGCCTCAACGCCGGGCAGATCTGCGTCGCCCCTGACTATGTGCTGCTGCCCCGCAGCGAGGTGGATAACTTTATCGCCGCCTATCGCCGCCACTTCAGCAAGCTCTACCCGCAGGGGCTCAATAGTGCTGACTACGGCGCCATCATCAACGACCGCCAGTATCAACGTCTCGTCAGCTGGCTCGATGAAGCCGAGCAGGCGGGTGCCCAGCTCCACCCCTGTGGCAGCCCGGCCCGCGATGACCAGCGTCGCCTGCTGGTGCCCCACCTGCTGACCGGGGTGCCGGGTCAGTGTCAGGTGATGCAGCAGGAGATCTTCGGGCCGCTGCTACCGCTTATCCCCTACGACACTCTGGAGGAGGCGCTCGCCTATGTTGCTGAGCGGCCCCGCCCGCTGGCCCTCTATCTGATGAGCTTCGACCCCGAGCTGCAGGCGCGAGTGACCCGGGAGACCCACTCCGGCGGCATGGCGATCAACGAGAGCCTGTTTCAGGTGGCTGCCGACGATGTGCCGTTCGGCGGCATCGGCGCCTCCGGCATGGGCCACTACCACGGCCACGAGGGGTTCCTCACCTTCTCCAAAGCGAAAACCGTGCTGACCCGCGGCAAGTTCACCACCGGCTCCCTGATCCATCCCCCCTACCACAGCTGGATCCAGAAGCTGATGATGGCCTTCTTCCTGCGCTGATGGAGATGACCATGAACCAGGCTATCCCGCAGCCACAAACCATGACCGACAAGCGCCGCCAGATCCTGGATGCCGCCCTCGCCCTCTGCGCCGAAGATGGCTTGCAGGGGGCCGCCACCGCCCGTATCGCCAAGGCGGCCGGGGTAGCCAACGGTACTCTGTTCCACCACTTTCCGAGCAAGGAGGCGCTGATCCTCGCCCTCTATCAGGATGTAAAGACCCGGATGGGGAGCGCCATCCATGAAGCAGATCCCACCCTGCCGCTGTACGACCAGACTCGCCACTACTGGCAGCTGGCGATGGGGTGGATGCTCGCGCATCCCAATGAGCTCAAATTCGTGCTGGGCTTCTTTCACTCTCCGCTGCTGGCCAGACCGGCCCGCAGCCAGATCCTGAACGATGCCCTGCGCTTTCTGCCTGCCCTGCTGGCAAAGGGGCAGGCCAGCGGCGAGCTGATGCAGGCTCCCGCACCACTGTTGCTGGAGGTGTGTCAGGGCCAGTTCCTCGCCTGCGCATCACTGTTTGTCGATCAACCGGAGCTGGGAGAGGACGACTACTGGCAAGCCAGTGCGTTCGCCCTCTTCTGGTCAGCCATCTCAGGAGCCAACCCCTATGACAACTCCGACCGTTGAATCTCTAGCCGCCCTTGGCCGCCGCCTCTGGATCACTACTCTGCTCTGGGTGGTGGGTCGCACCCTCTGCCGCGCCGCCCGTACCGATGAGGCGGTACGCCGCGAATTGGCGCCGTTGCCGGACGGGCTGGCTATTCGCCTCGAAGTGGGCGGCATCGGCTACGCCATGAACATGCACAAGCAGGGTGGGCGCTGGTATCCCGGCGCGCCAGTCGCCCCTCATGCCACCATCCATCCGCTACGGGTGCGCTTCAAGCATCCCAATATCGCCTTTCGCGCCCTGAGTTTTCGGCTCGGGGTCAATCAGGCATTTGGCGAAAACCGGCTGCTGGTGGAGGGAGATCTGACCGTTGCCATGCATCTGGTGCGGGGGCTTGAGCAGTTGCAGTCCCTGATCCTGCCCGCTTTTATCGCGCGGCCGCTGCTGCGCCACTATCCCGCCCCGACCAACAAGATCGGCCGGGCCTGCAACATCTATCTGGGTCTGGTGACCGGCTAACGCGCAAGGAGCCTTGAAATGAGCCGCTATTACGATTTCTTCTGCCCGGTCAAACTGCTGGCCGGTGAACAGGCGCTGGAGCAACTGGCCAGCGAGCTGGCCAGTCTGGGGGCCCGTCGCCCGCTGCTGCTGACCGACAAGGGGGTCAATGCCACCGGCCTTGCCACCCTGCTGGCCAATGTGCTGGCCGAAGGGGAGCTGCCGGTCGCCGCCATCTGGGACGAGATCCCGGCCGACTCCTCCACTGCCGTGGTGGAGCGGATCGCCAAACGCTATCGCGAGCTCGACTGCGACAGTCTGGTGGCGCTGGGGGGCGGCTCGGTCATCGACACCGCCAAGGCAGTCAACATTCTCACTTCCATGGGGGGGGATCATCTGCTCGACTACTCGGGCGCCGGTTGCCTGACCCGTCCCCTCAAGCCGCTGGCGGTGGTGCCCACCACGGCGGGCACAGGATCAGAAGTGACATTGGTTGCAGTGATCAAGGATGAGGCGAGCGGGCGCAAGGTGCCCTTCACCTCCCCCTTCCTGCTGCCCCAGCTGGCGGTGCTCGACCCGCGCCTGACCCAGGGGCTGCCCCTCAATATCACCGCCGCCACCGCCATGGACGCCATGACCCACGCCATCGAGGCCTTTATCGGTACCGCCAAGAACCCGGTGAGCGATGCGCTGGCCCTGATGGCAGTGGAGAAGATCGCCAGCGCCCTGCCGCAAATCATCCACGACCCGCAAAACAAACAGCTGCGGCTGCAACTGGCGGAAGGTTCAACACTGGCTGGCATGGCTTTTTCCAACTCCATGGTGGGGCTGGTGCACGCCCTCGGCCACAGTCTGGGAGCCCGCTGCCATCTGCCCCACGGGCTGTGCATGAACCTCTTTTTGCCGACCGTGCTCGACTACAACCGCCCCGAGGTGGATAGCGAGCTGGCCCGGCTGCTGTTGCCGCTGGTGGGGGCAGAGCGCTTTGCTGCCACCCCGGCCCATCAGCGGGCGGAGGCGACCATCACAGCCATTCGCACCCTGCGCGACACCTTGTGGCAAGCGGTCAAGCTGCCGCGCACCATGAGCGAGGCAGGGGTAAGCGATCGCTCGCTACTGACCGAGATCCGCGATCTGGCGGTCAACGACGGTGCCCTGCTGTTCAATCGCAAGGACGCCGACCGTGAGCAGTTACTCACCCTGCTGGAGCGAGCCTGGGTCTGATCCCTCCCCTTTGCCAACACTCTTGTGCTGACACTAACGCGGTGCCCGACTCACCATCGGGCACCTTGATCTACATCGAGATATCGATGCGCCCTCTGTCAAAGGGGGATGATATTGACCACGGGCTCTCATTATCTGTTCTATACCTTGGCTAACAGTTATGTTGTGCCGAGAGACCCAACTTTATGCCAGAGGTGCCCACCATGAGCGACATCATCCATCAGGCCAACCAGCAGCAGTTCATCTGTATGGTGGAGGGGAAAGAGTCGAGACTGCGCTACCGGCGGCTCGACGCCAAGACCATCGACGCCTACAGCACCTTCGTGCCCCCCGAGCTGCGGGTGCAGGGGATTGCCGATCAGCTGGCGCGCGCCTTCTTCAACTGGACTCAGGCGGAGGGGCTCACTATAGTGCCGAGCTGCCGCTACATTGATGTCTGGTTACGCCGCAATGCCAACAACTGAACCTCTGAACTCCGCCCTCGAACAGCAATTCCAAGCCAAAACAGAAGCCCTGCTGCGGGCCGATCCGCAGCGGATAGCCTGCCTGCAAGCCGCGGCCGAGCTCAATCTGCCCGACTGGGCGCTGGGGGCCGGTTTTATCCGCAACCTCATCTGGGATCACCTTCACCACAAGGCGGTGCCCACCCCGCTCAACGATATCGACCTTATCTATCTCGATAAAACCGATCCGCAAGGGCTGGCTGAAGCGGAGCACGAAGCTTGGCTCGCCAAACGGCTGCCCGGCCAGCAGTGGGAGGTGCGCAATCAGGCTCGCATGCACACGCGGCAGCTGGTGGCGCCGTTTGCCAACAGCCTTGAGGCGCTCAGCCACTGGGTTGAAGTGCCCACCTGCATCGGCGTGCGCCTGAATCAGGATGGCGAGTTCGAGTGGCTCGCTCCCTACGGCTTTGCCATCAACTGGTCGCTGCAAGTGAGTGCCAACCCCAGATGTCGCCAGGACAAACAGATTTTTACCCTGCGCATCAAGGA
This sequence comes from Aeromonas sp. s11, assembly GCF_040907945.1. NCBI lineage: Bacteria > Pseudomonadati > Pseudomonadota > Gammaproteobacteria > Aeromonadales > Aeromonadaceae > Aeromonas > Aeromonas sp. s11. The sequence continues at coordinate 71,065 of NZ_JBFOCU010000044.1, read as the reverse complement.
GAAACGCTGGCAGGCTATCTGGCCTGACCTTCAGGTAAACTGGCCATAACCTGATTGCAATCTTTCGATAACCTTGGGCACACTAGGGGAAAAGCTGGTTGTAACTCAATGGGTTAAATAATGCGCGACTTCTTCTCTCTCGAACGCTGGCTACCGGGCCTCGCCGCCCTGCTGCATTACCAGCACGCCTGGTTGATGCCAGATCTTCGCGCCGGACTCTCGGTGGCGGCAGTGGCGCTGCCCGTCGCCATCGCCTATGCCGAGCTTGCCGGGGTGGGTGCCATCGTCGGTCTCTACTCCTGTATCCTGCCCATGCTGGTCTACGCCCTGTTCGGCACCTCCCGCCAGCTGATCGTCGGCCCTGATGCCGCCACCTGTGCGGTCATCGCCGCCGTGGTGACGCCGCTGGCCGCAGGCGACCCAACCCGTCACTGGCAACTGGTGATGACCATGACCGCCATGACCGGCTTCTGGTGCCTGATTGCCAGCCGCTTCAAGCTGGGAGTGCTGGCGGACTTTCTCTCCCGCCCCATCCTGATGGGGCTGCTCAATGGTGTGGCCATCACCATCATGGTGGGCCAGCTCTCCAAGATCTTCGGCTTCACTTTCAGCGAACGTTACCTCATCGAGCGGATCGCCAGCGGGGCTACCTATATTACCCAGACCCATCTGCCGACCCTGGCCATGAGTCTGGTGGCCCTGCTCACCCTGCTGCTGGCCAAGCGCTACAAACCGGCATGGCCCTCCTCCATGGTGGCCATGGTGGTGACCGCTGCGCTGGTGTGGGGCTTTAATCTCGGCCAGTTTGATATCGCCACCCTGGGGACGGTGGGCTCCGGCCTGCCCGCGTTCCAGATGCCGGAATTTCCTCCCGGCCTGATGCGGGAGCTGGTGCTGCCCGCCCTTAACCTGGCCATGGTGAGCTTCGTCTCCATGATGCTGACCGCCCGCAGCTTTGCCGCCAAAAACGGCTATGAGATCGACGCGGACAAGGAGTTTCGGGCCCTCGGTATGGCCAACCTCGCCTCCGCAGTCTCCCAGGGTTTCGCCATCAGTGGCGCGGATTCGCGCACTGCGGTCAACGACGCCAACGGCGGCAAGAGCCAGCTGGTCTCCATCATCGCAGCGGCGGTGATCGCCCTCATCACCTTCTATCTGACGGCGCCGCTCAAATACATCCCGACCGCCGCCCTCGGGGTGGTACTGGTGATGGCCTCCCTGTCGCTCACCGATTTTCGTGGCCTCTGGGCCCTGCGTCATTCCGATCGCTCCGCCTTCTGGCTGGCGCTGGTCACCTTTATCAGCGTGCTTACCATGGGGGTGATCCCCGGGATCACCCTCGCCGTGTTGCTGGGGCTGTTCCAGTTCCTGCGCAATGTGATGCGCCCCACCGATCAGCTGCTCGGCATGGATGACGAGGGGGTGGTGCGCACCCTGGGAGACAACGAACAGGCCAAGGCGATCCCGGGTATTCTGGTCTATCGCTTCAACTCGCCGCTCACCTACTTCAATGCCCCCTACTTCAAACGGCGGGTGCTGGCCCTGCTGGTACAGGATCCCCGAGCCCCCAAGTGTCTGGTGATCGATGCGGTCGCCTGCTTCACCCATCAGGACATCAGCGTGATGAGCATGGTGGGGGAGCTGCACAAGGAGCTGAAACGGCGCGGCATCCATATGGTGATGGCGGGTCGCCACGGCCAGATGACCCACTGGCTAAAGCAAGCGGGCGTGCGGGTGGGCGATGAAGGGATCATCCTCTGCCCCGACATGTATCAGGCTCTGCGCCTGACTCGCTGCTACCGCGAGCCGGTGTTCAAGGATGATGCGGTGGTGGAGAGCACCACAGATGCCATCCGCTCAAATTGGCCACAGGATGATGCCCTCCCGGACTCGGCTCGCCTCACCCTGCCAAGCGAACAGGAGGCGGGCGCCACGCCTGCCTGATCCCTTGGCCTGCTCCCCTGGCCGGTGCAATCCTGCACAAGGATTGCACCGGCCTTGGCCTTGGTGTTAAATGCGCCCCCAGAGGGCACTCCCCCGTACCCTCCCAGCTGTTGGACATGCCATGCAATCTCAATCCCACGCAGGCCCGGGCACGCTCTTTGCGCTGACCTGGCCGCTCTTTATCGATCTCGCCCTGCACTTTCTGACCGGCGCCCTCAATACCTTCATGGTGGGTCACGTCTCCTATCAGGGAGTGGCCGCGCTGGCGGTCGGCAATCAGGTGTTCGATCTCGCCATCACATTGTTCAGCTTCGTCAGCATCGGTACCAGCGTGGTGATCACCCAGTATCTGGGGGCGGGCGATCGGGAGAAAAGCCGGGTGGTGATCCACACCGCTATCGGCTTCAACCTGCTGATCGGTCTGGTGGCCGCCATAGGCGTGATGGCGGGGGCCAGCACCATGCTGGCGCTGATGAACCTGCCTGCCAATCTGATGAGCGACGGGACGCTTTACTTGCAGATCATCGGTCTCTGCCTGTTACCGGAAGCGGCAGCCCTCTGTCTGGCAGCCACCCTGCGCGCTCACGGCCACACCCGTCAGGCGATGTATGTGACCCTCATCGTCAACCTCATCACCTTCGTCGGCAACCTGCTGCTGCTCTACGGCTGGTTCGGCCTGCCCCAGCTTGGTGTCGCCGGTGTCGCCATCAGCACGGTCGCGGGCCGACTGGTCGGCGTGGTGCTGCTGGTGTGGCTGGTAGCACGCAAGACCGGCATTCGACTAGTGGTACGCGCTATCGTCCACCCCAGCCGGGAGATGCTGGGCAAGGTGCTCCATATCGGCCTGCCGGCGGCAGGGGAGAACCTCTCCTGGATGCTGCAGTTTATGGTGGTGACAGCCTTTGTCGGACTGCTGGGGGACAAGGCGCTGGCAACCCAATCCTACTTCTTCCAGATCTGCCTGTTTATCCTGCTGTTTGGCCTCTCCATCGGCCTTGGCAACGAGATCATCATCGGCCATCTGGCGGGGGCCAGACAGTTCGATCGCGCCTATCAGCAGCTGCTCAAGAGCCTCAAGCTGGGGCTGGCGGTCACCTGCGTCATCGCCGTGGCGGCGGCCCTCAACGGCCGCACCATCATCAGCCTCTTTACCGATGATGCCGACATCATCACCCAGGTGGCGCAACTGTTTCTTATCAGCCTTATCCTCGAGCCCGGCCGCACCTTCAATCTGGTGGTGATCAACGCCCTGCGGGCCACCGGGGATGCCCGTTTCCCCCTCTACATGGCGTTGCTCTCCATGTGGGGAATTGCCGTGCCACTATCCTATTTCCTCGGTATCATGCAGGGTTATGGACTGGTCGGTATCTGGCTGGCGCTGGCCTGCGACGAGTGGGTGCGCGGTCTGGCTATGTTCTGGCGCTGGCGCAGTCGTCGCTGGCAAAACAAAATTCTTGTTGAAACAAAAGCGGAATCACAATGAAGAAGATAGGACTCTTGCTGGCTGCCATCCTGCTCAGCCCCCTGGCCATGGCACAAACTGCCCCTGCCGCTCCCAAGGCTCAAGCCACCCAGACCTGGTATGTGGCCCCCATCGCCATCGATGAAACCAGCGACGCCCAGAAGGCGCTGACCAAGGACTTCATGGCCCAGATGATCAAGACCATCAAGATCAACGAGTACCAGACCGGCAAGGCGGTGGGCAACACCAAAAAGCCCAAGTGGCTGATCCGCACCAAGCTGATCCCCGCCAGCAACGAGCCGCTGGTCGGCAAGAAACACCCGCAGGGTCTCACCTACGGCAAGGGCAATCCGACCCAGGAGATCGTCGGCGAGCTGTTGATGAACGGCACCCTGGTAGCCCACATCGGCCAGGGCTGGCGCGAGCCTATCGTCCCGGGCACGCCGGTGGCTGACAAACTCTCCATCGCCAACTATCGCTACGCCATCGGTGATCAGGCCAAGTCGGCGGATCTGGAGGAGCTGGCGGCCCAGATTGGCTTTGAAGCGGGCAAGGTGATCCACCGCGATGGCAAGCCGCTACCCGAGAAGAAAAAGAAAAAAGAGCAGGCGGACGAAGAGAAAGAGTAACGTTGCCTGCATCCATAAAAAGGGGCCACTCGGCCCCTTTTTTGATCCTGCGCCCTCACGCCAACACTGCCCCTGTTGTGACTTGTCGCACAGTTTGGCTCACCATTCAGATTGACAAATCACTTATCTTGTTTTGATTCAACAAGTTATAAATATCCCGCCGAATACTCCAAATCATTGCCCCCAAATCCGATCAGGATCACATTTATCCCCGGCACTAAGGGGTAGCTTTGGTCTTACAGGCACAATCAAACGAAACCAAGGAGGCTCCATTACATGTTCCCAGAGTACAGAGAACTCATCTCGAAACTGAAGAGCAGTGATGTCCATTTCCAGAAGAAGTTTGACTTGCACAACGACCTGGATGCGGAGATTAGAAAGTTGGAAAAGCATCACGCCAGCGACTATAGCGCCGAGGTGAGAGATCTGAAAAAACAGAAACTCAAACTGAAAGAGGAGATATACGACATCCTCAAACAACATCCACAATAGATGCCTCGAAGAATATGCGGATAAGCAATTTATCCCCCAGCCCGGCCCACGCGCCGGGCTTTTTGTTGTTTCAGTCAATTAGTTGACACCCGAGCCTACCGTTCTTGCCGGTAGTTTGTTACATTTTTCCCTTGGAATTCAGGGAATAACGGTGATGATAACATGAGCAGAAAACGATCTTTTTATCATCTCTTGCTGCTTTGCCTGTTCACATTGAGCCACCCCCTGCAGGCTCAGGAGCCTGAACTGGAGCTGTGGCACTCCCAGCAGGCCGGTTACGTGATCGACGACGTGATCGCCCGCTTCAATCAGGAGGGGAACCACAGAGTGCGGGTCACCCAGATTGAGCCGGGCAAGATCAAGGCGGATCTCCTGCTGGCAGCTCAGGCCAGGGGGCTGCCCGACCTGATGCTGATCCCCTCCGATTTTATCGGCCTCTATCGCCAGATGACCCTCGCCCCCCTCCCGGCCGAGTGGTTTTCCCCCGCGCTAATGGCCAGTGCCTTGCGTTATGTCACCCTGGATCGGCAACGCTGGGGCATGCCCATGATGCAGGGCAACCATCTGATGCTGTTTTACAACAAGGCGCTGGTCTCGACTCCGGTGACCCAATGGCAGCAACTGACTGCTATCACCCCGGCCCTCAAGGCCAAGGGGGTCTACCCCGTCAGCTGGCCCTATCACGACATGTACTACTTCGCCGCCTTTTTACACACCTTTGGCGGCTCGCCGGTGACCGAAGGGCGCATCACCCTCGACAGCCCGGCCATGGTGCAGGCACTGGAGGCCTACCGCACCGTCGCCAGCGAACAGTGGGTCGATCCCGAGTGCGACTATGACACCGCCCTCGCCCGCTTCAATGAGGGCAAGAGCGCCTACCTCATCAATGGGGACTGGGCCTTCAACGATCTGGTGAAGAACATGGGGGATAAGCTGGGCGTTGCCCTGCTGCCCCGCTGGCAAAGCCATCCCATGCACTCCATGAGCGGCGCCTACGTGATGGGAGCCTCCCGCTGGGCGATGGATGATGAGGATCGGCAACCCGTCATCAAGGCACTGATGGCCTTTATCCAGCGTCAGGATATTCAGCAGTTCATCTATCATCAGGGGGCGCTGCTGCCGGTCAATCAGCAGGCTTTTACCGCCATCAGCCGCCGTCCCACGCCTCAGGAAAAAGTGCTGCTGGAACAGTTCACCCTCAGTACCCCCATGCCCTCCGACAGCGCCATGTCCATCGCCTGGCAAGCGATGGAGAAAGGGTTCGAGCGCTTTAAAGAGGGGATCAGTGCCGCCGACACCGCCCGCTATATGCAGCAGCTGGCCGATCTGCAGTACCGGCAGGTCAAAGCACCATGAAACATCGCACCTTTCGGCTCGGCCCGACCCTCATCATCATCCTGTTCACCGTCGCCCTGCTGCCGGCGCTGCTGGCCAGCACTGTGTTGCTGATCCGTCAGCACCAGATCATCGCCCAGAGCGAGCAGTCGCAGCTGGAGCGAGCCCTCACCAGCATGACCCGCGAGGCCCGCTTTCGCAGCGAGCTGATCGGCACCCAGCTCAATCAGCTCAGCCAGGATCGGGTACTCCATCAGGCCCTCGACAACTTTCTCTTCTCCAGCCATGCCCGGCTGGCGCTGGCCACCTTTGTCAAATCCAACAGCCTGCTCACCTCGGCCTACCTCATCGATGACAAGGGGTTGGTGGTGGAGTACATCAATGGCCAGGCCTCCCACCTCGAATCGAGCAACCTGATGCCGCAGCTGATGGCCTGGGGCAAGACCCGCGAGGCAAAACAGGGCAAGCATCTGCTGCTCCCCGTCAATGATCCCGTACTGGTCGACGACATGGAGCAAAACCGCAGTGGCGGGCTGGCGCTGGTGGCCCCCATCTATCGCAACCACCAGCGAGCAGGGGTGATGCAGACCCCTTCCGGCTTCGTGATGACCATTCTCCCCTGGCGGCAGATGGCCCAGTTGCTGGAACCCTATCTCAAGGGAAGCGAATATCTGGTGATCTCCCAGGGCGAGAACCGTCTCTACGAAGGGGCTCACCAGAGCGCCAACGCCATGGATGACAGGGAGCCAAGCAAGATGGCGCAGCCCCTGGCCATTGGCTGGCCCCAGCTGGAGCAGGAGATCACCCCCACCATCACCCTCTACAGCTACAGCAATGACAGGGTCAGCGAGCTCAACAAATCCCAACAGCTGCTGACCGTCAGCATCGCCGTCATGTTGCTGCTGGTGGCCATCGGCTGCGTCTGGCTCACCCGCTGGCTCACCCGACCGCTGCGCTCGCTGGCCGCGCTGGTGCGCAGCTATGGCAAGGGCAATTACCAGCAACGGCAGGCGCCGCTGCGCTTTGTGGAGTACGACGAGGTGCGCCAGTTGCTACAGGAGATGGCCAGCACCATCTCGGATCAGGTGCGGGCGCTCTATCAACAAAATGAACAGCTGCAGCAGGCCAATAGCGAGAAAGAGGCCTTCAACCAGCGGCTGCTCGGCTTCAACGACGAACTGGAGCAAGAGGTTGCCTCGCAAACGACCGCCCTGCGCTCGGCCCTGAGCCGGGAGGAGCGCAGCCGCCATATCCTGCAATCCTGGTTGCAGTTCGGTCTGCACCAGCAGCTGGATATCGATATTGCCGAGCTGGCCAGCTCTGCCCTGCTGCAGCTCTCGCAGCTCTATCCCGGCCACCGCTGGGGACTGGTGATCCGCCGAGACGGGCAGCCCCACTACTCCCTGATCCAGGGGGTCGATGCCCCCTTGCGGGATGCCTTGCAGGAGAAACTGGTTCAACTGATGGATGAGGAGGTCAAACACTCCGAATGCCAGTGGGACAACGCACTCTGGAAGATCATGACCCTGCCCGGTAGCCAGAGCGGCGTGCTGTTTGGCTATCTGATGGTGAGCGCCGAAGGGCTGGAGTCCGAAGACAGGGCCATCTTGCGGCTGTTTGCAAAGCAGTTGGCGGTGGGCATCGAGGGGCGCCTCTTCACCGACGAGCTGGCGCGGGTGGCCCGCACCGACAACCTCACCGGGCTGCCCAACCGGCAGGCGTTCGAAGAGGCCTTCCACCACTATCAAGCAGTGCTGGCGCGCCATCCGGAGCGTCACCTCGCCCTCTTCATGCTCGACCTCAACGGCCTCAAGCGCACCAACGACCAGTATGGGCACGAGGCGGGCGATGCCCTGCTGATCCAGATGGCTCGCCAACTGCGCACCCTCTGCCGTCAGGATGAGAAGATTTTCCGTATCGGCGGCGACGAGTTCGTGCTGCTGGCGGAGGCGGATCACCTCGCCAGCCAGCAGCTGGCAGGCAGGTTGGAAGCAAGCCAGCAGCACGCCATTGTGCAGCATGGGGAGCACAGCTTCCCGCTGCGTTTTGCCATCGGCTGGAGCAGCAGCGACCAGACCCCGCTGGCGGAGCTGAGCCGGGTGGCGGACGACGCCATGTATGCCAATAAGGCGCGCTTCTATCAGGGGCAGCGATAAAAAGCGGAGGTCTGCGGCGTTGGCGAGCCTTTCGCCAACGCCCTGATCAGCTCGCAAAAATGGCGCGCAACGCTAGACGCGGCGCGGACCATGACTAAGATAGGGGCTCTTGATGTCTCGATTTGGAAGGGAGTAGGAAATGGAGTTAGTACTTGGCCCACTGGAAGCCCGCGTCATCGGCTGTCTGATTGAAAAAGAGATCTGCACCCCGGATCAATATCCCCTCTCCCTTAATGCACTGGTCAACGCCTGCAACCAGAAGAGCAACCGCGAGCCGGTGCTGGAGCTCTCCGAGCTCGATATCCGCGCCGTGGTAGACGAGCTGATCCGCAAGCGGCTGGTGGTCAACACCGCCGGCTTCAACGCCCGGGTTCCCCGCTACCAGCACAGATTCTGCAACACCGAATTTGGCGAGCTGAAATTCAGTGCCCAGGAGCTTGGCATCGTCTGTGAACTGCTGCTGCGCGGCCCGCAAACCCCGGGAGAGCTGCGCTCGCGCACCAACCGCCTCTGCAGCTTCGATGATGTCACCGAGGTGGATGCGGTGCTGACCCAGCTTATCGAGCGTGGCCCCTACGTGGTCAAGCTGCCGCGCGAGCCAGGCAAACGCGAATCCCGCTACGCCCACCTGTTTAGCGGCGAAGTGGATATTCCGGCGATGATGGATGCCGCTCCCGCCGCGGCCTATGCCTCCCCTGCCGCCGACCGTCTGAGCGAGCTGGAGCAGGAGGTAAACGAGCTCAAGAGCCGTCTCGCCGCCATGGAAGCGCGGCTGGCTGCGCTGGATGGTCAGGGCTGATCGCCTTTACCATCGCCAATCTCTATCAGGGAGCCGGGGCAGATGTCCCCGGCTCCCTGCGTTTTTTTATCGTGAGGAAGTGCCCGTGATCACCCTGATTAAAGAGTCTGACCACCATAAGATGCCCTGGAAAAACCAGCAGGGCACTACCAGCCAGATCCTCGTCTCCCCCAAGGGGAGCAGCCTTTCCAAACTCGACTTTGACTATCGACTGAGCTCGGCCCCCATCAAGAGCGCGGGTCCCTTCTCCCCCTTTCCCGGCTATCAGCGCATTTTGCTGCCGGTGAGCGGGGCAGGCTTTGTGCTCAACGGCCACCCCTACGCCACCTTCGAGGCGGCGCACTTTAGCGGCGATGAGGAGACCCACTGCGAGTTGCTGAAAAAAGAGGTGACCGATCTGGGGCTTATCTACCATCCGGATCGCATCAGCGCCAACGTGCGAGTGCTGAACCTCCCCTTCCCGCTGACCCTTACCCTCGAGCCAGAGAAGACCTACCTCTGTCACCTGCTGAGCGGCCAGCTGGCCGTGCAGGGCAAAGAGGTAGCCATCAACGAGACGCTGGTGGTGACCGGTGAAGAGAGCATTCACTTCGAATGCCAGAAGAAGACCGCCATCGCCTTCTTTACCCTGCAGGCCAAATAGCGCAAAAGTCGTCGGTGTGCAGTCATGCCAGGCCACACACAGACAGCAGAGATGAAAAAGCCGGGCAATCCCGGCTTTTTCTATTCAGGCGACCGGCTCGATGCCGGTAACCGCCTTAGTTGACCTTGAAGGAGCCCTTCATCATGGCGAAGTGGCCGGGGAAGGAGCAGAAGAAGGTGAGATCCTTGCCCGCCAGACCGTCGGTCTTGAAAGTGACGCTGCTGCTCTCGCCGCCGCCGATCAGCTTGGTGTGAGCCAGCACACGAGGATCATCCTTGGGCAGATAACCGTTCTCGGCCCCGGCGCTCATCCCGGCAGTTGCCACGGTCTGATAGTCGGCGGTGCTGGCCAGCACCCAGTTGTGCCCCATGGCGGTCACGGGCAGCTTGCCGGTATGGTTCAGGGTGACCGTCACCTCCTTGCAGGTGGCCGGCACGCTCATCTCTTTGAGGTTGTACTGCATGGCATCATTGCCTTCGATGACCAGTGCACACTCATCCGCCAGCACGGGGGCAGCCAGGGTACTCAGAAACAGCAGGGTAATCGCCTTTTTCATCATCTTCTCCTTTGATTGGCAATGGATGGCAACGACTTGGCGGATGCGGTGAACGCTTCGCAAAGATGCCGTCTAAATCGACTTTCATTTTACTCAATTGTCTTCAATCGGCTATGGCTTTTGGCCAAAGCTGCGGGCCAGGTCACCAGACGGTGCTCTACTCGCCACTCTCTCCCTCACGGATGGACGATACGACCCGCTCCCGCCACAGGTTCAAAACTGTTTAATTTTTTCTGCCCTTTTCCCTCCGATTACCCCTATCAGGGCTCGCCCGAAGGGCGCCCCTTGGCTAAGCTAGCGCCCCGATATGAACCTTCTCCAGATGAGAGCGCCGGATGATTGCGATAACCCCCGTGGCGGCCCTGCGCGGCCTGCTGCTGACCCTGCTGCTGGCGCTGGCCGGCTGCCAGCCCACCCCGCCTGCCCAGACCCGTATTCAGGGCAAGACCATGGGCACCTACTATGTGGTGACCCTGAGCGATAGCTACCCCGGTGGAGAGCCCGCCCTCAAAAGCGACGTAGAGAGCCTGCTGGCCCGGATGAACAAGGAGATCTCCACCTACGATCCGGGCTCGCTCATCTCCCGTTTCAATCAGGGGCCCGCCAACATCCCGTTTGCCATCCCGCCCGCCATGGCCATCATAGTCCAGCAGGGGATTGATGCCGGTAAGCTGACCAACGGCAAGCTGGATGTGACCGTGGGGCCACTGGTCAATCTGTGGGGCTTTGGCCCGGACAAACGGCCGGTCAAGCGGCCCGATGAGGCGGCCATCGCCGCCGCCCGCCACAAGGTGGGCATCGACAAGCTGACCCTGACCCCGCAAGGGGATCACTTCCTGCTCGAAAAAACGATCCCGGATCTCTATCTCGACCTCTCCACTCTCGGCGAAGGGGCCGCCTCTGACGAGATTGCCGCCCTGCTCGAAGGCAAGGGGGTACACAACTACCTGATCGAAGTGGCCGGTGCGGTGCGCAGCAAGGGCAACAACAGCAAGGGCTCGCCATGGAAAGTGGCCATCGTCGAACCCTCCGATCAGCCGGGAGCGTTTTCCGATATCGTCATCCCCAACGGCATGGCGCTCAGCACCGCGGGCAGCTATCGCAACTACTACGAGCTGGATGGCCAGCGTTACTCCCATATCATCGACCCCGCCACCGGCCAGCCGGTCACCCACAAGCTGGTCTCCGCCAGCGTCATCACCCCGACCGCGCTGGAGGCCGATGCCCTCGATACCGCGCTGATGGTGATGGGGCCTGAAGCGGGGATGACATTTGCCAAGCAGCACAAGCTGGCGGTCTATCTCATCATCAAGACCGAACAGGGGTTCAAGGCCGAGTACACGCCGCAATTTGCTCCCTATCTGGCAGAGAAAAAACGGTGAGTTCAAGGCCCTGGCAACAGGGCCTTTTTCTTTCACTCATCGCGGGCAAAAGGCGGACAAACGGAGATGGTTCGCAATCGACAACTTGGCCAATTGCCTCTTCGGGCGCTTTGGTGGCACACTTTCTCCCATCAGCCCGCAGCGCCTCGACCCAGACAGATGCAGACACCTGAACAAGAGCCAGAAAAAAAGAGCCCAGCCAAGCCACAACGCATTCTGATGGTCAATGAGCAGCGCTCGTTTCAGGTGATGATGAAGGCGATGCTGCTCAATCTGGGTATCAGCAACATCACCTACTCCAATACCGCCGAGGATGCGCGGCGCCGCTGCCAGAAGGGCAGTTTCGACATCTATCTCATCGATTACGATCTGGGGGTTGGCGAGAATGGCCGCCAGTTGCTCGAAAGCCTGCGCGACAAAGACCTGATCCCGCCCCAGAGCGTGGTGATCATGGTGAGTGGCGACAGCTCCCGCGCCATGGTACTGAGCGCGCTGGAAGCCGAGCCCGACGAATACCTGATGAAGCCCTTCTCTCAGGAGCAGTTCTCGTTTCGCTTGAAGCGTGCCCTCGCTCGGCGCAACGCCCTGGCCAGCGTCTTTACCGCGCTGGCCGATGACAATCTGGCAGCGCTCATTACCGCCTGTGCCGAGCGGGCCGATGCGGTGCCCCGTTTTGCCAACTACTGCCGCTGCCTGCAGGCCGATACCCACCTCAAGCTGGGTCAGGCGCAGGAAGCACGCGCCCTGATGCGCCAGCTGCTGGCCGGGCAGGAGAACAGCTGGGCCCGCCTGACACTGGGCAAGGCCTGCAACACCCTGGGGCTCCACGAAGAGGCGGTCAGCCATCTGCAGGCGACCCTCAAAAATACCCCGCTGATGGTGGAGGCTCACCTCTGGCTGGCAGAATCCCTGCTGGCCCTTGGCAATGACGAGCAGGCGCAGCAGGAGCTCAGACGGGCGGTGGATATCTCCCCCCAGTCGGTGCAACTCTCCCGTCGGCTGGCGGAGGTTTGCCTGCAGCGCCACGACTACGCCCAGGCCAAGGATGTGCTGATGTCGCTGATCGACCTGTCGCGCAACTCGATCCATCGCACGCCCCATTATCTGGGGGCCTATATCCAGACCCTGACCCTCTACGCCCTCAATAGCAACGACAGCTACCACATCGCCAACCTGCAAAAGCAGGTCAATTCTGCCCTGTCGCGCATTCGCGATTCGCTGATGATGTCGGAGTTCAACTACCCGGTGTTCGAGCAGATCTGTCAGGCCCGGGTGCAGATTGCGCTGGGTGAGTTGCTCAAGGGCAAGAAGATGCTCTATCGCGCCAATCAGAACTGGCTCGATGAACCGGCCACCATGCCCCCCGCCCTGCTTGGTGAGACCATCCTCGCCCTCTATCAGCTCGGCGAGTTTGAATATGCCGAAAGCCTGCAGGGGCTGCTGGCGGAGGACGAAGATCGGCTGCTCACCACCTGCATTCAGGCAACCCGGGATGACAAGACGGTGCTGGAGCGACGTCAGCGCTACCAGCAGCTCAACGATCTGGGGATCAAGGCCTATCAGAGCGGCGAGCTGGAGCAGGCCCTCGGCCATTTTCGCGAGGCCCTGCGCCGTGCTCCCGCCAATACCGGTGCGGCTCTCAACAAGATCCAGGTGCTGCTGCAACTGATGCAGAAAAACCGCAAGAGCCCGGAGTTTGGTGCCGAGTGCAAAGACACCCTGGACGTGCTCGACGGCATCCCCCTCAACCCGGCCCAGCAGGAGCGTTTTCGCAAGCTGCATCAGGAGTTCAACCAGTTCAGCTAAGACGCCGCCGCGCCCCCTTTTCCCCGCCTATGCTGAAACCAGTTCGGCAATGCGAGGGAAATGAAGATGGCGATGTGTCGTTATCTGGTGGCCGATGGCCGCCACTGCAGTGAAGAGGCTGGCGAGCACGATCTCTGCCACTGGCATGATCCCCACCATACCCATCAGGAAGCCCACACCGCCGAGGCACTTGAACAGTACGTTCGCGCAGGCGGACTCTGCCACGGCCTGCAGCTGTCACGGGCCAATCTGGCGGGTCTCAATCTGGTCAACAAGGAGTCCGATCAGGGATTTTTGCTGGAGCAGTGCAACCTCTATCGCGCCAACCTGCGCGGTGGTCACCTCTACGGCCTGCGCATGAAGGGCGGCAGCCTGATGAAGGCCGATCTCAGTGATGCCAACCTCCAGTGCGCCACCCTCGATGACGTCAACCTGCTCGGCATCCGCTGGCACAACACCCGGCTCGACAACATGCAGACCGGCAAACGGGTGATGCAGGATCGCAAGGGGCGCCGCGAACGGGATCCCAAACAGGCGCGCATCTGGTTCAAGGAGGCGGAAGAGACCTACCGGGATCTGCGCAAAGCCTCCGAGGCACAGGGGATTTTCACCATGTCCGGCAACTATATCCAGCAGGAGCTCACCATGCGCCGCCTGCAACTGCCGTTCTGGTCGACCCAGCGCTTCACCTCCTGGGTGGTCGATCTCTTCTGCGGCTATGGCGAGGCTCCGATGCGGGTGGTGCTCTTCTCGTTGCTGCTCATCTTTATCTGCAGCATTTTTTACTTCTTCTGCGGACTGCATTTTCAGGGCGAGCACCTCATCTACCAGCCCGGTGCCCCGCTCGAGCAAAATGCCATCTTCCTGCTCGAATGCCTCTACTACAGCGTGGTCACCTTCACCACATTGGGGTACGGCGACTTCACTCCGGTCGGGCTCTCCAGGATCTTCGCCGCCTTTGAAGCCTTTACCGGCAGCTTCACGCTGGCGCTGTTTGTGGTGGTATTCGTCAAAAAGATGACCCGCTGACACCTCTGCCCACCCCGCGGTGCCTGCCACTGACGCAGGCCCGCGGCCAAACTTGCATCCACCGCCGATTCCTAGTCCAATAGCCACTTATAAAAATGACATGAGCATCCCGGACATGAAGATCATCTCTTTCAATATCAACGGCCTGCGCGCCCGTCTGCACCAGCTGCAAGCCATCATCGACAAGCACCAGCCCGATGTGATCGGCCTGCAGGAGATCAAGGTGCACGATGAAGCATTCCCGCTGGCCGATGTGGAGGCCATGGGCTATCACGTGGAGTTTCACGGCCAGAAGGCCCACTACGGGGTTGCCATCATGAGCAAGCAGAAGCCGGTCAAGGTGGAGAAAGGCTTCCCCACCGATGACGAAGAGGCCCAGCGCCGGATGATCATGGCCACCTTCGAGCGCGAAGACGGCTCCCTCATCAAGGTGATGAACGGCTACTTCCCGCAGGGTGAAAGCCAGGATCACGAGACCAAGTTCCCGGCCAAGCAGAAGTTCTACGAGGATCTGCAGCACTACCTCGAGACCAACCACACCTCGGACGACCAGCTGGTGCTGATCGGGGATATGAATATCTCCCCCACCGATCTCGACATCGGCATCGGCGAGGCAAACCGCAAACGCTGGCTGCGGGATGGCAAATGCTCCTTCCTGCCCATCGAGCGCGAATGGATGGAGCGACTGAAAGGGTTCGGCCTGACCGACACCTTCCGCGCCGCCAACCCCACCGAGTGCGAGCGTTTCTCCTGGTTTGACTACCGCTCCAAGGGCTTTGACGAGAACCGCGGCCTGCGCATCGATCTCATCATGGCCTCCGACGCCCTCAAGGACAAGGTGACCGAGACCGGTATCGACTACGAGCTGCGCGGCATCGAGAAACCCTCCGACCACGCCCCCATCTGGGCCTGCTTTGCCTGATGCGGCGCAAGATTAACCGATGAGCCGCGACGAATTCGTAAACTGTGAAGCGGCTCGCGGTTGCCCGCGATAAAAGGGCGTAAAAAACCCATCCAGAAAAGGTGCCTTATGGCACCTTATTTTTTGCAGCAAGGAGTGGCTGGCGTGATACGGTTGCGAAGAGCCCTGGCCCGGGATGAACATCCCCGAAGCCCCCCGCCCATATCGGAAAAGTCAGACATTTTTCGTCAATCGGCAACCCTAATTGCCACTTTGAGAAGGTTGTGTTCAAGGTTGCCGCCCTATCATCTCCCATTCCAATCATAAAGAAGTTGTTTTTTTAATCATGAAGTTAATGATGTGTATGGAGAAACATGCTGAACGCAGCAGCCGAAATCGATCCAACAGGAGTGTGATGATGAAGGTGCCCAATGCCGGAAGAGAGGTTTACAAACGCAGCTTGCTGACCCTGGCGCTGATCAGTGGTCTGAGCGCCTGTGGCGGCGAGACGACCCAAACGGCCCAGACCATGCCCGCCGTCCCTGTGGTGGTCGCCGAGGTCAAGCTGACCGATGTGCCGCTCACCACCGAGATGGTGGGAGAGACCGCCGGTTTTCGCGAGATCGATGTGCGCTCCCGGGTCAGTGGCATCCTGCTCAAGCGCACTTATGTGGAAGGCCAGCCGGTTACCGCCGGTCAGGAGCTGTTTTTGATTGACCCTGAGCCCTACAAGGTGGCGCTGGAGCAGGCCAAGGGCACCCTGGCTCAGGAGCAGGCCCGTCTCAACAAGGCCCGTGCCGATCGGGATCGCATCATTCCCCTCTTCAAGCGTCAGGTGGTCAGTCGCAAGGACTATGACGACACCATCGCCAACTACGAAGCGGCCATCGCCAGCCATCAGGCCGCTCAGGCCAAGGTGAAAGAGGCGGAGCTCAACCTCAGCTACACCCAGGTGACCGCCCCCATCAACGGCATGGCGAGCAAGAGCTCCCAGTCCGAGGGGAGCCTTATCTCCACCAGCGGCGACAACGGCCTGCTCACTACCATCACCCAGTTTGATCCGCTCTACGTCAACTTCTCCTACTCGGAGCAGGATCGCCTCAACTTCGAAAACTCGGTAAAGAAAGGGGTGATTGAGGCGAAGGATGCCACCACCTGGCGCACCCATATCCGTCTGGCCGATGGCTCCCTCTACCCGGAGGCGGGCAAGCTCAACTTCTCCGACAACCGGGTCGATCCGCAGACCGGCACCATCCGTGCCCGGGCCATCTTCGACAACAAGGACGGCGTACTGCTGCCGGGCCAGTTTGTCCGCATGACCATCGATCTGGGCACCCGCAAAAACGCCATCGTGGTGCCGCCGCGCGCCATCGTCCAGTCCCAGGCTGACCGCATGGTGATGGTGGTCGATGCCGACAACAAGGTAGTGCCCCGTCCGGTGACCCTGGGCGCGGCAGTCGACTCCGGCGTGCTGATCGAGAGCGGCCTGCAGGCAGGTGAGCGCTATATCGTCGAAGGCTTGATGAAGGCTCGCCCCGGCGCCGTGGTAAAACCTGTCTCTGCCGACGAGATGAAGGCGATCACCGGCAAGGTGGTCAGCCAGTCTGCGGCCAAGTAAGGAGCCCGTATGTTTTCCAAGTTCTTCATAGAACGCCCCATCTTCGCCAGCGTGATTTCGATCATTATCGTGCTGGGCGGGTTGGCGGCGATGCGGGCGCTCCCCATCGAGCAATATCCCCAGATCACCCCGCCGGTGGTCTCGGTCACGGCGTTTTATCCGGGCGCAACCCCGGAGGTGATCTCCCAGACCGTGGCAGCGCCGCTGGAGCAGCAGATCAACGGCGTCGAGCGGATGATCTACATGCAGTCGGGGTCGGCCTCCAACGGCCAGATGAACCTCAACGTCTACTTCGAGATCGGCACCGATCCGGATCAGGCCACCATCAACGTCAACAACCGGGTCTCGGCCGCCATGGCCCAGCTGCCGGAAGAGGTGAAAAAGCAGGGGGTGACGGTCAAGAAGAAATCGACCTCCATCCTGCAGGTGGTCACCCTCCAGTCACCGAACGGCTCGTTTGATACCACCTATCTGTCGAACTACGCCCTGCTCAACATCATCGACGAGCTCAAGCGGATTCCCGGCATCGGTGATACCACCTTGTTTGGCGGTACCGACTATGCGATGCGTATCTGGCTGCGGCCGGATCGACTGGCCCAGCTCGAGCTCACCCCGAGCGACGTGATCGGCGCCATTCGCGAACAGAACACCCAGTTCGCGGCGGGCAAGATCGGTGCCCAACCCACCACGGCCCCCATCGACTTCACCTACACGGTGCAGACCAAGGGGCGCCTTGAGGATGTGAAGGAGTTCCAGAACATCATCGTCCGCTCCATGCCCGATGGCTCCAAGATCCGGGTCCGCGATGTCGCCCGGGTCGAGCTGGGGGGCAAGGATTATGATCTGGTCGCCCGCGCCAACGGCAAACCGGCCATCGGTATCGCCACCTATCTGCAACCGGGCGCCAACGCCGTCGCGGTTGCCGATGCGGTACACGCCACCATGGAGCGACTCAAGGAGCGCTTCCCGCAGGATATCGAGTACCAGATCCCCTACGACACTACCGAGTTCGTGAAGATCTCCATCGAAGAGGTGGTACACACCCTGTTCGAGGCGATCGTACTGGTGTTCGTGGTGGTCTATCTGTTCCTGCAAAACTTCCGCGCCACCCTGATCCCCTGTATCGCGGTGCCGGTGTCGCTCATCGGGACCTTCGCCGGCATGCTGGTGCTCGGTTTCTCCATCAACCTGCTGACCCTGTTTGGCATGGTGCTTGCCATCGGCATCGTGGTGGATGACGCCATCGTGGTGCTCGAGAACGTCGAGCGGATCATGAGCGAGAAGAAGTGCTCCGCCAAGGAGGCTGCCATCCTCGCCATGCAGGAGGTCTCCGGTCCGGTGGTCGCCATCGTGCTGGTGCTCTGCGCCGTGTTCCTGCCGGTCGCCTTTATGGGCGGCATGACCGGGGTGATGTACAAACAGTTCGCCATCACGGTCGCGGTCTCGGTCGCCATCTCCGGTCTGGTGGCACTGACTCTCTCTCCGGCCCTCTGTGCCGTGTTGCTCAAAGAGGGACACCACAAACCGGCCCGCTTCTTCGTCTGGTTCAACGAAAAATTTGACCAGCTGACCCGCGGCTATGTACGGGGTGTGGCCTTCCTGAACCGTCGGGTGGGGGTCGCCTTTGCCATCATCGCCGTGCTGATCCTCTCCATCTACGGCCTCTTCCTGAAAGTGCCGGGCGAACTGGTACCGAACGAAGATCAGGGCTACCTCATCTCCGCCGTCATGCTGCCGGATGCCGCCGCGATGAGCCGGACCCAGGCGGTGGCGGATCAGTTCGACAAGATCGCCATGGCCAACCCCCATGTGAAGGATGTGATCACCTTCTCGGGCTTTGACATTCTCTCCAATGCCATCATCAGCAACAGCGGCATGACCTTCATTACCCTGAAGGACTGGAGTGAGCGTCAGGGGGCCGGGCAGGACTCCTTCTCGCTGGCCAAGACCTTCCAGGGCTTGAGCCTGATGGGGCTGGCGGATGGCTTTGTCGCCTCCTTCAACCCGCCTCCCATTCAGGGGATGTCCACCACAGGTGGCCTTGAGGCCTATCTGCAAAACCGTGGCACAGGCAACGCACAGGCCTTCTCCGGCGAAGTGCAGCGCTTCCTCGAAGCGGCCAAGGCGCGCCCGGAGTTTGCCAGCGTCACCAGCACCTACCGCGCCAACGTGCCGCAGGTCTATCTCGACCTGGATCGCGAAAAAGCCAAGGCGCTTGGGCTGCCCATCAACGCGGTGTTCGACACCATGCAAGCCACCTTCGGACAGGTCTATGTCAACGACTTCAACCAGTTCGGCCGTACCTACCGGGTGCAGTTGCAATCCGAGGCAGACTATCGCGCCAAGAAGAGCGATATCCGCAATGTCTATGTCCGCTCCGACAAGGGGGAGATGATCCCGCTCAGCAGTCTGGTGACGGTGCGGGATGCCACCGGCCCCGAACTGGTCGAACGCTTCAACATCTTCCAGGCCGCCAAGATCATGGCCCAGCCCGCCCCAGGCTACAGTTCGGGTCAAGCCATCGCCGCGCTGGAAGAGGTCTCCAATGAGGCTCTTGGCAACGACGCCAAGCTGGAGTGGACCGGCTCCGCCTATCAGGAGAAAGCGGCCGCAGGCAGCGCTGGTATGGCCTTTGGTTTCGGTATCGTGATGATCTTCCTCATTCTGGCCGCCCAGTATGAACGCTGGAGCCTGCCGTTTGCGGTGATCACCGCCGTACCGTTCGCCCTGTTCGGTGCCCTGCTCGCCACCTGGCTGGTGGGGCTGACCAACAACGTCTACTTCCAGATCGGGCTGGTGACCCTGGTCGGCCTTGCCGCCAAGAACGCTATCCTGATCGTGGAGTTCGCGGTGATGAAGCACGAAGAGGGGATGAGCCTCATCGAGTCGGCACTGGAGGCGGCGCGCCTGCGTTTCCGTCCTATCGTGATGACCTCGCTCGCCTTCATCCTCGGCTGTGTGCCGTTAGTCACCTCCAGCGGGGCCGGTGCGGCAAGCCGTCACGCCCTCGGCTGGCCGGTCATCGGCGGCATGCTGGCGGCCACCTTTATCGCCATCTTCTTTATCCCGCTCTTCTTCCGGCTCATCATGAAAGGGTCGGAGAAGCGCGCCAAGCCGTAACGCTCTCCACGGGCGTTCCACCGATAACAAACTACCCCCGCCCGTGCGGGGGTATTTTTTTGTCTGCGGTGTGCTTCAATGACACACATCGAGACTTTTTTGCACAGGATCCGGATATGCTGGCTCAGCTCTGGCTCGCGACGACCTTGACGACCACGACCCTCTCCGCCTGTGGTCATCACGATTATCCCCCCTGGAACTGGCTGAGCGATGGCAAGATCATCGGCGTTTGTGCCGAAGTAGTCAGTAGCCTCTATCAACGGTTGGGTTTCAACGTGGATCTCTCCTATGTGGGCCCCTGGGCCCGCTGTCAGCAGAAAGTGGCGAAAGGAGAGGTCGACATCAATATCTGTGCGCTGCGCAACGAAGAGAGAGCGCACTACTCCCGCTTTACCCGAACGCCTATGGCCATCAATGACATGGCGGTGTTCGTGCGCCAACCCGGAAGCCGCTTGCTGCAACGACGGGAGGACCTGACCGGATTGCGGGGCGCCATGATGATAGGCGTCAGCCTTGGCAGCGAAATGGATGATTTTTTGCAAGAGAATACCCGCATCTACAGGGTCAACTCCCTCAAGCAGGTATTTGGCCTGCTGGCCAGTGACCGGGTCGACTTCGTTCCTTACGGCCGCTCTTCCGGTCGCCTGTTTCTGAGCGAAAATTACCCGGACAGCGGGCTGGCTGATCTGCAGTGGCCACTGCAGCGTGGTGAACTCTATATTTCTGTTTCACTGCAATCTCCGCATCTTGGCACCCTCGAACAACTGGAGCCCATGTTGCAAGCGCCCGGCATGAGTCAATGGATAGACCAGTTGCTGGAAAAATACAGTGACCTCTACCTGCAACAGCAGCGCCAGCAGAAGCCTTGACCTTCTCCTGCGAGCAAGGTTTAGAGTTTGGCAACTTGCCCCCTAAGGATGCCCGGATTGTCACTCACCCAGCTTGCTGCAAGATTGCCCTCAGTTGCTCTGGCCCGGCTATTGCTGGCGCTGCTGCTCGTCTGCAATCTGACTCTCTGCATCAGCTGGCATGGTTCTCCCCTCTCCTCCGAGCCGACCCCAAGCAGCGCCCAATCGATGGTGATGTTCGATTCATCCATGGCGATGGCGGATGGCGATATCTCTCATGTAATGCCCGCGATGGATCACCCGGGCGATGTCATGCCCCTCTCCTGCCATCAGGGAGACGAGGGGTCGGCCATGGGCGATGAGTGCCAGATGCAGACAGGCATCAATGCCCCCTCCTTCGGCGCGATGACTCTGCTTGGGGTACTGGTCGCTCTGCTGCTCTTTCCCTTGCTACTTGGCAACAACGTCGCAGCGTCACTGCTTGATAACTGGTTGCGGGATCCCTTCCTGCGCTCGCGCGGTACTCACCCTCCCTCCTGGCCGCGCCGACATCTGATGCTGTCGGTGTTACGCCACTAGAAAGTCCTTCTCTTGCGGCAGCGACAAGCCTCGGCTTGTCCGTTTTCTGCCGCCTTGCCTGACCCTGTGCCCCAGCCAAACCGGCCCGCTCACAGGGAGCCGTGCGCACTGATACAGCTGCGCCCCGTTTGCCGCCAGCCCCTTTGGTGATGCCTTGCACCTCACCCGACCGGCGGCCTGCAAAAGAGAAGACGTATTATGTCACCAGCCCACTTTTCACCGTCCAAGGTTGCTGCCTTTACGGGCGCCTTACCCTCCTGCACTTTCTGCATGCAGATCCGCGCCGGAGGCCAGTCATGAACAAGACCGTCCTGATGTCGGCCCTGCTACTTGCCCTTGGCGCTGGTGGCGGCTACTGGGCCGCCAAACAGACCTCCGATGGCGCCAGCGCCAAAGAGAAGATACCCCTTTATTGGGTCAACCCCATGGATCCCCGCGACAAGCGCGACGGCCCGGCCAAAGACAACATGGGGATGGACTTTATCCCCGTCTATGAGGAACAAAAAAACGGCTCACCTGGCACAGTCACCATCAGCCCCGAGATCCAGCAAAACCTGGGGGTGCGGCTGGCTAAAGTGGAGAAGCTGCCTATCCACCAGCAGATCGAGACGGTGGGCTATGTCGGGTATGACGAGGACAGGCTGGAGGCGATCAACGCCCGCATGGCGGGCTGGATCCGCACCCTCGCCATCAAAAGCGAGGGGCAGCAGGTGAGCAAGGGGAGCCTTATTTACGAGCTTTACGCCCCGGATCTGGTTAACGCCCAGCACGAATACCTGCTGGCACTCAACACGGCCAACCCACTGCTGCTGCGCTCTGCCGAGGGCAAGCTCAAGTCCCTGCAGGTACCGGCAGATCAAATCTCAGCCCTCAAGCGCACCCGTCAGGTGCGCGAAACCATCAGCATTTACGCCCCCAGCAACGGTTATGTCTCCGAGCTCAAGGTGCGCGAGGGCCAGTATGTGGAGCCCGCTGCGGCGCTCTTTAACATCAGCACCCTCAAGCAGGTGTGGGTCAGTGCCGAGGTGTTCGAGCGTCAAGCCGCCCAGCTGAAGGTGGGGGACCCGGTCACCATGACCCTCGACTATGCCCCCGGTCGCAGTTGGCAAGGTAAGGTGGATTACCTCTACCCGACACTGGATGCCGCTACTCGCACCCTCAAGGTGCGGCTGCGCTTTGACAACCCGGACGAGTTTTTGAAACCCAATATGTTTGCCAAGGTGAGCATTCGCACCGGGCAGGGAGAGCCGCAATTGGTGGTGCCGAGCGAAGCGGTGATCCGCACCGGCAGTCAGGATCGGCTGGTGCTGGCACTGGGGGATGGCAACTTCAAGTCGGTCGCCGTCACTCTCGGCCCCCAGTTTGGCGACAAGGTTGCCATCAAGGCAGGGGTAGAGGCTGGGGATAACATCGTCAGCTCGGCCCAGTTCCTGCTCGACTCCGAGTCGGCCATCGATTCGGACTTCCAGCGTATGACGGCGGTGCGCCCTGCACAGGTATGGACCCAGGGCGAGGTTGAAAGCATCGATCTGGCCAACCGTACCCTGATGGTCTCCCACCAGCCCATCCCCGAGTGGCAGTGGCCCGCCATGGAGATGGAGTTCACCGTCGCCGACGGGGTCGATATCAGCAAGCTGGGCGAAGGGCAGACCTTGCACCTGCAAGTGATGCAGGAGGGGGATGAGTACCGCATCACCACCATCCATCAGGAGAAGGCAACCGCTACTGACGGCGACGCCAAGCGTGGAACGGATGAGATGGAGAAGATGGAAGGAATGGACCATAGCCAGCACAATATGGGAGCCAAGCCATGATCCCCTCGATTATTCGCTGGTCGGTGGGCAACCGCTTTCTGGTGCTGTTATTGACCCTCATACTCACCGCCTGGGGGCTCTGGTCGGTCAAGCAAACCCCGGTGGACGCCCTGCCGGATCTCTCCGACGTACAGGTGATCATCAAGACCTCCTATCCGGGCCAGGCGCCCCAGGTGGTGGAGGATCAGGTGACCTACCCGCTCACCACCGCCATGCTGGCGGTGCCGGGGGCGACCACTGTGCGCGGCTACTCCTTCTTCGGCGACTCCTTCGTCTATGTGCTGTTTGACGACAACACCGACCTCTACTGGGCCCGCGCCCGGGTGCTGGAGTATTTGAGCCAGGTTGCGCCCAATCTGCCCGCCTCCGCCCGCCCCCAGCTCGGCCCCGATGCCACCGGGGTGGGTTGGGTCTACCAGTACGCGCTGGTGGACAAGACCGGCAAGCATGACCTCAGCGAGCTCACCTCGCTGCAAAACTGGTTCCTCAAGTACGAGTTGCAGACGGTGGAGGGGGTCTCCGAGGTTGCCACCGTCGGCGGCATGGTGCGCCAGTA
This sequence comes from Aeromonas sp. s11, assembly GCF_040907945.1. NCBI lineage: Bacteria > Pseudomonadati > Pseudomonadota > Gammaproteobacteria > Aeromonadales > Aeromonadaceae > Aeromonas > Aeromonas sp. s11. Next base: position 47,396 of record NZ_JBFOCU010000044.1, on the reverse strand, counting down.
TCAGGTGCGGGTCGACCCGGACAAGCTGCGCGCCTACGGCATCCCGCTCTCCCTGATCGAGACCGCCATCAAACAGGGCAATCAGGAGACAGGCGCCTCCGTCATCGAGATGGCGGAAGCGGAGTACATGGTGCGCTCCAACGGCTATCTGAAAAGCGTCGAGGATCTGAAGCAGATCCCGCTCGGTACCAATGTGCGCGGCGCCCCGCTGCTGCTGGGGGATGTGGCAGATGTGGTCACCGGTCCCCAGATGCGGCGCGGCATTGCCGAGCTCAACGGCGAAGGGGAAGTGGTGGGCGGCATTATCGTCATGCGCTACGGCGAGAATGCCCAGCACACCATCGATGGGGTCAAGGCTCGGCTGGATGAGCTGAAAAGCAGCCTGCCGGAAGGAGTAGAGATCGTCACCGTCTACGATCGCTCCGACCTTATCCAGCGCGCCATCGACAACCTCTCCGGCAAGCTGCTCGAGGAGTTCGCGGTGGTGGTGCTGGTCTGCCTCGCCTTCCTGTTCCACCTGCGCTCGTCACTGGTAGTGGTCATCACCCTGCCCATCGCCATTCTGGTGGCCTTTATCGTCATGCACCTGCAGGGGATCAACGCCAACATCATGTCGCTCGGGGGCATCGCCATCGCCATCGGCGCCATGGTGGATGGCGCCATCGTGATGATCGAGAACGTCCACAAACACATGGAGCGGGAGGCGCTCACCGACAAGAACCGCTGGCGCATCATCACCGAGGCGAGCATAGAAGTGGGGCCCGCCATCTTCTTCTCCCTGCTGATCATCACCATCAGCTTCCTGCCGGTGTTCGCGCTGGAGGCGCAGGAGGGGCGGATGTTCCATCCGCTGGCCTACACCAAGACCTACGCCATGGCCGCCGCTGCCGCGCTCGCCATCACGCTGGTGCCGGTGATCATGGGTTACTTCATCCGTGGCAAGGTGCTGGCGGAGCAGGCCAACCCGCTGAACCGTGGCTTAAGCCAGGCATATGTGCCGCTGCTCAAAGCCGTGCTGGCCCATCCGAAAACCACTCTGGCTGTCGCCGCCGTAGTGACGATGGCGGGCTTCTGGCCGCTCAAGTACTTGGGCTCCGAGTTCATTCCACCGCTTGATGAGGGGGACATCATGTATATGCCCACCACAGCAGCCAATATCTCGGTGGGCAAGGCGCGGGAGATTTTGCAGCAGACCGACAAGCTCATTCGTACCGTGCCCGAGGTGCAGAATGTGTTCGGCAAGGCGGGGCGCGCCGAATCGGCCACCGACCCTGCTGATCTGGTGATGATGGAGACCAGCATCCAGCTCAAGCCCCGCGATCAGTGGCGCCCCGGTATGACCCCGGAGAAGCTCAAAGAGGAGCTCGACTCCCTCATCCGTTTCCCCGGCCTCACCAACGCCTGGGTGCCCCCTATCAAGACCCGCATCGACATGCTGGCCACCGGTATCAAGACCCCGGTCGGCATCAAGATAGCGGGGCCGGATCTCAAGGTGATCCAGCAGCTCGGCCAGCAGCTGGAACAGATCGTCGGCAAGGTGGAGGGCGCCTCATCGGTCTACGCCGAGCGGGTGGCGGGTGGCCGCTACGTCAAGGTGGATATCGACCGGCTCAAAGCGGCCCGTTACGGCCTCAATATCGCCGATGTGCAGGCGGTGCTCGCCACCGCAGTGGGCGGCATGGAGGTGGGCCAAACCATCGAGGGGCGCGAGCGCTACCCCATCAACCTACGCTATCCCCAGAGCTATCGGGATTCGGTGGCCAGCCTCGAGCTGCTGCCGGTGGTCACCCCGATCGGCGCGCGTATCGCGCTGGCGGACGTGGCCCGGGTCTACATCAGCGATGAAGCCCCCATGCTGCGCAGCGAGAATGCGCGCCTCAACGGCTGGGTCTACGTCGACGTTCGCGGCCGCGACATCGGCTCTTTTGTGGCAGAGGCCAAGACCGAGGTGGGCAAGCAGCTGGTGCTGCCGGCGGGCTACGCCCTCACCTGGTCTGGCCAATACGAGTACATGGAACGAGCCAAGGCGCGCCTCGCCTACGTGGTGCCGCTCACGGTCGCCATTATCGTGCTGCTGCTCTATCTGGCGTTTCGCCGCGTTCAGGAGGTGCTGCTCATTCTCACCACCTTGCCGCTGGCGGTGGTGGGCGGGATCTGGACCCTCTGGCTGCTCGACTTCAACCTCTCGGTGGCGGTCGGGGTGGGCTTTATCGCTCTGGCGGGGGTGGCGGTAGAGACCGGCGTCTTGATGCTGGTCTACCTCAACCATGCCTGGGATGACCTGGTGGCCAGCGGCAAGCCGGACAAGGCGGGGCTGCATCGTGCGGTGATCCAGGGCGCCGCCCTGCGCCTGCGCCCCAAGATGATGACGGTGGTGACCATCATCGCTGGCCTGTTGCCCATCATGTGGAGCCACGGTACCGGATCCGAGGTGATGCAGCGCATCGCCGCCCCCATGATCGGCGGCATGGTGAGCGCGCTGGTGCTGACCCTCTTGGTGCTGCCAGCGGCCTATTACCTGTGGCGCAGTCGCAGCCTTGGCAAGAGCGCGAACCCGCAATCCGAATAACCCGATTTCACGATCCATATTGACTGAACGATAAGGAAACCATCATGAACTACAAAACGCTGACCCTGACCCTGCTGCTTGGCCTTGCCACCCAGACCAACCTGCAGGCCGAAGAGATGATGCACCATGAAGGGCACGATATGAGTCAGACGGGTGAGATGAGCGAACAGGGCGCAATGGTGATGACCAAGGGGGTCATTACCCGCCTCGATGAGGGGAGCGGCAAAGTCGGCATCAAGCACGAGGCGATCGAGAATCTCAAGATGCCCGCCATGACCATGCTCTTTCGAGTGGCAGATCCGGCCCAGCTCAAAGGGCTCAAGGTGGGGGATGCCATCCACTTTCATGCCGAAACCCAGAGCGGCAAGCTCACAGTGACAGCCATCCAGCCGCAATAAACGGCTCTGGCTCGCCGAAAAGGTCACGATAGACAGTGACAACGCAAGAGGGAGGCATCAGCCTCCCTCTTCTTTGATCAACCTGTTCGTTGGGTCAACCTCTGGTGCGCATGGCACTCAGCTGCGGGTTGCCAGCAACTGCTCCACATCCTCGATCACCTTGAGAGCTGCCTGCGGGCCACCGCTGGAGGTCCAGAGCGACCCGTCCACGGCGCCAAAGCGCTTGGCCTTGATCACCGGCAGCTGCTGGAACGCCGGGGTCTGCTCCGCCTGACGCATGGCATCCACCGCATCACCGGTGGCGCTCAGGGTACCGACCACCAGCCAGTCAGCATCCAGCAGATTGAGGGACTCCAGACTGAGCGCCGGTGAGTGGGGTGCGCCAGTACCCTGCTGCTTGCTTGGGCGCACCAGCCCCATCGACTCCACTACGCTGCTGGCAAAGGTGCCCTGATACATGAAGCTCGGCCCCTTGGGGTTCCAGCGCACTATGCTGATGCTCTCCCCCTGATGCTTTGCCAGCTTGCTGCGAGCCTGAGTCAGCCGCTCGGCATACTGCAGCAAGAAAGTATCCCCTTGCTGGTCGCGGTTGAGGGTGTGGGCAGTGCGGCGGAAGCTATCCTGCCAAGGCTCACCCCACTTGCTGGTCACCACGGTCGGCGCGATCTCCCCCAGCAAGGTCAGCAGCTCGGGACGGGTCTGGCCGGTCAGGATAAGGTCGGGCTCCAGCGCAATCAGCGACTCCAGATTGGGGCTGTCGAGATCGCCGATCACCTGGATACCCATATCCGCCTTGTTCAGCAAGTAGCGGGGCAAGGTGGGTTGACCACGGCCATTGACGGCGCCGATGGGGGTCAGCCCCAGGGTCAGGGTACTGTCGAGTTCCAGCTCGCTCAGCACCACCACCCGCGTTGGCTGGGCTGGCACCTGCACCTTCTGGCCAAACGCATCGGTCACTTCACGCATCTCCTGCGCCTGAACCAGCGGCGCGGCCAGCATCAGGATGGCTGCTGCCAGGGCGGCAAAACGCTTCATCATCTCACTCCTTCTCGTTGCACGGCCCGGATAATCGGCCGCGAGGATACACTCGGTGGGCCCACAGAGCAGGCCCATATGACTCAACTCGCCGAACGCAGGGCGCGGCCATGTTCGTGGCGACGGGGCACGATAATGGGCGCCCCGTCGCCGGGGGCATGCAGAATGTCGACACTGGTCTGGTAGAGCCGGTCGATTAGATCCTTGGTCACCACCTCCCGGGCCGGGCCCATGGCAGCAATGGTCCCCTCGCCGATGGCGATCAGCTCGTCACAGTAGCGGGCCGCCATCGCCAGATCGTGGATCACCAGCAGCACGGTTTTGCCCTCGGCGGTGATGCGATGGATCGCCTCCATCACCTCGGTCTGGTGACCGATATCGAGGGCGCTGGTGGGCTCGTCGAGCAGCACCATGTCGCTGTCCTGCGCCAGGATCATCGCCAGCCAGGCCCGCTGTGCCTGCCCGCCGGAGAGGGACGCTGCGCTCTGCTGCCAGATGCTTTCAAGCTGCATCCGCTCGCATGCAATACGCACCATACGGGCATCCTCCTCACCCCACTGATTGAACCAGCCCTGATGAGGGTGACGGCCATACTGCACCAGCTGCTCCACCAGAATGCCGGCAGGCAGGGTCGGCCGCTGGGGCAGATAGGCGAGATCCCGCGCCAGCCCCTTCATGGGGTAACTGGAAAGCGGCTTGCCCTTGAGCAGGATCTCGCCGCGTTGGGCTTTCATCTGGCCGGATAGCAACTTGAGCAGGGTCGATTTGCCGCAGCCGTTGGGGCCGACGATCCCCACCAACTTGCCCCTCGGCACGCTGAAAGAGATGTCCCGCAGGATGGGGGTCTGCTGATAGGCGAAATGGAGGCGATTTACGGTGAGCGTCATCAGTCAGCCCTCTGGCGATCGTTAACAAGAAGAAACAGCAGCAACAGGCCGCCGAGAATGCGGGTCATGATGCCGGTCGCCACCTCGTGGGGGCTGGCCAGCACCCGGACCAGGGTATCGCTGGCAAGCAACAGCAGGGCGCCGCTAAGCGCCGCCAGCCAGAGCGGCACCACCCGGTCTTTTACCAGCCAGGAAGCAAGAATGGGGGCCGCCATGGCGATAAAGACCACGGGCCCGCCGATGGCGGTGCCGAGCGCCGCCACCAGAATGGCCTGCGCCAGAATGCCCAGTTGCACCCGATCGCCGTTGACGCCAAGCCCTCTGGCCATCTCGGGACCAAAGCGCAGCACCGCCAGCGAGCGGGAGAGATAGACGATCCAGGGGCAGAGCAGCAGCAACAGGATGGCGATGGGGGTGACGGTGCTGTAACCCACGGCGATAAAGCTGCCCATATTCCACAGATAGAGGGAGCTCAGGTGCAGCAGGGCCTGAGTGGACATCACAAACTGGCCGAGCGCCTCGAACAGCTCGGAGAGGCCAATGCCGATCACCACGAACAGATAGCCCTGCTCACCCGGTTTGCGGCAGAGGGCATAGAGCACCAGCGCCGCGAAGATAGCGCCGATGGGGGCAGCCCACCAGGGCCAGCTGCCTACCGTCAAGTAGAGGGAGAAGACGATGATGGCCAGAGAGGCGCCGTTGTTGACTCCCACCATGTCGGGTGTGGCCAGCCGGTTGCGCACCAGAGTCTGCACCAGACAGCCGGAGAGCCCCATGGCCGCCCCCGCCACCACCACCCCAAGGATGCGCGGCAGCCGGATCTTGAACAGGGTGAGCTGCTCAAGCCGCGTCCCCTCCCCCAGCAGAGTGTTGACCACCCCGGCAAAGCCGAGTTTGCCGCCGCCAACGCTCAGGGCCAGCAGAGCAAGCGCCAGCAGCGCCACGGCAAGCAGTACCAGCCAGCGCCAGCTTGGCAGATGGAGCAGCAAAGAGCGGTTGCCGGCTCGCAGGCAGAGCATATCGGTAGGTGTGCGCATCAGCCCCTCACTTGACGGTCAGCAGGGTACGAAAGCCCCCGCGGTGGACGATGGCGATCAGCACAGGTGCACCGATCAGGGCCAGAATGACCCCGTTGGGCAGCTCGAACGGCTGGATCAGCCAGCGCGCCAGAATGTCGGCCAACAGCAGAAACAGCATGCCGAACAGGGCGGAGAAACAGACCTGCACCGACAGCTTCACCGGCTCCACCAATCGGCCACAGTAGGCGGCCAGAAAGCCGACAAAGCCGATAGGGCCGGCGATGGCGATGGCACTGGCGGTAAACAGGGTGGCGGCCAGCAGCACGCCAATTCGCACCCGGTTTGGGCGGATCCCGAGAGCCTGGGCCTGACTGTCCCCCATCTGCATCAGGGTCAGCTGGCGACAGAGCAGCAAGGTGATGACAAACGCCGCCAGCACGAAGGGCAGCACGGCGATGATGGCATCGAGATTGGCCGCCGACAGGGAGCCGAGGTTCCAGAAGCGGTACTGCTCCAGCACCATCTTGTTGGAGAGCAGCAGAAAGCTGGATAGACCGCCGAAGGTGGCGGAGAGCGCCACCCCGACCAGAATGAGCTTGAGGGGGTTGGAGCGGCCAATCATCATGCCGAGCCCCAGTACAATCACGTTGCCAAGCAGCGCACCAAGTCCTGCCCAGAGCAGATAGCCGTAGGCGGACTCCACCCCGAACCAGGTGAGCCCCACCACCAGCGCAAAGACGGCCCCGGCGTTGACCCCGAGCAGACCGGGCTCCGCCAGCGGATTGCGGGTCGCACTCTGCAACAAGGAGGCCGCCAGAGATAAAGAGGCGCCGACCACCATGGCGCAGAGGGTGCGCGGCAGTCGCAAGGTATTGAGCACCATGGCGAGCTTCTCGTCGCCAGCCCAGCGAGCATCCCCCATCAGGTAGCCGAGCACCTCGCGGGCACCATAAACGCCCGCACCGGTGGCGAACGAGAGGCAAAACAGCGTGCAGAGAAGGAACAATGCCAGCCAGAACAGAGAGGTCTGGTACTTAACCACCCTTTACGACTCCTTGCGTTGGGTCTGACAACATGCAGCCAAACCGACGTGAAAACAGGGCGCTCTTGTGTCAACGGAAATAAAAACGCCGCCCGGACGAATACCCAGACGGCGCAATACTAAATGCAAATCATTTTTATTTGCAAGAGTGAATCAGGTATTCTTTCGCATCCGCTTAATTATCCATCACATCGTGACGGGTCTGGTGATAGGCCTCTTCATTCTTGCCCCGGCGCCAGTACGGCACGGCGTAGAGCGACTGGCGATCCACCTCGAGCACGGAGCGAAAATGGCGGCGCAGCGGCAGCACCAGCGCCTCTTCCCCACCCAGCCAGAAGAAGCCACCATCGCGCACCAGCGGCAGAGCAATCACATGCTCCAGCAGGCCGCTGGACTCGGGCTCGCCGACAAACCAGTGACAGCGCACCCCGACCGGTAGTGTCAACGGCTGAGCATCGGCCTGATCCGGCACCAGAATCGCAATTTCCCCTCTGGCATCGGCAGGCATCACCTCACACATCGCCATGATGGCGGGCAAGGCGGTGAGATCCCCCACCAGGCAGTAGTGATCGGCCGGTTGCAGCATGGGGTTGGGGCCACCCGGCCCGGAGAGGATCACCTTCTCTCCCGGCTTGGCATGGGTGGCAAAGGCGCTGGCGGGCCCACCTTCACCATGCAGCACGAAGTCGATATCAATTTCCTGCTCATCACGGCGAAACGCGCGGATGGTGTAGGTGCGGATCACCGGCTTGTCCGCCGGGTCACTCCAGCGCGGGCCGCTCGGGGTCATTGCAGGCAGCACCGGCTCTACCTGATGGGGCTGGGCCAGCATCACCTTGATATGGGCCCCACCGCAGGTAAAGGGATAGTCAGCCAGTTCGCTGCCACCAAAGGTGATGCGACGCAAATGGGGGGTGATCTGGGTAATGGCTTTGACAGTCAGCAGACGGGGGCGATTGGGAGGCAGAGATGGGGACACGATGGGGCTCCTCGTTGAGTGTGTCGCCCATGCTACACGCAAATAGGAATTACTATCAAATAAGATTATTTCTCGTCTAATAGCTACAAGCTGGATTCAAACATCCCCAACCACTCGCGTCCACACCCCAATCCAGACATAGGCTTTATGCACGCTAGCTCCATGATTGGGCAAAGAAAGCAGCCGGACAACGCCACAATTACAAAGGGTTCCATTTGCTTATTTCGACCATAGTTTTTCGAGATCAAATTTTATTTCCCAATAAGTTTCCTATCCTTAGTGAAGCAGTTAATGTAAGCACAGGATGCCAAACAGGATTGTATGATGGATGACCAGATCCTGATTATTGATGATGACGATCTCTCCCTCCCCGACGCACAGCAAGCGGGCTGGAAGGTGATGATTGTTGACGATGAGCCTGAAGTGCATCGCATCACCAAAATCACCTTGAACAAATTCGAGTTTGACAATCGCCCCATCGATTTTCTGCATGCCTATTCCGCGGCGCAGGCCAAAGAGTTGCTGGCCACCACCCCGGACGTTGCTCTGTTGCTGCTGGACGTGGTGATGGAGGTCGACCACGCCGGCCTCGATGTCGTCAAATACGTCCGTGAAGACCTGCAAAACAAGATGGTACGCATCGTGCTGCGTACCGGCCAGCCAGGCCAGGCGCCGGAAGATGACGTGGTCACCAACTACGACATCAACGACTACAAGGATAAAACCGAGCTCACCTCCCAGAAGCTGCGCACCCTGCTGCGGGCCAGCCTGCGATCCTATCGGGATATCCGCACCCTGGAGAGTAACCGCCAGGGGCTGGAAAAAGTCATCGAAGCCTCCAAGGGGATCTTTGAGAAACGGGCCTTGCGCCAGTTTGTCGAAGGCGCCCAGGAGCAGCTCAGCGCCTTGCTCCATCTGGGGGAAACCCAGATATACGACGTCAAGCAATACGCCTATGAGGTGAAGGATCAAGTATTGGAGCCCCTGCTCCCCGGCCATCCCGCCATGCTCCTCACGGACGCGCCGGAGATCCTGCGCCAGGCTATGAGCAAGCGCAGCAATGTCTATAACGCCACCCAGATGGTGCTCTACTGCCAGAATCCGCGCCACCACCTGCTGTTCCACATCGAGACCACCCGCCAGCTCAGCCAGATCGATACCAGTCTGCTGACCCTGTTTACTGAAAACATCATAGTGGCGCTGGAGAATATCCGGCTCAATGAGGTGATCGCCGACAACCAGCGGGAGATCATCTATCGCATCGGCGAACTGGTCGAAACCCGTTCAAAAGAGTCAGGGCTGCACGTCAAACGGGTCGCGCTCTATACCGAACAATTCTGCCACCTGATGGGCATGAGCGAAGAGCAGAGCGAGCTGGTGAAACGAGCCTCGCCGCTCCATGACATTGGCAAGGTGGGAATTCCTGATGCCATCTTGCACAAGCCGGGCAAGCTGACACCGGAGGAGTGGGAGATCATGAAAACCCACGCCCAGCTCGGGCAGGATATGCTCTCCGGCAGCGATTTGGCGCTGTTTCAGATTGGTGCCACCATCGCTGGCAATCACCATGAGAAATGGAATGGCAGTGGCTATCCCCGCGGTCTGAAGGGGGCCGATATTCCGCTGGAGGGGCGAATTGTGGCGCTGGCTGACGTGTTCGATGCCCTGGGTTCGGATCGCTGCTACAAGAAGGCGTGGCCGCTGGACAAGGTGCTGGCCCTGATTGAAGAGGAGAAAGGGCAGCATTTCGACCCCCAGCTGGTCGAGCTGATGATGGCCAATCTGGACAAGTTCCTCGAGATCCGCGAGCAGAACAAGGATGTCTATATCGGCGAACACTGATAGCCAGCTTGTTCTGTTTATGAACTCAAAAAAACCGCCCTGCTTATCAGGGCGGTTTTCTATATCTGGCATCACGCCACTTCAGAGCGAGAAGTACGAGGGTTACTGCTCTGGCAGATTGAGATCCAGCTTGGCGGCAGGTTGTCCGGCTTGCTGATTCTCGGCCTGCGCAGCGGCCAGAGCACGCTTCAGGGCACGCCGTTTTTGTATCACCACAAACCCGACCCCACCTAATACCGCCAGCAGCACACCACCACCCGCCAATGCCCAGATCAGCCAGCCCATTTCCTCCTCTGCCGGAGCTTCATGGGTCGCCTCGGCACTGGAGGCCGGTGCGGCGGCCGACACCACCTCTACAGGAGGCGGCGGTGGCGGGAAGACATTGAAGGTTTTCACCGGCAACTCGATTTTCAGCTCACGGCCGAGGCGAGTGGTGCCATAGAGGGTTGCTTTCACCTCATGCTGACCGACCTCCTTGATGTTGGAGAGATCGATATCAAGCTTGGGGTCGCTGGCGGTCTCGCTGAACTCGTAGAGGCCGCCCACATTGCTGGTCACACTCCCCTTGACCACCACGGAAGCGGGATCCAGCTCATCACGGTCGATTAGCAGTGAGAGCTTGGCACCCAGCTCATCCGAAGGCGGCGACAAGTTATAGCTGAACGGATAGGGGTAAAGCAGTACATCCTGATAACGGGCACGGACAAACACCTGATTGCCCGTGCTGAACATGGCGCGGTACTTGCCACCGGGAATATCCTGCAGCGTCACTTCCGCCGTCATGATGCCATCGCCCGGCACTTCGTCGAGCCCCTTGCCATCATCGCGATAGTGACCAAGTACTTGATCCAGCACGACCTCTTTCTTATCGGCATCGCTGAACGATTGCAGCTTGACGGTCATGCCAAGGTCAGAGAGATAGTATTTATCTTTCGGCGGCTGACCATTGATCAGCAACCACGCCTTGAGCTTGACCACCTCCCCCTGATAGAGCTGCATCGGCAGGGCGGCGATATCGAGCCGGATATCGGAGAGAATGCGCACCCGGTTGTCGGGATCCACCTCGCCAATCGCCTGCCAGGGGCCCGGCATGGGATTGCGCAGGGTAATGAGATCATGCTCCAGCAGCGCCAGCCAACCCACATCTGCGGGTTTGACCTTGCCCACGTAAAGCTTGCTGCCATCGGGGCGAACCAGGATCACGGACGGGGTGCCCGGCTTGCGCTTGATGATGAAGGTGATCTCCTTCACGCCGTAATCGATGCGAAAGCGGTTATCCAGCAGCGGAATATCGGAAGGGGCAAATACCTCGGTCGCCATCGCCCCCAGCGAGAGCAATAGCAGCAGACCTGCACACCACTTGCTCATTGCCGCCACAGACAACTTCCTCCCTTTTTCTGTACCAGATCCAGTCTCGCTTCGTGCAGGGCCTGAACCTCGGCAGTGGCACGCACCACCTTGAGGGCGGGTCGGTTGCTCTCCAACCTGCGAATGCTGGTGTCCTGATTGCTCTCGTTTTCATTGCTTTCGGTGGCCAGATTGAGTTTGGTCTGACCACCGGTCATCAACAGATAGACGTCCGCCAGGATCTCCGCATCGAGCAAAGCCCCGTGCAGGGTACGGTGGGAGTTGTCGATACCGTAACGATCGCACAGCACATCCAGGTTGTTGCGCTTGCCGGGGAAGAGATCCCGCGCCATCGCCAGGGTATCTGTGATGGTGCAGATATCCGCCGTCTTGAAGTTGAGTCCGAGCTTGCTGAACTCGTAGTCCATGAAGCTCACGTCAAACGGTGCGTTGTGAGCGATCAGTTCGGCGCCGCGGATGAACTCGAGGAATTCGTCGGCAATCTGGCTGAACGACGGTTTGTCACGCAGGAACTCGTCGGTAATACCATGCACCTGGATCGCTTCCGGGTCGACCAGACGATCAGGCTTGATATAGACGTGATAGTGGTTACCGGTCAGCTTGCGGTTGATCACCTCCACACAGCCGATTTCGATAATGCGGTGCCCCAGATAGACAGGGCCGCCCGCCGTATTCATACCTGTGGTTTCAGTATCCAGAATGATCTGGCGATTCAGTTGGGGTGTGTTCATGATCCAATCTATGTCAAACTTCGGCTTTACTTACTCGCTAGTTTACCCCAAGCCTCATGTTAAAACAGATTGATTGCTCATGTTAAAACAGATTGATGTCTATACCGACGGCTCCTGCCTCGGCAATCCGGGCCCGGGTGGTTACGGGGCCGTGATGGTCTACGGCAAGCACCGCAAAGAGATTTCCGCCGGATTCAAGTTGACCACCAATAACCGGATGGAGCTGATGGCCGCCATCATGGGGCTGCGTACCCTCAACGAACCGTGCAAGGTGCGCCTCACTACCGACAGCCAGTATGTCCGCCAGGGGATCACCCAGTGGATCATCGGCTGGAAGAAGAAAGGGTGGATGACCGCCAACCGGCAACCGGTCAAAAACGTCGATCTCTGGAAGGAGCTGGATGCGGAAGTGGGTCGCCACCAGATTGAGTGGCTCTGGGTGAAGGGTCACTCCGGCCACCCGGAGAACGAACGGTGCGACGAGCTGGCCAGAGAGGCCGCCTGCGGCAAGGATCTGGCCGAAGATACCGGCTACCAGCCCTGACGGGCCATTCCCGGTGTGGCGAGGGACTTTGGCAGTTGCCAGCGCCGCCGCACCGGGATCAGTGGAAAGCGCCGTTTACGGGCCGCAATCACGTATACCGATGCAAATGCCCTGCAATAATCCCGCCCGATACTCTCTCGCCACCAACTGTGCCAGCTCTGTTTTCCCATAAACGAATAACCAAAGCGCTCGTCGAACATCACCTCGCATCCCAGCAGATGCAGCCAGTCCGTCACCCGCCCCGGGGTGAACATCCGTGCCGACCAGGGCATTCTGCGCCGCAAGAACGGCACACAGTGACCGATCCCGACCAGACTCATGGGGTTATAACCACTGATGATCAGCCAGCCATCGTCGGTCAACACTCTTTCGGCTTCGCGCAACACTTGGTGGGGATCGGCGGAAAAATCGAGGCAGTGAGCCAGCAGGCAGGCATCGATGCTGCCGGTCCGCACCGGCAGATCGAGGGGATCGCCATACATGTCGAGCAGCCGTCCGCCGGGGGCGACCCCGATCTGGTGACGAATGGAGGAGCGTTTGCAGGAGAGTTCAGCGCTCAGGGCGCCAATTTTCAGCAGATGATACCCAAACAGATTGGGGCACCAGTTGTCGAGCCGATCCTGGATCTCGGCCGCCACCCAGTCTCCCATAGGCAATGCAGACCAGCTGGTCGGGATCTCGATTTGTTGTTCGGTACGTGCCACCTGCATAATAGGGCTCAACTCGGGGTTTCGAACGCCATCCTGTTATATAAGATACCCTCCCTAAAGAGAAGCAGACTCAATGTATCCAGTGATCACAGTTCCAGCCTTTAATGACAACTACATCTGGTTGATCCGCCACGAAAATCACTGTCTGGTGGTCGATCCGGGCGATGCGGCCCCCGTGCTGGAGCGGCTTGAGGCATTGGGGCTGGTGCTCGATGCCATCCTGCTGACCCATCACCATCACGACCATGTGGGGGGCGTCACCGACCTGCTTGCCCACTTCCCCCACGCCCGGCTCTATGGCCCCAAACTTGACCCGATGCCGGATCACCACGGTCAGTGGCTGGAAGATGGCGATCAGATCAACTGGCACGGCCTCGCCCTCGAGGTGATCCATGTGCCCGGGCACACTCGCGGCCACATCGCCTACCACGGCAACGGCATGCTCTTTTGTGGCGATACCCTCTTCTCGGCCGGTTGTGGTCGTCTCTTTGAAGGGACGCCGGAGCAGATGTACCACTCGCTGCAACGACTCGCCGCCCTGCCCGATGAGACACTCATTTATTGTGCCCACGAGTACACCCTCTCCAACCTGCGTTTTGCCTATGCGGTCGAACCGGACAACCCGGCGATCCGCCGCCAGATCGGGCTGATCAGCAAATTGCGGCAACAAGGGCTGCCAAGTCTGCCAACCCGGCTGGGTGACGAACGCACTTTCAACATTTTTCTGCGCGGCGAACAGGATTCAGTGAAATTTTCTGCTGAAAAACATGGGCTAAAATGCGTGGAAAATCCGGTAGATACCTTCACCATCCTGCGTCAGTGGAAGGACGTTTTTTGAACAAACCTTGATCAGGGGGCCATTGCCCCTTATGATGCGAGCTGTTTTTCCTAAAAATGACCGGAACGAGATGAAGGTACGAACGGCCTTATTGGCAGCGCTGTTGCTCAGCGGCTGCCAAAACCTGAGCCATCAGGATGACCGGGCGCTAACGGCAATCGAGCCGATCAAGTCCCCCCAGGTCAAGAAAAAAGCGCATAAAAAACACTCTTCCCATTTCCTGTTTGGCGATGAACAGCTGGACGAAATGGAAGATACGGACAATCTGTGGGTGCGTATCAGCGATGATATGCAACTGGAAACTCCGGACAACCCGCGCATCCGCCAGCAACGTGAGTGGCTGTTGCGCAATGATAAGCATCTGGCGACCATTGCCAGCCGGGCTGAACCCTACCTCTATCTGATGGTAGAGGAGATTGAACGGCGTGAGCTGCCAATGGAGCTTATTACTGTCCCGATGATCGAGAGCATGTTTGATCCCCATGCCCGATCCCGCAGCAATGCCGTCGGTCTGTGGCAGTTTGTGCCAGCGACAGGCAGAAACTTCGGTCTGCGCCACGACAACTGGTATGACGGACGGCGCGATGTGCTGGCCTCCACCAATGCGGCGCTCGACTATCTGGAATACCTGAACCGCTTCTTTGACGGTGACTGGCTGCAAACGCTGGCCGCCTACAATGCCGGTGAAGGACGGGTGCGCAACGCCATCCAGCGTAACCAGCGCGCAGGCAAACCGACCGACTACTGGTCGCTCGATCTGCCCCGCGAAACTCGGATGTATGTGCCCAAGATCCTCGCCATGGCTGACATGATCAGCAATGCGGACAAGTACAATATCCAGTTGCCGGTGCTCGCCAACGAGCCGAAGCTGCGAGTGGTGGAGACCGGCAGCCAGATCGATCTGAATGTGGCCGCCCAACTGGCCGGTCTGCGCACGTCACAGCTCAAGGAGGTCAATCCGGCCCTGAGCCGTGGCGTGATGTCGCCCCGTGGCCCTTACCGCCTGCTGGTACCGGTAGAATATGCCGATACCCTGGAGCTGGCACTGGCCGATCTGCCCAAGAGCGAGCGTATTCGTACCCGCTCCTATCAGGTCACCAGTGGCGATACCCTGTCGCGTATCGCCCAGAATCATGGCGTCAGCGTGAACGAGCTGAAGCTGGCCAACAATCTGCGCAGCAACAACCTGCGTCGCGGTCAGCAACTGGTGATCCCGACCCACGGTCAGGTCAGCAGCAAGGCCAGCTCCGCCAGCAAACCGCAACAGCTGGCAAGCCGTGGCAGCAGCCAGAAGGCCAAAGTCAGTTACAAGGTGCGCTCGGGTGACAACCTGTGGAGCATCAGCCAGGCACACGGCGTCTCCCACGAAGAGCTCGCCAAGTGGAACGGTCTGAATGCCAAGTCGGCGCTCAAACCAGGCATGAAGCTGGTGGTCTATCCCAAGCAAGGGAAGAAGAGCGACAAATCGATGGTGTATCAGGTTCGCCGTGGTGACTCCATCTCCTCCATCGCGGCTCGCTTCCAGGTGGCCATCAACGATGTGATGCGCTGGAATCAGCTGGATAAAGGGGATTACCTCAAGCCCGGTCAGGAGCTGACCCTGTTTGTGAAGAACAACAGCTAAGCCACACCACTTGAACCCGATAAAAAACGGGGCCAGTCATCTGACTGGCCCCGTTTTTTATTACTGCGGCTAACCGCTGCTGTGTCTGAGCCACCGACTAAAACAGTGGCTTGGCGTCGCCTGCGGATGCATCACCGCTCTGCAGGCAAAACTACCACCGCTATTCCCAGAGCCTTGTCGGCACCACCATCAGCACGGTGCGCTGACCGATCGCCACATTGGCATTGGGGAAGACCACCGCCTCACGTGGCTTCTCGACTGTGTAACGCAGCTCACCATCCTCGGCCAGCACGAACCCT
Source organism: Aeromonas sp. s11 (assembly GCF_040907945.1). Taxonomy (NCBI): domain Bacteria; kingdom Pseudomonadati; phylum Pseudomonadota; class Gammaproteobacteria; order Aeromonadales; family Aeromonadaceae; genus Aeromonas; species Aeromonas sp. s11. Next base: position 31,511 of record NZ_JBFOCU010000044.1, on the reverse strand, counting down.
TGGGGGAATTCGGTGAAGTTGTCCACATCGCTGGCGAACAGGAAGCGAAAGTCCGCCGATTTCTTGGTGATCACCCGATCGATGGCAAACAGGGTGAAATCATCCGCCCGCCACGGCTCCAGCGCCACCTCATCCTGAGTGATCAGCTCCTGCAGCGCTTGGCGGGTTTCGATAAAGCGGGTCATATCGTTCTCGCCAAACGGGCGCACCTTGCCCAACTCCACCGTAAAGGCGTGGGCACCATGCTGGCGGGAACTGTAGTAGCTGAAGGTCGTGGTCGGGCTGGCGGAGAGCAGTATGGTACGCACCCCGCAAGCGCCGAGGAACTGCACCTGCTCGCGGCAGTGAGGCCGCTCGTGGGGGAAGGGGTAGACGGCAAACTTCTCGTGGCGCGAACCGCGAATGGCGGTGTGCAGGTCGTAGTGGTAACGGGGACGAGCCGGATCGGCAAAGAAGCGGCTCACATACTGCTCGAGGCGCATGGCGCGGATCCGCTCCCGATTGCAGAGCCCCTCTCCCTTGCTGTGTGCACCAGAGAAGAGCCGGTTCATGTTCTCCTCCACCTCTCGCAGCCCCAGATTCATCGCAGCCGGATTGCCAAACAGGAACAACACCCGATGACGGGCGATCAGCTCACCTGAGAGCAGACGGCTCAACAGCTGGTTGCAGATCTCGATGGGAGCGGTCTCGTTGCCGTGGATGCCGCAGGAGAGGACGATATCCTTGCGTCCTCCCGGCTGGTCGTCCGTGCCACTGGCAGGCTCCAGACAGAGCACGCCCGTATCCCAGACGCTGACCCGCGCACCATCGGGCAGGGCAAATTCAAAGGGCTCAAGCTGCCACTCATGGCTGCGGGTCATGGCCAAAAAATCGTGCTGGGGAATCATCCGTCTCACCCTCTCGCTCTGGAATACTATGGCCGGATTATACGCAAGGCATCGCGGCTTAAAATCGTTTTTTAAACAAATTCAAACATTAACGATACAAGTGTGATAACAATCGAACGATGACAGCAATGACGGTAGCGATATGGAATAAAGAGGATAGGAAAAAGGATCAACGTAAAACGGGGGGAGATAAAACAGACAATGGCAGACTTGGCGGCTGGTCCCCACAGGGGCAGAACAGCAAACGACTCAGCAGAAAAACAAGGCATCCATGCCCGGCTGATCAACCACGCCAGAACGGCTTGGTGGTCTCTTGATAACGGTCAGCTTCGTTCAGGCCGATATCTTTGAGCAGGTACTCGGGCAGCTCGGAGAGCTGGCGACGGCTGCGGCTGCGCTCCAGCCAGGTCAGAACGGTCATTTTAACGCGAGCAACCAGATTCAATTGGCTGGAATGCTGGTAACCGGTTTCGGTATAAGTCATGTTGGCCATGATGTGGCTCCTCTGAATATTTGTTTACGCACTGGGCTTTATTTGATGCGCAAAGCTTAGTCAGGGAGCAGGGCCGACTCAATTGACGAATTTTGATACGTTACATTAGGAAAACTAATAGTAAAAAACTGACTGATATAAATTTAATGCTTTGATTTATAAAGAATAATTAAGTCACTATTCGACCATCAACGGCCCGCAGCATATTGTGCTGCATGGCACCACCTTACATATGCAATTTACCGCATTGCCTATGCACTTGCCAATGGATTCGCCATGGGTGGCAACCCCGTCATTACATTCGATTGTTAATTCCGTGATCTCTTGGCGATCTTAAATTAACACAATGAAACATATAACAAACTTACTTTTCCTCCCGCGCAGCTCCCTCGATGAAGACCCGAAAACACCCCTCTTGGCGCGCAACCGGCATACTGGTATGGTTATTTATACAGTAGTTTATTCCCCTGCCCTGACGCCATCGTTTATGCCGTCAGAGGCGGATGAAACCACAGGATCATCGATGGATACCTTTACCCCGACCGCCGCCCTGCGTCAACAGATGGCCGCCATTGAAGCCGCTCTCAACCAGCTGGCCGATCTGCTTGGCCAGCTCGAGCTGCAGGAGGCCCATGTCTATCCCCTCCCTCCGGTTGCGCAGGGAGAAGAGCACGACCCGATCGAGCAAATTGAGGTGGGCTATCTCAACGGTGAAGCCGCGCTGGCGGCCACCCTCGCAGCCTATCGGGATCACTGCGCCCGCCCCGGCTGCTCCACCAAGGCGACTCATCGGCTGCCCGGCTGGTTGCGCTTTCCTGCCGCCGCAGCCCCCTTGCTGCAACCGCTGATCGACCAAATCAACCAGCACAAGCTCGATTTCAAGGCGCTGGTGCAGCAGGCGGGGGGACGGGACGAGAAGTTCGAGCTGGTACATACCGCTCTGCCCGGCGTGATCACCTTGCAGGTCTACCGCAAACTGACCCTGCTGGCGGGAGAGCTGCAATCCCTTGGCTTTACCTGGGCTGACAAGCAGACCATCAATCGCCTCAGTCGCGAGCAGGTGCTTGAGATGCTGGAGCGCAGCCGCCGCTATATACCGGCCCTCTCCAACAACGAGGAGTGGAGCAAGATGGTGGATCAGGAGGTGTACGACATTCGCCGTCTGCCCGCCGATGCCGAGCTGCGGATCCGCCGCCCGGTCAAGACTCACCCGATGATCAACCTGCTCTGGCTGGAGCGCACCCCGCGCAAGCAGCAGATCAAGGCGAGCCTGCCTCTGCTGCTCTGCTCGGATACCCCGCCTGCAGTCACCCATCTGGGCAACTATCCCCCCAAGAGCCGACAGGCGCGGCGGGATCGCAAGATTGGCGGCGAGCCCATCATCGAGCGGCTGCACCTCTATCTCTATCAGGGGTGACTGGATCAGGAATAGCTGGGCCGCCTTGCCGCGATAAACGAAGTATCCCGCATCAGCACCCCAAATAAGAAAGGGGAGAACATCTCTGGATGTTCTCCCCTTTTCTGTATCGATAGGCGGTATGAAAGGTGGCGTCGCCAATCAACCCATCAGCAGGGCCCGCAGGCTCTCCACATCCAGCCCGCGCACCTCGGACTGGCCGCTCAGCAGGCCATCGGCCAGCGCCCGCTTCTCGTCGTGCAGGGCGACGATCTTCTCCTCCACCGTCTGCTCGCATACCAGTCGATAGACGGTCACCGGCTGGGTCTGGCCCATCCGGTGGGCCCGATCGCTCGCCTGATCTTCCACCGCCGGGTTCCACCAGGGATCGAGGTGTAGTACGGTATCGGCCTGGGTGAGGTTGAGGCCGGTCCCCCCCGCCTTGAGGCTGATGAGGAACAGCGGCACCTCCTCATGACGAAAACGCAGGATGGAGTCCTGACGGGACTTGGCGGAGCAGCCCCCATCCAGATAGCAGTAGTCCCAGGACTTCTGCTCGATGCGGGCCCGCAACAGACTCAGCAGATCGACGAACTGGCTGAACACCAGCACCCGATGACCACCGTCGATCGCCTCTTCCAGCAGGGCCATCGCCTCGTCCAGCTTGCTGCTGGTTTGCGACCACTCGGGCATCACCAGCTCCGGTGAGCAGCAGAGACGGCGCAGCCGGGTCAGGCCACTCAGCACATGCATCAGGGCGCGGCCATCGGCGCTTTGCACCTGCTGCACCACTTCCCGCCGGGTCGCCTCGTAGAGCTGGCGCTCTTCGGGGGAGAGGCTGATGTGGTGAATGATCTCGGTCTTGTCCGGCAGCTCGGTCAGCACCTGCTGCTTGAGACGACGCAGGATAAAGGGGCTGATCACCGCACGCAGCAGTGCCATGTGCTGGGGATCCTTGACCGCCTTGCCAAAGCGACGCTTGAACTCGCCGAGGCTGCCGAGCAACCCCGGGTTGATAAAGGTGAAGAGGCTCCACAGCTCCCCCAGATGGTTCTCGATGGGGGTGCCGGAGAGGGCGAGGCGAAAATCGCCGTCGAGCTGGAACAACAGCTTGGCGCGCTGGGTGCCGGCGTTTTTGATCTGCTGGGCCTCATCAAGCACCATGGAAGACCAGCGGCGGGACTTGAGCGCCTCCGCCAGGCTGCCAAGCATGCCGTAGTTGATGAGGATCACCTGACCGGCCTTGGCCTCGCGAATCATCCCCTCCCGCTCGGCCGGGTTCTCGAACACAACCACATCCAGTTCGGGGGCGAAACGGGTCACCTCCTCCTGCCAGTTGGTGACCACTGACTTGGGCACCACCACCAGCGCTGGGCCAAGATGCTGGCGCATGCGCAACACAATCAGCGCCTGCAACGTCTTGCCCAGACCCATGTCATCGGCCAGACAGGCACCAAAACCGTGATGGGCCAGGGTCGCCATCCAGCGCACCCCCTCTTTCTGATAGTCCCGCAGGGAGGTAAGCAGCTCGTCCGGGCACTCGACCTCCTGCTGCCACTCCTGCTGAAGGGATTGCCACGCTGCATCCCCTTCGGTGGTAATGACCGAGAGCAGACGAGTGAGCGGATAGGCCAGCTTGTTGTTGATGCGCTGCTCTTCATCGAGCATGGCCCCCAGCATGGTGAGCCGCTCCACCAGCTTGTCGCTCAGCATCAGGCTGGTCTTCTCGTCGAGCTGAACGGTGCGCTGCCCCGGGGTCATTTGGCGCAGAATAAGGCGCAGATCGAGGATCTGGTGCTCATCGAGGGCCAGTGCCCCTTCGACCTGGAACCAGTCCTGCCGCCGCTCGATGCGCAGGCTCAGAGCCGCTTCATCAAGGCTCTTGAGGCGAGCGCTGTCCTGATGCCAGTGAATGACCACACCGGCATCCACCAGCTCGGGCAGGGCATTGACCAGCGCCAGCGCCTGTTCCCCCTGCAGCAGCCACTCGCTGCCGGGCAGGCCGATGGGCAATTGATTGCGCAGCAACTGGGCCTGCAGCTTCTCGGCCCCGAGATCCCGCTGCCAGTAGTGGTACGCCTTGATCCCCTGCCGCACGATCGCCTCCCCCTTGCCAAGGGGCTGGGGCGGCAGATCCTCAAAGCGAGTCACCAGCTTGACCGACAGCTGACCATCCTGCCAATCCAGTTGCACCGAAGGAATGCCCGGCCAGGGAGCCAGTTCGGCGTTGCCGCTAAGCCCCGCAACCTGACTGTGCCAGGGCAGCTCGGGAATGGCGTCCAGGGTGCGTTGCAGCTCGGCCAGCCCCTCGGCGGGCAGCAGCGGGATGGATTCGAGCGCTGGCAAGCGGTCGAGCAGCGGCTGCGGGGTGAGGATGAGCTGCCACAGATCCTGCGCCAGCGGCATGATATGGGCCCCGCGGGCGGCCGCATCGGGGCAGAGCTGCGCGCTCATCCCCTGTTCGGTGGCCACCACCTGCAGCAGGGGGGCACTGATGGCCAGTTGCAGCTTCTGCCCCTTGGCGTTGAACAAGCGGGGGTGATCGGCCAGCGGCGCCCAGACATCCCGCGGCAGTCGTCCCATCACCCGTGGCAGGGTGCGAACCAGTGCCCAGTCATGCTCGTCGAGCATGGCGGCATACTGGGTGGAGAGCAAGGCCGGATCGACCCGGCGACCGGCGGTCCACTCCCCCTTGGTACTGAGCTTCTGGATCTTGCACTCCAGCTCGGGGCCGTCGGCATGGAGCAGCCACACCAACCGCTCCTGCGGCTTGCGTACGCCACTGGAGCGTCCCAGCCCCTGCAACCAGTTGAGCCAGCTGGCAGAGGCCGCGGTTTTATCCTCGTCCTCGTCATCATCCTGCCCGTCACTGCCCTCTTGCGTACTCTCCTCACTGCCGCGCTGTTGGCACAAGGGCGCCCCTTTGGCCGCCTCGCCCAACAAGATGCGCAGCAGATCCTGACAAAAGGCCATCAGGCGATGATGGGGCTCGGCATCGAGCAGATGGGAGAGATCCCACTTGTGCAACATGGCCACCTGCGGGCTCTGGGCACCGTGACGGGCCAGCGCGCAGAGATCGAGCCAGAGATAGCCCCAGTGGAGCTCCTCCACCGGCAGTTGCAGGGTATCAAACAGGCCGACCGCCTGACCGTGGCGATCGCCCGCCCACTGGCTGAGCAGATCGGCAAGCAGGGGGAACTGGCCAGTCAAACTGCGCTGCCACTTCTTGCGCTGTTCGCTGGCGATGACGGGATCGGCCTGCTGCAACCAGCCAAGCCAGAGCAGGGCGCTGAATGAACGGGGCCACTGGCCCGCCTCGCCCTCATCGGTTGCCTGCCACTGGCCCAGCGCGGTGAGCAGTCGCTCGCCAAGCGGGCCGCTCTGGCTCTGCTGGGCCAGCGCCTGCAGGGCTGACCAGCCGGGGGCGGCATCCTTGTCCTCGCCGGTTGGCGATGTGCTCTCGCCATCCCCGCAGAGCCAGCGCCACTCCGCCTCGAACGCTTTGGCCCGGGCCTGCACCTCGGGGGCGCAGCGCACCAGCGCATTGGCCAGCGGCCAGCGCTCTTCATAGGGGGCATCGAGCAAGAGTTGCAGCGAGAAGTGCTCCAGCAACATTTGCTGCCAGGCGGGGCTGGAGCCCGCCAGCAACTGGTGAGCGTCCGGGGTATCGAGCAGGGTCAGCAGATCGCTGGCCGAGAAATAGGTCGGGATCTCCCCCGCCTTGCCGCGGCAGAGCTCGCGCACCACCGCATGGGTAAGATCCTGCCCGGTCAATGAGGGCACCCGGCTCCAGTCCGGCGCCGGGCAGAGACCGGCACGCACCCCCAGGATCAGCGCCAGCGTTCCCTCGGCGGTCAGGCTCCACTGCTGCTCCCCGCGCAATCTGACCAGTCCCGCATCCTGCAGTCGGGTCAGTTTATCGATCAGGGCATGGCCTATCGCCAGTTGTTCTTGCAGCAAACGGGTACTGGCAACGCGCTGCAATTGCAGGGTGGCGAGCAGGGCATAACTATCCGAAGAGAGGGTGGACGCAGACATCAAGACTCACGGGCAAGTGCAAAAGCGGAATTTTAACGGTAAAGCGCCAGCGGCTCGACCCTTTACCGTGAAATAACTCAAAAAAAAACGGCCATCCATGATGACCGTCGAAAGTAACGAAGGAAATAGCCGGATCATCCGGTTACCTCCCACAGCGGGAAAATCGGGAGCGCTAGCCCCTAATTCGTGGAGCCAATGCTAGAGGTTGGCGCCCGAAAAAGCTTTGAAGCGGATCACAGTTGAAAAGGATTTCTGAAAACGGTTTCAATTTTTGACGGCAAAAAACCATGGTTTCGCGCCAAATGAGCCATGTCCCAACCACTCCTGCTCACCCGGCACAAGCGGTAGAAAACCCTATGACATCGCTTGTCGCCCCCCTGTGCGGGCAGCTGTATAGCTTCACCATACCCCGCCGCCCGCAGGCTAGGTTTCAGGGCCACCGGACATGGCTGAGATGGGCCAGGAGAGCACGAATCTGCTCCCTCCCCGTCCGGTCGATTGGCAAACCGCGCTGCCGCCGTGGGCCTCTGCAATCGCCTTGACCACGGCGAGTCCGAGTCCGCTGCCGCCGCTCTTGCGCGAGCGTGACGGATCTCCGCGACGAAACGCATCGAAGATACAGGCGGCGATCTCCTCGCTGATGCCTGGCCCCTCATCTTCCACACTCAGGACACACACACTCTCCGAGCGATGCAGCCGCACGGTGAGCAGGCCCGGCAGCGCGTGCTTCTGGGCATTTTCCAACAGCGCCATCAGGGCCTGACGGATGCGAAACAGATCGCAGCAAACATGAAGTTCGCTATCGAGCTCCCGCTGCAACACAAATCCGCTCGCCGCCAGAGGGCTGGCAAACGCCTCAAGCACCACGGCAAGCTCGTCGGCCAGCCTGACCTCGGTCCGCTGCAACTCCAGATGGCCGCTGTCGTTGAGGCTCAATACCCGCAAATCCTCGATCAGGTGATTGAGCCCCTCCACCTGACGCAGCAACCCCTCGAAGAGTTCGCTGCTGGGAGGAAATACCCCTTCGGCCAGCCCCTGCAAACGGCCGCGCAAAATGGTGACGGGAGTGCGCAACTCGTGGGCGATGGCGGCATTCCAGAACTCCCGCTCGCGGGTCATGCTCTGCAGCCGCTCGGCCATGGCGTTGAAGTCGCGCACCAGTTGCGCCGTCTCCCCGATCGCCTGCTCATCCTCCGGCACACGGGCATCGAGTTTGCCCTCGGCCACCTCGCGCAGGCTGGTTGCCACCGAGTTGAGGGGAGTCAGGATGCGGCGAGATAGGCGCACCGCCACGTACAGCGCCATCCCCAATGCAATGAGAATGGTGGAGCCGATCCATAACATCTCGACTCTGGAGGGCACCCAGGTCTCGGAGATGCTGCCCGGCACAAACGCCACGGCGATGCCATAAAACACATAGGTGCCGATCACCGCGAGGGAGATGATACCAAGCGTCATCAAGCCCAGAGAGCGGATGATCTGCCTGCGAAGGCCGGGCGCCGATTTCATGCATCGCCCCCGAAGCGATAGCCAACGCCCCAGACACTGGCGGGGACCCCCTGAATGCCGTGTGTCTCCAGTTTTTTGCGCAACTTGCTGATGTGGCTATCCACCGTACGCTCCTGGGTATCCCCCTCCGGCAAGCAGTGAGTCAGCAGTTCGGCGCGGCTGAACGCCCGTTTCGGCGCCCGCATCAAAGAGGCGAGCAACTTGAACTCGGTCAGTGTCAGCTCCAGCACCTGCTGCTGGTCATCGCGGAAAATGCTGGCCTCGTGGCTCTCCAGATCGATCTGAAACTGGCCGACCCGCAACACGTTCGCCGTGGCAGGCTTTACGGCCCGGGTGCGCCTGAGCACGGCCTGCACTCGCGCCACCACTTCGGCCGGATTGAAGGGTTTGACCACATAGTCATCCGCCCCCATGCGCAGCCCCATCAGCTTGTCGAGATCCTGATCGAGGGCGGTCAGCATGATCACCGGCGTATCGCCGCGCGCCCGGATCTCGCTGAGCACCTGCCAGCCATCCAGTTGCGGCATCTGCACATCCAGCAGCAGGAGATCGGGTTTGAATGCCTGATGCATGGCCAGCGCTTCACGGCCATCGGCGGCGTGCAGGGAGCGCAAGCCATGACGTTGCAGGTAAGCGGCGAGGATGTCGGCGATCTCGGCTTCATCCTCTGCAATCAGTACCAGTGACTGGCCCGCCGGGCTGGCGGGAGCATTGAGATGGGACATAGTCGGACTCGAAAAAAGGTGGCGTTGAACTTTATCATCGCCTCCATGGATTCTCCACAAAGCCTCGAATCATTCGCAATAGCCCCTCGCCATAATGGCCGCTCGATGCACTCTTCGGTCACATCACACCGGAGAGACGGTTTAACGAGGTGAGTGGATGAGGTTTGTAAAACAGCGGTATGCGGGCGCCCTGCTCGCCGTCATTGCCGCATTCGGGTTGGCGGGTTGCGATGTCGCGCCGCAAGAGCAGGAGGCTCCCGCCCCTCCTCAGGTGTCGGTGCTGACATTGACTGGTCGGGAGCTTGTCATCAGCGAGGATCTGCCCGCCCGGGTGGCGGCACTGCGCAGCGCCGACATTCGCGCCCAGATCAGCGGCATCGTACAGCGCCGCCTGTTCGAGCAGGGCGCCGAGATCAGCGCAGGCACAATGCTGTTCCAGATAAACCCGGCCCCCTTCAAGGCCGATGTCGACAGCGCCGCCGCCGCATTGCAACGGGCCGAGGCCGTGCTGGCCCGCGCCCGCATCCAGATTGACCGCCTGCAGCCGCTGCTGCGCACCGACGCCATCAGCCGCCAGACCTATGACGATGCGGTCTCCCAGCGGGATCAGGCGGCCGCCGATGTGGCCCAGGCCAGGGCGACCCTGGCCCGGCACCAGCTGAACCTGCAATTTGCCAGCGTGGAGGCCCCCATCGCCGGGCGCATCGATCAGGCGCTGGTGAGTGAAGGGGCTCTGGTGTCGCCCACCGATGCCACCCCCATGGCCAGGATCCAGCAGATTGATCAGGTCTACGTCGATGTGCGTCAACCGGCCTCGGTGCTGGAATCCCTGCGCCAGCAGGCTGGCTCAACGGCACCGGAACTGGCGGTGGAGATCCTCGGCAGCAATGGCACGCCGCTGGGGATGCAGGGGCGCATCCTCTTCTCCGGCATCGAGGTCGATGCCGGGACCGGCGACGTGCTGCTGCGGGTGCTGGTGGATAACCCTGAGCGGCGCCTGTTGCCCGGCCTCTATGTGCAGGCGCGCATCCCCCGTGCCCGCTATGCCAACGCCCTGACCGTGCCCCAGCAGGCGGTAGTTCGCACCTCGGGTCAGACCAGCGTGTGGGTGTTGGATGACCAGGGGCAGGCACAGCTGGTTCCGGTCAACACCGCTGAACTGGTGAATAGCCAGTACCGCATCGCGTCCGGGCTCAGTGCCGGGCAACAGGTGGTGATCGAAGGGATCGACCGTCTGACCCCGGGGGTTCAGGTCATTGCCTCCCCCTGGCAACCACCCGCCGTCAGCCAACCGGCTGACAGAGGCATTCGCTGAATCGGAGAGCTATCCATGCCGCAGTTTTTTATCCATCGCCCGGTGTTTGCCTGGGTGATCGCCCTGTTCATCGTGCTGGCAGGGGTCATCGCCATCCCCAAGCTCCCCATCTCCCGCTATCCCTCGGTGGCGCCGGTGTCGGTGACCCTCTATGCCGCCTATCCGGGCGCCACGCCGCAGACCCTGAACGATGCGGTAGTGAGCCTTATCGAGCGCGAGCTGTCGGGAGTGAAGAACCTGCTCTACTTCGAGTCGTCGGTGGACGCCTCGGGCAGCGCGCAGATCACTGCCACCTTCAAGCCGGGCACCGATCCGGAGCTGGCCCAGATGGACGTGCAAAACCGCATCAAGGCGGTCGAGCCTCGCTTGCCACAAGCGGTGCGGCAAACCGGCCTGCAGGTGGAGTCCGCCTCATCCGGCTTTCTGATGATGGTCGGCATGACCTCACCGGATGGCCGCTTCGATGAGGTTGCCCTCAACGACTACATGGCACGCAATATTGTGCAGGAGTTGCGCCGCATCGACGGTGTGGGGCGGGTGCAACTGTTCGGCGCCGAACAGGCCATGCGCATCTGGGTAGATCCGACCAAACTCGCCGCCTACGGGCTGACCATCAGCGAGGTGGCGCAGGCCATCGAGCAGCAGAACATCCAGATTGCACCGGGGCGCCTCGGCGACGAACCCGCCCTGCCGGGGCAACGCCTGACGGTTCCCCTCACGGTTCAAGGGCAGCTGACAACCCCCGAGGCGTTCGCCGCCATCGTGCTGCGAGCCGGTGGTGATGGCGCCAAACTGGTGCTGGGTGATGTCGCCCGGGTCGAGCTGGGGGCGCAATCCTACGCCTTCTCCAACCGGGAGAACGGCGTGGCCGCCACCAGCGCCGCCATCCAGCTCTCCCCCGGCGCCAACGCCGTGCGTACCGCCGATGCGGTGCGCACCCGTCTCGCCCAGCTCGCCCCCACCCTGCCAGCGGGCATGGCCTATTCGATCCCGTTTGACTCGGCCCCCTTCGTCAAGGTCTCCATCGAAAAGGTGATCCACACCCTGCTGGAAGCCATGATGCTGGTGTTTCTGGTGATGTTTCTCTTCCTGCAGAACCTGCGCTACACCCTGATCCCGGCCATCGTCGCCCCTATCGCCCTGCTTGGCACCTTCGCGGTGATGCTGCTGGCCGGTTTTTCGATCAACTCTCTCACCATGTTCGGCATGGTGCTGGCCATCGGCATCATAGTCGACGACGCCATCGTGGTGGTGGAGAACGTCGAGCGCCTGATGGCCACCCGAGGGCTCTCGCCCAGGGAGGCGACGTCGCAGGCCATGAAGGAGATCACCGGGGCGGTGATCGGCATCACCCTGGTGCTCACGGCGGTGTTCCTCCCCATGGCGTTTGGCAGCGGCTCGGTGGGGGTCATCTACCAGCAGTTCACCCTGTCGATGGCGGTGTCGATCCTGATTTCGGCCTTCCTCGCCCTGACCCTGACGCCTGCGCTCTGCGCCACCCTGCTGCGTCCGGTCAGTCCGGATCATCATGAGAAGCGCGGCTTCTTCGGTGCCTTCAACCGGGGTTTCGAGCGGTTCACAGCAGGCTACGGTGCGCGGGTAACCCGGCTGGTCGGGCGCAGCGGACGGATGATGGCAACCTTTGCCGCCCTCTGCGCCGTGCTGGCCATCGGCGCCGCCCAGCTGCCCTCCTCTTTCCTGCCGGACGAGGATCAGGGCTACTTCATGACCTCCATCCAGCTGCCGACCGGCGCCACCAGCGAGCGTACCCTTGAGGTGGTCAAGGCCTTCGAGGCTCACGTCGCCTCTCGCAAGGCGCTGGACACCAACCTGGTGGTGCAGGGCTTCAGCTTCTCCGGTGCAGGCCCCAATGCCGCCATGGCCTTCACCATGCTCAAAGATTGGGATCAGCGTCATGGTGCCACGGCAGCCGAAGAGGCAGAGCTGGCACAAACAGCCATGGCGAACATTCCTGAAGGCACGGTAATGAGTCTGCTGCCGCCCGCCATCGACGAGCTGGGCACCGCCTCCGGCTTCACCCTGTTCCTGCAAGACAGAGCCAACCGGGGAGATGCCGCGCTGCTGGCCGCTCAGGCCCAACTGCTGGAACTGGCCGCCAAAAGCCAGGTAGTCAGTGATGTGTATCCCGACAATCTGCCTCCCGGCGAGAGCATTCACCTCGAGATCAACCGACAGAAGGCCGAAGCCATGGGACTCTCGTTCGCCAGCGTAAGCAGTACCCTGTCGGCCGCAATGGGGTCGCTCTACGTCAACGACTTCCCCAACGGCGGGCACATGCAGCAGGTCATTCTGCAGGCCGACGCGTCGGCGCGCATGCAGCTCGATGACGTGCTCGGCCTGCGGGTACGCAATGCCAGCGGCGGCATGGTCCCCTTGCGGGAGGTGGTGACACCGGAATGGCGCGAATCGCCGCAACAGATGATGCGCTTCGATGGCTTCCCTGCCGTGCGTATTGCCGGAGAGACAGCGCCCGGCCTCTCCAGCGGAGCGGCGATGGCGGAGATGGAGCGCCTGGTGGCGCAATTGCCGCCAGGCTTCGCATTGGCCTGGACGGGACAGTCGTTGCAAGAGCGCCAGTCGGCCGAGCAGGCCCCCCTGCTGATGCTGTTGTCGGCGCTGGTGGTCTTCCTGGTGCTGGCGGCACTCTATGAAAGCTGGTCGATCCCGCTCTCGGTGATGCTGGTGGTGCCGCTGGGCCTGCTCGGTGCTGTCGCGGCCGTGATGCTGCGCGGTATGCCTAACGACGTCTTCTTTAAAGTAGGCATGATCACCATCATCGGTCTGTCGGCCAAGAATGCCATCCTCATCGTGGAGTTTGCGCGCCAGTTGCACAGCGAAGGGCGCTCACTGCTTGATGCGGCTATCACTGCTGCCCGCCTGCGCCTGCGCCCCATTCTGATGACGTCGCTGGCCTTCACCCTCGGGGTGGTGCCCTTGATGCTCGCCAGTGGCGCAAGCGCGGAGACCCAGCACGCCATCGGCACCGGCGTGTTTGGCGGCATGATCAGCGGCACCCTGCTGGCCATCTTCTTCGTACCGGTCTTCTTCGTCTTCGTCATCGGCACCCAGGCGCGCATTCAGGCCTGGCGGGCACGGCGAGCATCCAACGGCATTCATCCGGGCCGATGACCACAGAGGCGTTGTTGCCCAAATCAACCATTAGGTAACAACTTCCCCAGCCCTAGGTGATAGCTACACTTGGGGCTATCTAACCAGCAGACCAAGGGCATTCAGTTTGTTCATCGCACACACGTAGGCCATGATCTCTCCCACTTGTCCGTTGTAGTTACGTAGACTGATTTTCCCGTCATCAATTGTTTGAACCTATACATCGCCGTCTCGGCCAATGAGCGCTGATGATACCCGGACTGCTGCTTCCAGTGAGCCAGCCCCTCCTTACGCATCACCAGAACCGCTTCATTACGTGGATGCCCCTCTTCCCATAAACCGGCATTCTTGCGCGGCGGAAATACATGCCCTAGCTGCCACGATGTCGTGGTTCGCCAGATCCAATTTGCGCCAGCCCCGGCACTTGTCATGGCCATGTTGTCTGAATTTCCATTCACACTCGCCAAACACTTTCAAGGCGGTGGAATCTATAACCAAATCGGTCACCTTACCCTTGGGTGGCTGGCGGTATGCCACCTCCACGGTACTGGCGCGCTTGCTGACACAGCTGTAGTCGGGGGCACACAGCGGCACATTCATCAGCTCAAACAGCGAGTCGAGCAGGCCCTGTGTCGCCCGCAGGGAGAGGTTGAAAATGCCCTTGAGCATCAGGACGGTAGAGAAGGTCTGGTCAGTGTAGAGCTGGCTATGGCCCCGGCGCCCATGATGGCCGTGGCTGAACCAGTTGTTCATGGCCTCGGCATCAATCCAGAAGGTGGGTGAACCACGGTTAATCAAAGACTTGTTGTATTTAGGCCAGTTGGTGATGGGATGAAGGGATGTGCCCATGATGCAGACTTTAAAGGGGATGGTGGTGATCAGCTCACCGAGCCCTCAGTAAGTTCACTTCAAGCTGCATCGATTTGGGCAACAACGCCAGTGAACGTCTCACCCCGCCCGACATGGCTTGAACAGATCCAGCTTGTTGTCGTAAACACTCGTCTGCACATCCATGATCCCCAGCATGGAGTGAAAGAGGTTGTCATGGGAGAAGCGCTGACTGCTCGCCTCCGCTGCCAGGCAACCCATATCAAGCTGGCGATCAGCCTGTAACTGAGGCGAGAACCAGGTCAGCAGCGGCACCCGGGTCTGATCATCCGGCGCAAACTTGTAGGGCGTGCCGTGCAGATAGAGCCCCATAGCCCCAAGGGATTCACCGTGATCGGAGAGATAGACCAGCCCCACATCGTACTGGCTCTCCAGCGACTTGAGCTTGTCTATCAGCAGTCCCATCACCTTATCGGTGTAGCGGATGGTGTTGTCATAAGTGTTGACCAGCTCTTCGTTGCTGCAGTTTTCAATGTCGCTGCGCGGGCAGTCCGGCATAAAGACGCGCTCGCTGGCAGGGTAACGACGGAAATAGGTCGGGCCATGGCTGCCCATCAGGTGAAAAGCCACCAGCTTGTTGCCCTTCATGCCGGCAATCTGCTGATCCAGCCCCTCCAGCAGCACCTCGTCATAGCAAGACTCCCCCTGACAGAGCGCCGGATAGGATT
The DNA here is from genome assembly GCF_040907945.1 of Aeromonas sp. s11. Lineage (NCBI taxonomy): Bacteria > Pseudomonadati > Pseudomonadota > Gammaproteobacteria > Aeromonadales > Aeromonadaceae > Aeromonas > Aeromonas sp. s11. Next base: position 16,463 of record NZ_JBFOCU010000044.1, on the reverse strand, counting down.
TGGGAAGGATCTCGATGGTCGGCACATTGCGGCACACCCCTTTGCAGCCGCCATCGTTCTCTTTCCACAATACCGAGACTCCGGCATGTTGCAGCACATCGAGCAGGCCGTCACGGGAGCTGGCAAGCTGGTCATCGTAGCCACGGCGCGTGAGGTTGGAGAACATGCAGGGCACCGAAACCGCAGTGGCCGTACCGCAGGAGCGCACATTCCTGAACGACACCACCCCCTGCTCTTTGGCTGTAAAGCTGTTGGTCGCCTTGCCATACCCGTTAAGGGAGTAGTTCTGGCTGCGCGCCGTCTCCCCCACCACCAGGAACATCAAAGTCGGCTTGCTTCCCCGGGCCACCACCCTGGCATCGGTCCCCAAGTGTTGGTAGGGGATCGGCGTGGCAAACAGCACATCCCGCCCATATTTGTAGAGGCCGTGCACATAGTTGGCAGGCACAATCTCTTTGGCCAGCGACTTGTTGTTGCGACCGACCGAGGCGTAATCCTGATAGTAAAGTGCCGCGACGCCCCCGATAAACAGCAGAGAGATAGCCAATACACCTGCCCGCCACGCCAACCCCTGATACCAGCGAGCCGGATAGCGGATCCGCAGTGACCAGAGCACCAGAACAGGCAGCAGCCCGGTCAGCAGAAACCAGAGCGCAACCGAGCCATTCAAATAGGCCCCCGCCTCACCACTGTTGGTCTCCACGATGTTCTGGATCATGCCAGCATCAAAGATGACGCCGTATTTGAGCATGGCGTAGCTGACGATGGAGCCAGTCAAAATGAGCACGGTAAAAAAGGGCTTGAGCACAAACCGGAACGTGAAGGGAATAAACACGGCATTGAGCGCCGCGATCAGCACCAGCGGGATCGAGATGGCAAATCCGGCTTTGACATGGGTCAGGGCGCTGAGCACCGTATAGAAATGCAAAAAGACTGGCCAGTTCAGTACCAGGGCGAAAAAGAGCACCAGCAACAGATTGGTCTGCAGTACACCGAGAGTTACACGCATAAACAACTCCTACATACCGGCCTGCAGTGCAGCGGGCCGGCCAAGCCAACAAAAACGGACAGGGCCAGCGTAGGAAGTAAAACTTAAGCGCGAATTAAGAGGAGAAGCACGGCGCTCGTGCGCCCCATCACAGCACGGAGTGCTCCGCAGCACCGAAATGGATTTTTAGTTGTCTATCCATCGGATTTTGCTAGCTTGTTGAGTAGGCATTCACGAAATGCAGGTTAACCGATGGCACTGATCCAAGCCTCGATAGAGCAATTGAGAATAGGCCACTATATCCATCTCCCCACGGGATGGACCAACCACCCGTTTATGTTCAATACCTTCAAGATCAAGGATCAGCAGCAACTCGACATTCTCCGTCATCTTGATCTCACCCTGCTGATGGTAGACCCCGACAAGAGCGAGCTGCCCATCGAGCCTCTGCTGCGCGGCGATATCCCGGATGCCGGGCCTGACCTTGACGAGTTGGAAGAGCTGATTGCCTCGGGCCCGCCCCCCTTTGACGAGAAAGCCTTTCGCCGCTCCATGCGCGCCGCTGACAAAGCCTTTGGCCAATCCATGAGCGAGCTGCGCGATGCACTCGGGGCGCTGAACCTCAAACCGGATGAGGGGCTGGCCAATACCGCCCAGATCGTCCGCAATGCCGCCTTCACCCTCAGTCAGCATGAAGGACCTCTCGGGCTCCACCTAATTCGCAGCCCCCACACCGATATCCTGTTGCAGCACAGCCTCAACGTCGCCTTTATCGCCATGCTGATGGCCCGCGAACTCGGCATGAACCCCATCGAGATTGAGGAGACGGGACTTGCGGGACTTATCCACGACATCGGCGAACTGAAAATCCCGAGCCAGATCACCCAAAAACGGGGGGATCTCAACAAGGCCGAGCAGAACTTCCTCAATATGCATCCCCAGTACGGATTTGACATGCTGACCCAGCTCAACGCCTTTGAACCGAAAATCCGTCAGGTCGCCCATCTGCACCACGAGCGGCTCGACGGCAGCGGTTATCCGCTCGGGATCAAGGGCGGGGAGATCCCGCCGCTGGCGCGATTGATCGGACTGGTCGACTTCTACGACGAGCTGCTCCATCCCCGCAACAGCGGCAACCCGGCGGCGCCGAGTCAGGCCATCAGCCAGCTCTACAAGTTATCCCAGAAAAAGTTCGACCAGAATCTGGTCAAGTTGCTGGTCAAGGTGCTGGGGGTCTATCCGCCGGGTTCACTGGTGAAACTCTCCGACGAGAGCATCGCGCTGGTGCTCTCTACCGAACCCACCATGCCTCTCAAGCCGAAGATCCTGCCCTATATCAAGGCCCAGCGGCCGGAAGCCGTCGCCATGATCGATCTGCGAGAAGATGAACGCACCATCACTGCTTTTATCAAACAGGAAGAGCTGGATGAGGGACAACGGCAGTTCTTCAACCTGACCCGCCGCTTCTGCTACTACTTTGCATTCTGAGTTATCCCCAGAAGCTGGGGATAACTCATTGGACAAACCGGAATAATTGCTCAAACCCCCATCAGAAGGTTGCCAACTGACCATGTATAAAAAACGCCCAGCCAAGGGGCCGGGCGGAGCATGCCACCTCCGTGTGGCGTATCCAGCGGATACATTCATGCTCCATCCATCAATATCAACCCGCTGCCGCTTACACAAATATCAATTTAACATGCTGATTTAATATGGTTTTATCAACTTGTTCTGGCAAACTGGCGTCCCGCTGCGCCCAGTTGGGCCAACAGAACAAGATCCTGATCACACTTATTCACGGGCTGAACATTTTTTCAGCTGGCTTATGAGGAGCGTTTTTTATGCAGTTGGTCCTCTCCTTGCTGCAACAGATGAGCGTCAGCCTGGTGATCGCCTATCTCTTCTCGAAAAGCCCGCTGCTGCGCCCGCTTGCCAACTATTCCGTGAGACTACCTCACAAGATACTGATATACATCATCTTTTCCAGCTTTTGTATCCTCGGCACCTATGTAGGCCTCGATATCGACGATGCCATCGCCAACACCCGGGCGGTCGGCGCCGTCTTGGGGGGATTATTGGGGGGACCGCTGGTGGGCTTTCTGGTGGGGCTGACCGGCGGCCTGCACCGCTATACGCTAGGGGGATTTACCGATCTCGCCTGCGCCATCTCCACCACCTGTGAAGGGCTGCTCGGGGGCATTGTGCACTGGCGACTGATGCGCTCGGGGCGAACGGATGCCCTGTTTGAACCACGTATAGCCTTCTTTACCACCCTCTACGCCGAGATCATGCAGATGGTGATCATCCTGCTGGTGGCGACCCCGTTCGACAAATCCCTGCTGCTGGTGCGCACCATCGCCACCCCGATGATTCTGGCCAACTCCTGCGGCGCGGCGCTCTTTATCAGCATGATCCGCGACCAGCAGCGGATGTATGAGAAGTTCTCCCGGGTCTTCTCCGCCAAGGCGCTCAATATCGCCAACCGTACAGTGGGGATCATGAGTCAGGGCTTTACCCCGGAGGCGAGCAACAAGATTGCCCGCATCATTCAGGAGGAGACCGGCGTGGGGGCTGTCGCCATCACGGACACCGAGCAGATCCTCGCCTTTATCGGCACCGGCGAAGATCACCATCTGCCGGGCACCCCCATTGCGTCAGCCATCACCATGCAGGCCATCGCCCAGAACAAGGTGCTGTTTGCCGATGGCAACAGTCAACCCTATCGCTGCAGCCTCTCCTCCGCATGCCAGCTGGGTTCGGTGCTGGTGATCCCGCTGCAGGGGGATAAAGGAGTGATCGGCACCATCAAGCTCTACGAGCCGAAGAAGCGGCTGTTTCTCAAGATCAACCACACCCTGGGGGAAGGGATTGCCAACCTGCTGTCACAACAGTTGCTGGCCGGTCGGCTGGAGCAGCATCAGCGGCTGCTGGTGCAGTCCGAGTTGAAACTTATCCAGGCCCAGATCAACCCCCACTTTCTGTTCAACACCCTCAACACCATCAGTGCCATCACCCGGCGTGATCCGGACAAGGCGCGAGACCTTCTGCTGCATCTTTCGCTGTTCTTTCGCAAGAACCTCAAGCGACAGAGCGGCCTTGCGACCCTGCAGGAGGAGCAGGAGCACTGCCAATCCTATCTGGAGATCGAGCTGGCCCGCTTTGGCGATCGGCTGACGGTGATAAACGAGATCCCGCCCCATCTGGCCACACTGCGACTGCCCAGCTTCACCCTGCAACCGTTGATCGAGAATGCCATCAAGCACGGCATCTCGACCCTGCTGGAGCAGGGGCGCATTCGCCTCTGGACCGATGAGCAACCCGCCAGCGTCACTATCCATGTGGAAGATAATGCAGGCACCTGGCAAGCGCACCCCGCGGGCGACGGTCTGGGCATGACCATTGTCGATCGGCGACTGAAAAGCGCCTTTGGCGAGCGCTATGGCGTGACTATTGCGTGCGAGCCTGAGCAGTGGACCCGGGTCTCGTTCACCATCCCCAAGGAGCTACCATGATCCGCACCCTTATAGTCGATGACGAACACTACGCCCGCGAAGAGCTGAGGCAGCAGCTGGCTTGCGATCCTGCCATCGAGATCGTGGGGGAAGCGGCCAACGCCATCGAGGCGCTGCCGCTTATTCAGCGCCTCAAGCCCGACGTGGTGTTCCTCGATATCCAGATGCCCAAGCTGAGCGGCATGGAGCTGGTCGCCATGCTCGACCCCTTGCCCCGCATCGTCTTTGTCACCGCCTTTGACGAATATGCCATTCAGGCCTTTGAAGAGAACGCCTTCGACTACCTGCTCAAACCGGTGGAGCCCGCTCGGCTCGCCAAGACCCTCGCTCGCCTCAAGCTGGATATCTCCCCGCAGCCCATCGAGCGGCTGGCCCCCACCATCGAACATATTCCGGGCTATCTGCACAATCGGGTCAGGCTGCTGCCCATCGCGCAGGTGGAGTATGCCTTCTCCGATCTGGGCGGGGTCCATGTGGCCTGTCAGGGCGAGCTGTTCCACACCCAGCTCACCCTCAAATCCTTGGAAGAAAAGAGCCTGCTGCTGCGCTGCCACCGCCAGTATCTGGTCTCCCCCAACGCCATCTTCGAGATCCGGCTGCTGGATAACCAGCTGGCAGAGATTGTCACCCCGAGTGGCGCCCGGGTGCCGGTCAGTCGTCGCTATCTCAAGGAGCTCAAAGATCAGCTGGGGCTGGACTGAGCCGCGGAGTGTGCGCCTGATCACAGCCGCCGACCGCTCGGCGCGTCAAAGCGCCGCTCGGGGAGTTTCACCTGCCAGTCAGGCGCAACCGTTTTAGACTCGCTCTGCACACTAAAAAATAACAATGCAGGAGCGTAGCAATGATCTGGTTCTTCCTCTGTGTCGGCTTACTTGTGGCCGGCTACTTCATATACGGCAAATTCATCGAACGGATATTCAGCCCGAAACCCGAGCTGAAAACCCCCGCCATCACCATGGCTGACGGGGTGGACTATGTCCCGATGTCGGACAAGAAAGTCTACCTGGTTCAACTGCTCAACATCGCAGGTGTCGGCCCCATCTTCGGCCCCATCCTGGGTGCCCTCTACGGCCCGGTCGCCATGCTCTGGATCGTCTTTGGCTGCATCTTCGCAGGTGCGGTACATGACTACTTCTCCGGCATGCTGTCGGTGCGCGCCAAGGGGGCCTCGGTGCCAACCGTGGTCGGTGAGCATCTGGGCACCGCCGCCAAGCACTTCATGAACCTGTTTGCCGTGGTGCTGCTGATGCTGGTGGGCGTGGTATTCGTGCTGAGCCCGGCAGGGCTGCTCGCCAACCTCACCTCCACCGATCTGGTCTACTGGATTGTGGCAATCTTTGCCTACTACATCCTCGCGACCATAGTCCCCATCGACAAGATCATCGGCCGCTTCTACCCCATCTTCGGCGCCCTGCTGGTCTTCATGTCGGTCGGCCTCATCGTTGGCCTGATCGCCTCCGGCAAAGGCTTCTACAACACCGGGATGGACTTCTCCAACCTGCACCCGACCGAACTGCCGCTCTGGCCGCTGCTCTTCATCACCATCGCCTGTGGCGCGGTATCAGGCTTCCACGCCACCCAGTCACCACTGATGGCGCGCTGCATGCAAAACGAGAAATCCGGCCGCTTCATCTTCTACGGTGCAATGATCGGTGAAGGGATCATCGCCCTGATCTGGTGCACCCTGGGTCTCTCCTTCTACGACAGCACCGAAGCGCTCAACGCTACCATGGCCAACGGCGGCCCGGCAGCCGTGGTACACGAAGTCTCCACCAGCCTGCTCGGCACCGTGGGCGGCATTCTGGCCATCCTCGGCGTGGTGATCCTGCCCATCACCTCTGGTGACACCGCGTTTCGCAGTGCTCGCCTGATCGTGGCGGACTTCCTGAAGATGACCCAGAAGCCGCTGGCCAAGCGTCTGCTGATCGCCATCCCCATGTTTATCCTTGGCTTCATCATTTCCAAGGCTGAATTCGGGGTGATCTGGCGCTACTTCGGCTGGGCCAACCAGACCACCGCCGTCATCATGTTGTGGGCTGCGGCTGCCTACCTCATCAAAGAGGGCAAGCTGCACTGGATCTGCACCATTCCCGCCATGTTCATGACCGTTGTGGTGATCACCTATCTGGCCAACGCCCCCATCGGGTTCGGGCTGGAGATGGGGACCTCCACCATCATCGGCCTGACTGCAACGGCGGCCATTACCGTGGCCTTCCTGATGAAGTTCCGCCAGCCGCTGGTCAGCAGTACCAGCGAAGGGTAAAAACAGCAAAAAATGCAGCGAAAGCAGCACAAAAAAGGCGCCTGATGGCGCCTTTTTTAATGACAAAAAGACTAATAATGCAACTGTTGAATGGCTTCAGCTTCAATACAGCGAATAGCTTTAAGATTCCGGGCGAACTGACGATAAATGTGTGATTCTTAATTGCTTTAGTGCTTGTTGGAACCAATGATTAAGCTGTGCGTCATGCCAGTGGAGGTTATAAATGGCCCTTGATTATTTTGCACTTGGTCTGCTCGTCTTTGTCGGGCTGGTCATTTTTTATGGAGTTATCGTTATCCACGATATTCCTTACGAGATAGCCAAACATCGGAATCACCCTCATCAGGATGCCATTCACGTGGCAGGTTGGGTCAGCCTGTTTACCCTGCATGTGCTGTGGCCCTTCCTCTGGATCTGGGCAACCATCTATCGCCCGGATCGCGGCTGGGGCTTTAGCCAGCGGCTACAAAAAGATGAAGAGGAGCTGGCGGCCCTCAAGCAGGAGTTGGCGGATCTGAAGAGCCGTATCAACACTATCGAACAGAGTGAGCAACAGGGATAAACCATGGACCTGCTACTGATCCTGACCTACACGGCGCTGTGTGTCGCCATATTCAAAATCTTCCGCATCCCGCTCAACAAGTGGACCGTCCCCACCGCAGCACTGGGCGGCGTGCTGCTCATCGGCACCCTGATCATGCTGATGAACTACAACCACCCCTACTCCGAGATGGCGCGCAACTACTACGTCTCCACCCCCATAGTGCCGCTGGTCAAGGGCCGGGTCGTTGAGGTTCCGGTGCAGGCCAACCAGCCGGTGAAAAAAGGGGATGTGCTGTTTCGCCTTGATGATGAGCCGTTCCGCCTGAAAGTGGAGAGCCTCACCGCACGGGTCGAATCCAACCGCGAGCACCTCAGGTCCATTGAGGCGAGACTGCGCTCAGCCAAACTGGACAGAGATCGCGCCAGTGACCTGATGCGCCGTGGCGTGGGCAAGCAGCGTGACCTCGACGTCACCCAGGCCAACGTGGACGACATCGTGGCCCAGATTGACCAGCAGAAAGCTACCCTGAACGATCTGCAGGCCCAGCTGATGGAAGCCAAGTACCAACAGTCCCAAACTGTGGTCTATGCCCCGAGCGATGGTCATGTAGTGCAGTTGGCCCTGCGCCCCGGCATGATCGCCACTCCCTTCATGTATCGTCCGGTGATGACCTTCATCCACAAGGATGACACCGCCTACGTCGGCTGGTTCTGGCAGAACAGCATGCAGCGACTGGCGGTGGGTGATGAGGCCGAAGTGGTGATCGATGGCGTCCCCGGCAAAATCTTCAAAGGCAAGGTGACAGCCGTGGTTCCGGCCATTGCCGCCGGTAACGTGCAGGCCAACGCCGGTCTGCTGGATCAGACCACGGCGGTGCGTCCGGGTCGCCTGCCGGTAGTCATCTCCATTACCGACCCCGAGTGGGCCAAGTATCAGATGATTGCAGGTGCCAGCGGGCAGGCTGCGGTCTACACCCAGTACTTCCACCATGTATCTGTGATGCGCAAGATACTGCTGCGCATGGCAAGCTGGATGAACTACATCTTCCCGTTCCATTGATCAGCAACCAAGCACCCTGCGGGTCGGCATCATGCCGGCCCGCTGTTTTTGTGGCGGCAAGCACCCTATAATGGCGCCACCCTGCGCCGCACCATGCCCAAACGCCACGCCCTCATGTTCGTTCTCAGACCCTATCAGACCGACGCCGTCAACGCCGTGATCAGCCACTTTCGCAAACACCCGGATCCCGCCGTGGTGGTGCTGCCCACCGGGGCCGGCAAGAGTCTGGTGATCGCCGAGCTGGCCCGCAAGGCACGCGGTCGGGTGCTGGTGCTGGCCCACGTCAAGGAGCTGGTGGAGCAGAACCACGCCAAGTACGAGGCGTGGGGGCTCAAGGCCGATATTTTCGCTGCCGGCCTGGATCGCAAGGAGGCGAGCGCCCAGGTGGTGTTCGGCTCGGTGCAGTCGGTCGCCCGCAATCTGGCGGCCTTCGACGGGGCGTTTTCGCTGCTCATCATCGACGAGTGCCATCGGGTCTCGCTCGATGATGACAGCCAGTACCATCAGGTGTTAGGCCACCTCAAGGCCGCCAATCCGGCCCTCAAGATCCTCGGTCTCACCGCCACCCCTTATCGGCTCGGGCTGGGCTGGATCTACCGGCGCCACTACCACGGCATGGTCAAGAGCCACGGCGAGCGGCTGTTTGGCGACTGCGTGTTCGAGCTGCCCTTGCGTTTTATGGTGAAAAACGGCTACCTGACGCCACCGCGCATGGTGGATGCCCCCATAGTCCACTACGACTTCAGCAAGTTGGTGGTGCGGGAGAACGGCCTCTTCAGCGAGGCGGATCTTAACGGCGAGCTAAAGCGCCAGCAGCGGGTCACTCCCCATATCCTGAGTCAGGTGCTGGAGTATGCCGCCGACCGGCAGGGGGTGATGATCTTCGCCGCCACCGTCGAGCATGCACGGGAAATTCACGGCCTGCTTGGCGCCCGAGGCCAGCTGGCGGCTCTTATCACCGGCGAGACGCCGGGGCCAGAGCGCGATGCCCTCATCAGCGCCTTCAAGGCGCGCGAGCTCAAGTTTCTGGTCAACGTGGCGGTGCTCACCACCGGCTTCGATGCCCCTCATGTCGATCTTATCGTGATGCTGCGCCCCACCGAGTCGGTCTCCCTCTATCAGCAGATCGTCGGGCGGGGCCTGCGCCTCTCGCCGGGCAAGGAGGATTGTCTGGTGCTCGACTATGCGGGCAACAACTTCAACCTGTTTGCCCCCGAAGTGGGGGAGCCTCGCCCCCACGCCGGTACCGAGCCGGTACAGGTGCCCTGCCCCGCCTGCGGTTTTGCCAACACCTTCTGGGGCAAGACCGACGAGGATGGCAAGGTGATCGAGCACTACGGCCGCCGCTGTCAGGGGCTGTTTGAAGATGACGAGGGCAACCGCGAGGAGTGTGACTACCGCTTTCGCGCCAAGATCTGCCCCGGCTGTGGTGCGGAGAACGACATCGCCGCCCGCCGCTGCCAGAGCTGCGATCAGCTGCTGGTGGACCCTGACGACAAGCTTAAAGAGGCGCTCAATCTCAAGGATTGCATGGTGATCCGCTGCGCCGGGCTAACCCTCACAGCCGGGCGCGGCAAACAGGGGGAGCGGCTGGAGGTGACCTACCACGATGAGGATGGGCTGACCCTCAGTGAATACTTCGGATTTCACTCCCCGGGCGCACGGCGCTTGTTTCAACAGCACTTTGTGCGTCATCATTGGCCCGCCTCGGGGCTGGAGCCCGAATTTACCACCCTGGCGAGCGTGCTGGCCGCGCAAAGCCAGTTCCGTCATCCGGATTTTGTCATCGCCCGCAAATCGGGTCGCTTCTGGCAGATAAAAGAGAAAATTTTTGATTATGAGGGTCGCTATCGTACCGCCAACTCGATGACATGATGGCGACCGGCATACATGGCATGAATTGCGTTATCCCGTAGATCCCGCATCGGCGGGTTGAATTATCAGGGTCGGCACCACTGCCGGGCCCTTCGTCACGTTAGAGGATGTTATGCAGCGGTTGTTGATTGGTTTTTGTGCTCTCTTTTCTTCTCTGGCGGCTCATGCCGCCCCGCTGACGCCCCCTCAGGGTGGCCAGTACGCCATCATGGTGCAGGGCAATAACGGCGTCGAGTTCGCCCGCCATGCGGATCAGATGATCGCCCCCGCCTCCACCATGAAGGTGCTCACCGCGCTGGCGGCCCGCCTCGAGCTGGGTGCCGACTTCCGCTTCGCCACTGACATTCAGGCCCAGCCCGGTGCCAAACAGGGTGACACCATCAACGGCGATATCTGGATCAACTTCGTCGGCGACCCCACCCTCTCCCGCATGGATCTGCTGGCCCTGTTCAAACAGCTCGGCGTCACCAGCATCAAGGGCAATGTCTACGTCAACACCGGCGCCTACAACGGCTACGAGCGCGGCAACGGCTGGTCGTGGGGGGATCAGACCCTCTGCTTCGCCGCTCCTGTCTCCTCGGTCATCATCGACAAGAACTGCGCCTACGGCACCATCACTGCCACCCAGATTGGCAAACCGGCGGTCGGCAATGTAGCTACCGGCGTCCCCATCGGCATCGGTGCCGACAACGTGGAAGTGATGAGCTATGGCGATATGGCGCGCCAGTTCTGCGCACTGGAAGTGGACATGGCCAAGGGCAACTTCTACGAGCTCAAGGGCTGCATCACCCCGAATAAAGAGCCGCAGGGTCTTCGTTTCGCCATTCACGACGTGGAGGCTTGGGGCTGGGACAACATCCGCTGGGCGATGAACCGTGCCGGTATCAAGCATGATGGCCTGCTGCGGGTCACCCACAAGGCCCCTGAAGGAGCAGAGACCCTCGGCACCCACTACTCGGTCTCCCTGCCGGTAATGCTCGCCAAGATGCTGAAGAAATCGGACAACCTCTACGCCGATACCTTCCTCAAAACCGTGGGCCGTCACTACTACAACAAGCCGGGCAGCTATCGCAGTGGCACCATGGCGGTGCGCGCCATCCTGACCAAGAACGGGATCGATCTGGGCAACGCCACTCTGGCTGACGGCTCCGGTCTCTCCGCTCACAATCTCATCAGCGCCCGTCAGATGATGTCGGTGCTGAACTTCATCCAGAAAAATGATGCCGAACTTGGCCTGATCAAGCTGCTGCCAAGCTCTCAGGTGGATGGCACCCTGGCGTGGCGCCGCAGCGTCACCGCCCCCATGATGAAGAACAAGGTCCATGCCAAGACAGGTACCATCACCGGCACCTCCAATCTGGTGGGCTTTATCGATACGGCGGGCGGCCAGCGCAAGGCGTTCGTGATGTTCCAGCGTGGCCTGTCCCAAGATCCGGCCACCCATGAGCGCTATCGTGCCAGCAAGGCGCCGTGGCCCTGGACCGTATTCGAGAAGGGGGTGCTGGAGAGCATCTATCAGCAGCAGCCGATCCAGATCGCCGATGAGAGCTGAGCCAATAGGCCCACTCGAATCAGGGTATCGATAATTTCGGCTTCAAGTCGCCACGAGGCAGGGCTATGCTGTTGCCTGCCTCATATCAACGGCCATACAAAAACGGCTTAAAAAACGGAGAGAAAATATGTTTGCAGTGATTTTTGGTCGCCCGGGTTGCCCCTACTGTGTCCGTGCCGTACAGATCGCCGAGCAGCTGACCGAACAGCGCGATGACTTCAAATTCCGCTACGTGGATATCCATGCCGAAGGCATCACCAAAGAAGATCTGGCCAAGAGCGCCGGCAAGCCGGTCAATACCGTGCCGCAGATCTTCCTGGATGAGCAGCACATCGGTGGCTGCACCGATTTCGAAGCCTACGCCAAAGCGAATCTGGGTCTCTACCAGTAATGCCTGCGGGTCATCCCGAGCGGGTTGACCGCCAGAGCGTATAAAAAAATCCGGCGCCATCAGGCGCCGGATTTTTTTATGAGCGGAACTCGCACCATCCTTTGTCAGGAAGTCACAGACTGGGGTCAGGGAGTCACAGACTGGGCGGCAAAACGCGCAATGATGGGGTTGTGATCCGAACTGTCGGTCGCCGGTGAACTCACCTCGACCAAATCCAGATTGCGGTAGTAGAGGTGATCCAGCGGGCGACCGAAGGCGGTGCGGCGCAGATCAGGCACCGGCACGGCCTCTTGCAGACCCAGCTCGTCCACCAATTTGCTTAACCAGAACTGGCGCTTGTCACTCCAGGTGTTGAAATCACCGGCCAGGATCACCGGCCCCTGATGACGACGCACCAAGGCAGTCAAATCGTTGAGCTGCTCGCGGAAGGTGGCCATCCCAAGCTCGAAATTGACCGCATGGATATTGATGACCATGACGCCATCAGGATCGCCCTGCAGCGGATAGAGGCTCACCAGCCCGGATTTGGGGATACGCAGCAATGGCTCGGGGGAGCGCACGCCACAGACGAACGCCTGCGGGGTCTTGGCCACCGTCATTACCCCGAACGAGACGCCGCCCTGGGTGAAAGCTTGCAGCTGTTGCCACTGGAAATCACCGGCGCGCAGCCAGTCGAGCATATCGGGACGGGTGGCCGACTCTTGCAGCAGCACCAGATCCTGCCCCTTGGCATAACTGTCCATCCCTTCGCGCCAGTTTTTGCGCTGGCCCTTGTAGAGATTCCACACCGTCACCCCGAATTCACGAGGCAGCGCCGTGGTCGCCAACGCTACCAGCGGCGGACGCTGGCAGTCGAGTCCCGGCACAATCCCTTGAGCTGTGACCAGATGGTTCTGATCCGGCACCTCAAAACAGCCTACCAACCCCAGGGTCAGCAGGGAGGTGCCAAGAATGCGATAACTATTTTTCATTGGCTAACAACCGCCCGCCTTTGCTTTTTGTTGCGACCATCACAAACGTCATCCACGCCGACTAAGCTGATAGTCCCTGTTCCACCCAACCAGAAGGACCTTGTCTCATGGCGAAAGAACTTCGGTACAACGTGACGTTTTATGATCAACAAGGAAATTGTCATCAAGTGGAGCTGGCCACCGTCTATCAGATAAGACGGGACCCTCAATGCGATCTCTGCCTGTTTGACACCCTGCAATATGTGGGCTCGGAAGAGATGCTGGAACGCATGATACGGCAAAAAACCGGGCTTGAGCAGGAAATATCCATCATCAATGCCCGGCTGATTTAATCAGGCACTCACCGGAACCGGGCGGGATTTGCCCTGTTCGTCGATGGCGACATAGGTGAAGATCCCCTCGGTCACACAGTAACGCTGGGCATCGTTTTCCCGCAGTACCGGCTTGACCCACACCTCCAGCTTGAGCTTCATGGAGCTGCGGCCGATCTTCATGCAGCGGCCGTAGCAGCAGACCACATCGCCCACCTTGACCGGACTGTGAAAGGTCATGCCTTCGACGGATACGGTACAAATACGTCCTTTTGCCAGCTCCTTGGCCATAATGCCCCCACCTATATCCATCTGGGACATGATCCAGCCACCAAAGATGTCGCCATTGGGGTTGGTATCGGCTGGCATTGCCAGGGTTCTCAGCAACAACTCCCCATCGGGGTGACGTTTTGTATCTACCATCATTACCGCCTCTCTCTCATGGATGGCGGCATGATAGGGGGCGATCACCCCCTTGGCAAACCTCAATTGCCCGAGGCGGCGAGCTCGGCAAACCAGTGGGCCGGATCGGGCCAGCGATAGTTGAATCCCATCTGCTGGCAAATCAGCTGACCGTCGATGGGCTGAAATTCACCGGCAGGCTCGATAAAGACCGGCACGGGCAGCCCCTGCTGGCGCGCCGCAAAGGGGTAAAACTGCTCGCGGCGCGGATGCACAGGCGCGCTCAGGTTGAAAACATCCCCATCCTTGCCCCGCTCCAGCAGCAACATACACGCTGCCACCACATCGTCCAGATGGACCAGATTGACCGACTGGGCGCCGCCATCCAGAGTCTTGCCCGCCAGAAAACGGCCGGGATGGCGATCCGGGCCATAAAGGCCTGAGGGGCGCACTATCATCACCGTCTCGAAACCGGCCGCCAGCACCGCCCGCTCCGCTGCCAGCATCCGCTCACCACGGGCATGGCGGGGTTGGGGTTCTTCCCCCTCCTGCTGCCCCGCGCCCCATACCGAGGTGGCGCTGACAAACAGCACCCGCCGGGTGCCATTCGCTTTGGCCAACGCGCAGGCCCTTGCCACCGCCTGCAGATAGTCATCGGTCTTGCTGGGCGGTACGCAGATAACCAGCGATTCGCAGGGGATGGGCCACGCATCCGACATATGGGCAGAAATCGTCAGCGGATGGGCGTTGATCCCCTCCCCCTGCAAACGGGCCGCTTTTTCGGCGCTGCTGACCGTCACCGTCACCTGCTTGCCAGCCGCCAATAGGGCCCGCGCCAGCGGCAGCCCCAGCCACCCCGCCCCCAGAATGCCGATCGTCCCGGCGATATCTTGTTCTGTCATCATCCCTTCTCCTGCTTGACGCGTTTTGCCCCGCAGCTTACCTGCCTTGGCATAAAAAGAAAGCTTTGGCCTGCAGATAGATAAATGCTGTTGAGCTGGTAATATTTGTATCTGTTCTGCGGCAATTTCACTAAATCTCTCTCGCTGTCACATCATTCTATTTTCATTCATCAATAACATATATTTCTGTAGCAACCTCGGCAAAGGAACACTTGACCATCAATGTATTGGCTATGTTTTGCACAACTAGCTAGAGCTATTTATTAAAGCGCTCTGTATATTCAGTAAACACCCAGCCTTCTAACGGCTCACCTTGTTTTTGAGGTATTGCAACCTTTATCCAACTACGATTCTTTTCAAGAACGTATACAGATTGCCCAAAATTTAAAGTCATAATTATCTCTGACTTGATAGATGGTAAAGATCTCAATCGAACCCAGGGCGAGAGCGTGAACATATTGTTAAATTGACTTCAATTCAGCCAGCCCTGAATCCAATACCTTTTCCAGATATGGGCTGCTCATGCCCGCAAATTGCTGCTTCTTCCGCAAGCTTGCCTTACGGCTGGTTTCGGCTCGCAGCATGTTTTGCGCCATGTGTCGTGCACAGGCCAATATTTGAGGGGCATCACCTCGATATATCTGGCAGGCATCCTCATTCATCACGACATCCAGAACCCAGTGCAGGCTATTTTCAATTGCCCAGTGCCCTCGTACCGCTGAAGCAAACTGCTCTGGTGTCAGTTCAGCCGAGCTGATGTAGTAGCGATACTCCATCGAAAATTTTTCCATATTTTCAATTCGATAGGATATTGCGACACCGACAGTCTTCAGCGATTTCCACTCTGGAAATTGCTCTGATAGTGCTCCGGCTGGTAACACATGGTACTCGCGGCCATCGATGCGACCGTGCTCTTTCTCGACACTGAGCGTTTCTTCACTCAGCGGCTTCTTGGTCGACTCGGCCAGAGCTGCGCGTACTGCATTATGCAGTGTGGGCTGGTTACCTTTTACCGCCAGCAAGTAGTCGCCACCGCCCTTGACTATGGTTGAGGCTATTCCAGTCTGGCAGCCCATGGCATCGATGGATACCAGGCAGCCTTTTATATCGAGGAGTGCCAGTAATTCAGGAATGGCGGTGATTTCGTTAGATTTCTCATCTGTTTTGACTTGCCCGAGCACCAGACGATTCTCAGCGGCAAAGGCACTGACCATATGAATGGTAGACTGACGACTGTCTCGGTCGTAAGAGCTGCGTAAGGTCTTGCCGTCAATGGCAATCAGCTCACCATCGGTACGTTCTGATGTTGCTTGCATCCAGCGGACGAAGGCGTTCTGGAATTGCTCCGGTTGAATACGGGAGATGATCCTGGCTATGGTGTCGTGAACAGGTAATCCGTTATGAAACAATCCATTACGCTGAAACCATTCCAGATGTGCCTCGCCGAAAAGCTCGATATCTTCCCAACCTTGAGCTCCACCAATAGCAGCACAGACGGTGAGAAAAACCACATCGAAGAAGGGGTACGCGATTTTGGTTGTCTGACGAGGGTCTTCAAGTTCGGAGAAGAATTGGGTAAATGCCGCTTGATGGTTCATGACGAAACTCCCGTAAAAGAGAGTATAAGATCACACCCTGTTCGGTCGGTCAAATCCTCGTGCCCTGCTTAAAAAACGTTCGCGATCTTGCCCTG
>NZ_JBFOCU010000043.1:0-24105 GCF_040907945.1 Aeromonas sp. s11 | reverse complement strand
CAGGGCGAGAGCGTGAACATATTGTTAAATTGACTTCAATTCAGCCAGCCCTGAATCCAATACCTTTTC
Organism: Aeromonas sp. s11; assembly: GCF_040907945.1. Taxonomy (NCBI): domain Bacteria; kingdom Pseudomonadati; phylum Pseudomonadota; class Gammaproteobacteria; order Aeromonadales; family Aeromonadaceae; genus Aeromonas; species Aeromonas sp. s11. The sequence continues at coordinate 24,036 of NZ_JBFOCU010000043.1, read as the reverse complement.
CAGATATGGGCTGCTCATGCCCGCAAATTGCTGCTTCTTCCGCAAGCTTGCCTTACGGCTGGTTTCGGCTCGCAGCATGTTTTGCGCCATGTGTCGTGCACAGGCCAATATTTGAGGGGCATCACCTCGATATATCTGGCAGGCATCCTCATTCATCACGACATCCAGAACCCAGTGCAGGCTATTTTCAATTGCCCAGTGCCCTCGTACCGCTGAAGCAAACTGCTCTGGTGTCAGTTCAGCCGAGCTGATGTAGTAGCGATACTCCATCGAAAATTTTTCCATATTTTCAATTCGATAGGATATTGCGACACCGACAGTCTTCAGCGATTTCCACTCTGGAAATTGCTCTGATAGTGCTCCGGCTGGTAACACATGGTACTCGCGGCCATCGATGCGACCGTGCTCTTTCTCGACACTGAGCGTTTCTTCACTCAGCGGCTTCTTGGTCGACTCGGCCAGAGCTGCGCGTACTGCATTATGCAGTGTGGGCTGGTTACCTTTTACCGCCAGCAAGTAGTCGCCACCGCCCTTGACTATGGTTGAGGCTATTCCAGTCTGGCAGCCCATGGCATCGATGGATACCAGGCAGCCTTTTATATCGAGGAGTGCCAGTAATTCAGGAATGGCGGTGATTTCGTTAGATTTCTCATCTGTTTTGACTTGCCCGAGCACCAGACGATTCTCAGCGGCAAAGGCACTGACCATATGAATGGTAGACTGACGACTGTCTCGGTCGTAAGAGCTGCGTAAGGTCTTGCCGTCAATGGCAATCAGCTCACCATCGGTACGTTCTGATGTTGCTTGCATCCAGCGGACGAAGGCGTTCTGGAATTGCTCCGGTTGAATACGGGAGATGATCCTGGCTATGGTGTCGTGAACAGGTAATCCGTTATGAAACAATCCATTACGCTGAAACCATTCCAGATGTGCCTCGCCGAAAAGCTCGATATCTTCCCAACCTTGAGCTCCACCAATAGCAGCACAGACGGTGAGAAAAACCACATCGAAGAAGGGGTACGCGATTTTGGTTGTCTGACGAGGGTCTTCAAGTTCGGAGAAGAATTGGGTAAATGCCGCTTGATGGTTCATGACGAAACTCCCGTAAAAGAGAGTATAAGATCACACCCTGTTCGGTCGGTCAAATCCTCGTGCCCTGCTTAAAAAACGTTCGCGATCTTGCCCTGGTATATAGCCATGACACCCGCCATCCTGTGACCAAGCATTTTTTCTGTGACCTGTGGTAGAACTCGCTCTTCCGATAAACGCGTACTCAACGTTCGACGCATGTCGTGCATACGCCAATACGGCAGATCCAGTTTATCTCGAACACGCTCTGCTAACTGGATCAGAGACGCACTGCTCAACGATCTTTTTGGATTCACTGGCGAGCGACATACTGGCCCTCCCCTTAGCCGAGATCTCGCTGCCGCTTCTTGCAGCAACATCATCACCCTGCCAGGAATAGGCCGACGTATTGGCGCACCACATTTGGCTCGAGCAGCGGGAACCGTCCAAATTCGCTCCTCCAGATTAAACTCACTCCACTGCGCACCCAATGCCTCGCCGCTGCGACAGCCAAGTAGGATCACCAATTTGGCTGCCAATTTTAATCCGCGGCTGGCCCTGCTCTGTTCAAATGCAATCCAAATCTGAGCGAGTTCACGCATGGTCAACACACGAGAGCCTCTCTCAGGTTGAGAGCCCACATCTTCGGTGCGTAATTGCAGCACCGGGGAGCCGCCAATGAGATTACGCCGAATACAAAAACTAAGTATGGATTTTAACCTGCGCAATAAATGCCCTGCGTTTTTCGGCTTTTTCTTGCCAATCTTATCAAACCACTCCAGCCAGCTCGAAAACGGGATCTGTTCCACCGGAATACCAATAAACAGAGGTTCGAAATAGCGCTGCATGGTATGCTCATAGAGCATGACCGTACGAGGCCGCAGCTTGGGCAAATGGTGCTCACGAAAATGCTCGCAGCACTGTTTCAGGGTGACATCATGCTTCTGGTGGAGTTTATCCCAGAAAACTCTGGGATGTTCATTACGTTCAAGAGCGCCACGGATAGCAGGGATCAACGCCCTGGCATCAGCGAGTTTAAGGTCGGGATAGCGTCCAATTTTGAGTCTCGCTGCTTTTCCTTGCCAGCGATAGCGATATTGCCACGAGATGGTGCCTCGCTCGGTGACCCGAGCTGACAGTCCATCACGGTCTGACAATTCCGTCTTGCCAAAGTAGGGCTTACCATAGAGGGCCCGTAGCTTCGTATCAGTAAGTGGCATATGACTCTCCTGTGACTGGTCATCTGATTTTTCACTGACACATTAACGCGTCCTAACGTGTACACAGATATGTACCAAACTGGTCTGAAACGGACTGAATCAAGATCGGACAAAGTGAGACAATCTGAGATAACACTCCGTATAACGACTTGTTTTTCAAGCATATAGACACAATTCAGAACCACGAAATGAACCAGCAGACAAATCCTACCTTCTATTTCCACGACTACGAGACCTTCGGCATCAGCCCCGCCAAGGACAGGCCATCGCAGTTTGCCGGTATCCGTACTGATGCAGATTTCAACATCATTGGCGAGCCGCTGGTCATCTACTGCAAGCCGCCGGCGGACTATCTGCCGGATCCGGAGGCGTGCCTGATTACCGGTATCACGCCGCAAAAGGCGATGAAGGATGGGCTGTGCGAGGCGGATTTCATTCGCCAGATCCACGAGCAGTTCGCCACGCCGAATACCTGTGTGCTTGGCTACAACAGCATCCGCTTCGATGATGAAGTGACTCGTTATACCCTCTATCGCAACTTCTATGACCCCTATGCCTACAGCTGGCAGAACGGCAACTCCCGCTGGGATATTCTCGACATGCTGCGAGCCTGCTATGCCCTGCGCCCGGAGGGGATCGAGTGGGCGTTTGACGATGAGGGCAAGCCGAGTTTCCGGCTGGAGAAGCTGACGGTCGCCAACGGCGTCGCCCACGCCAATGCTCACGATGCACTCTCGGACGTGCTGGCCACCATCGAGATGGCCAAGCTGGTGAAAAAAGCCCAACCCAAGCTGTTTGGTTACCTCTTTGACCTTCGCAACAAGAACAAGGTGAAGGCGCTGATTGACGTGGTGACCATGAAGCCGCTGGTGCACGTCTCTGGTATGTTCTCCCCCTGGCAGGGTTGTGCAAGCTGGGTCTCGCCACTTGCGTGGCACCCCACCAACCAGAACGCGGTGATCATGGTGGATCTGACCCGCGATCCTACCCCGCTCATTGAACTCACCAGCGAGGAGATCCGCGAGCGCCTCTATACCAAAAAAGAGGAGCTGGGGGATCTGGCGGGCATTCCGGTCAAACTGGTGCACATCAATAAGTGCCCGGTGCTGGCACCGGCCGCCACCCTGACGGCGGAGCGTGCCGACGAGCTCGGCATCAATCGAGAGCAGTGCCGCAAGAGCCTGGATCTGCTGCGCGCCCACCCCGAGGTACGGGAAAAACTGGTGGAAGTGTTCAATCAGGAGTTCGCCGGCAGCAATGAGAGCGACCCCGATACCCAGCTCTACGCCGGATTCTTTGGCCATGGCGACAAGTCCACCATGGATCTGGTGCGTGCCACCCCCGCGGATCTGCTGGGTGAGCGGGAGTTCACCTTTACCGACTCCCGGCTGCCGGAGATGCTGTTCCGCTACCGCGCCCGCAACTGGCCGCACACCTTGAGCGAAGCGGAGCAGAAACGCTGGCGCCTGCACTGCAGCGACTACTTCAGCCGCCGTCTGCCGGACTATGTGCCCCGTCTCGAGGCGTTGGCCGAGCAGAACCAGAGTAACGAACGGAACTTTGCGATTCTAAAGAGTCTTTATCACTATCTGGAAGATTTATGAGTTGTGAGTAGTTTCACAATAAATCCTTCCCGCCCATCCCCTTCTTCAGGTCATAATGACGAAGGGGATTTCCCCAAAAACCAATATCTTGCAACATCCTGAGCGGATGTCTCCCAAGCAAGAGATCTCTTTGGCCGAACGGAAGCCATTTGCTGATGCCTCGTCACCACGCACTGCTCGGATTACTGGCCCTGCTGCCGCTGGCAGCCAACGCCGCATACCGGTTCGATGTGCCGGATTATCTTGCTCGCCTGCCCGAGCAGACCTATCGCATCGTAGAACAGAACTTCAACACCCTTTATCAGCAGACTGATTTCACTCCCCTGATCACCAACAGCTACTTCAACGGCTCCCATCTCTACAAGTTTGTCGGGGTACCGCTGGCCATCAGCGCCCAGTCAGGTTTCCAGCTGGAGGTGTTTGGTCAGGTCTATAACCGCGCTTCGCAAGCCTATATGCACCTGAGCGAGGATATGTCCCTCTATCGAGTGATGCGGGTCGATCTGATGGGGAACCCCAATGATCAGCTGGCCATCGGTTTTGGTCTGGGGGTGCCCATCACCCCGTTGCTAACCCTCAAGGCGATCGCCTCCGGCAGTGATATCCCGGGCTATGGCTCTGCCAAATACGCCGTTGGTTTTGAGTGGCGTTACTGAAAAACGTGACTGATAACCGCTAATTGAAACAATTCAGGCTCCGTGATGGAGCCTGAATTGTTTATGGTGAGGCTGTGATCAGGTGTAGTGGATCACCCGCCCCTCGCCCCCTTGCAGGGTCACGGTTGTGCCGACTGCCTGCCCCTGCCAAAAATCAGTTCCCCCTTCCGGCAGCAGAAACTCCTGTGGTTGCCCCTCCCAGTTGAAGAGGCAGAGCAGAGTGCCGCCCTCGGGCAGGCTCACTTCACCGCAGGCAAAGTCCATCGACTCGAAACGGGCAGAGGGTGACCGGGCCGCACAGAGCGCCAACAGCTTGCGAAGGTGCGCCGCCTGCTCCTCATCGAGATCCTGCAGTCGATCACCCGCCAGCATCATGCCACCGCTCGCCACCAGTGCAGCCAGATGGAAACTGTATTCAGCCTTACTTGCCTGCTGGCTCGGTAGATCCCGCAGGCAAATGCAGTCGGGGTCGAGGGCCCAGAGCTTGTCATTCTGCCAGGCGCGGCAGAAGGCCTCGCGGGCAATCTGGCGATAGCGGTGGCCATTGCGCTCCACGTCATCGCTCACCCGCATGCCGTGCACCAGCCCAAGGCTTGGCCAGATGGGGGCATTGCAACCGAGCAGGAAAGCGCCTTCACCAGCACCACGCAGGATGGCGGCCATACCACGCCGATAAGCTTCAACACGGGTGGCAGCCGGATCGTGGAAACGGCCACCGTGGATGGCGCCCCAGAAGTTGGCATCGAGCTTGAAGTAGTGGATGCCCCACTGTTCGCGCAGGGTGCGGAACACCTGCTCAAGGTGCGCTTGCACCTCGGGGTGGGTGCCGTCCAGCACATACCAGGGGGTGCAGCGCCAGCCGCCATAGGTGACCCGCTCGGAGGGCAACGGCAGACCGTCATCCCCCTTCACAAACCAGTCGGGGTGATCCTGAAACAGCTGCGAAGTGGGCTCTGCAATAAAGGGAGCGACCCAGAGGGCGGGCTCGCAGCCAGCCTGTTTGATCTCCGCAGCCAATGCAGCAACACCTTGCTCGAACTTGGCCGATGGAGTGAGCCAGTCACCCATTTTGGCCTGATAGCCGTCGTCGATCTGCACATAGCGCAGGGCCGGGAAACGCTCGGCACGCACCTGCAGGTTCTCGCGAATATCGGCAGCGCTCACCTCGGCGTAGTAGTGATACCAGGAGCACCAGCCGCTCGGGCGCTCACTCACCTTGCCGATCAGCGAGCCGTGCTCGGCCTCGATCAACCGTGCCAGCTCGGCCAGCAGATCCTCGCGCTCCGCCCCTTCAAGGCAGATCAGCGCCTCGCTCTGCCAGTGCCCACCAGCCGCAAGTTTTCGCCCTTCGCAGTTCATCAGGATCTGCAGGCGACCATCAGGGTAGAGGCGAAACTCCCCGCCAAAACGGTGACAGCTGGCAAAGGCGAGCAGCAGCCACCCCTTGCCATGCTCCACCAGCAACAGGTTGTGAATGGTGTGATAGTCCTTGTCATCAGTGATGCGATAGACGCTGGCATCGGGGCAACGGCCGACATGTTGCGGTGATTGCCAGCTACCCATGGTCTGGGCCAGCATCTGGAATCCTTCGCCATAAATGGCGCTCTCCACCGGCAGGCCAAGCTTGCCATCAAACAGCACCCAGCGGTCAACCGGAGTGGCATCAACTCCAGTGTTGTCGAGTCGCACCCGGCACATGGGCCCTTCCCACTGACGGGTTTGCAGCAGATGGGGTGGCAACACATTATCGTTCGCCAGCTGGCGAACTCGGGACAAGAGGGATGTCATCACTACTCCTTGTAGTTCGAAAAGGGTTCTATCAGACAATTTTCAAAAATTGCCAATCAAATCAGCTTCAAACGAACTGATTTCAGTTGTTATTGTTTTAATGCCGCGACCCGGCCTCTCTGGTAAACTGCGATTTTTCTTCCCAGTCGATGAGGTTCACGTGATCGCGCAACGCGCCTTGCTGTACTTTCGTGACTTTATGGTCATCGTCGCCTGCCTGCTGGCAGGCAAATCCGTGGCAGCCATCCTGCCTTTCGCCTTTCCCGGCAGCATCATCGGCATGCTGCTGCTGTTCGTGCTGCTCTCCCTTCAGCTGATAAAGCTGCACTGGGTCGAGCTGGGCGCAGGTTTGCTGCTGCGCCACATGGGCGTTTTGTTCGTGCCGGTCGCGGTCGGACTGGTGGCCTGGCTTGAGCCCCTGCGCCAATCCTTCGGCGTCATCATGCTCTGCATCGTGCTCGGGATTGTGCTGATCCTCGCCACCGTCGGTCGGCTCTACCAGAGGATGAACAAATGATCTTCTGGCTAGCCATTCCCCTGACCCTGGCGCTCTATTTCGCCACCCGCGCCCTCTATCGCCGCCTGCCCTGGCCCATCATCAATCCGGTGCTGGTGCCGACCGCGGTGATCATCGGCCTGCTGCTCTGGTTTGATCTGCCACTTGAGCAGTACGAGCGCGGCAGCAGCCCCATTACCATGCTGCTGGAGCCCGCAGTAGTGGCGCTGGCGCTGCCGCTCTATCAGCAGGCGCGCCAGATCCAGGCCAAGCTCAAGCCCATCCTAATCTGTACCCTCGCCTCCGTCTTGATCTCGGTGTGCACAACCCTGCTGATCGGTCACTTTATGGGCACAGATCCGGCACTACTTGCTTCGCTTGCCACCAAATCGATTACCACCCCGCTCGCCATGAGCGTCAGCCAGTCCATCGGCGGCATTCCCGCCATTGCGGCCGCCGTGGTGGTGGTGGTGGGGATTGTCGGTGCCCTGATCGGCTATCCACTGCTCAAACTGCTGAAAGTGACCGACCCGGAAGCCCAAGGGCTCGCCATGGGAGCCTGTGCCCACGCCATCGGCACAGCTACTTCCGCCGAGAAGGGGATCACCCAGGGGGCCTTTGCATCGCTCGCCATGGTGGTGTGCGGCATCCTCACCGCGGCCGTCGCTCCCCTCCTTTTTGCCATCTATCACTGGCTGATCTGATGACCCCATTGACCACCTGTTGACCATTCCGGGGGGCCTGCTGGCCTCTCGGGGTGCGACCTGCCGCACAATTTGCACAAGACAAACGTTTCCATTACCATCCCCCTCCGTTTGCCCGTCAGGGCGTGAGCCTGCTCACACATTTACCCGAGCTTGCTCCCTACAATGGCCGCCCAATTGGCCTTTGAGGACACACTATGCATCCCCGTTTTGCCAAGCCATTCGATACCCTCTCTGCCCCGCTCAAAGCAGCCGTGCAGCCCATGCTGGATAGTGCCGACTTCAACGCCCGCTTCACGCCGGAGCAAGTCGCCACCCTGAAAGCCGCCACAGGCCTCGATGATCGCGCCCTGCGCCTCGCCCTGTTGCCGCTGGCCGCCGCCTGTTCTGTGGCCCCCATCTCCAAGTTTTATGTCGGTGCCATCGCCTGCGGCCTGAGCGGCAGCTGGTACTTCGGTGCCAACATGGAGTTTGCTGGGCAAGGTCTGTTCCACTCGGTTCACGCCGAGCAGTCCGCCATCTCCAACGCCTGGCTGGGTGGCGAGACCGGGATCAGCGAAATCACCGTCAACTACACCCCTTGCGGCCACTGCCGTCAGTTCATGAACGAGCTGAGCACCGCCAAGATCCTGAAAGTCTCTCTGCCCGATGACCTGAGCGCCCTGCAATCCTTCCTGCCCCACTCGTTTGGCCCGGCGGATCTCGACATCACGGATGCGCTGATGAGCCCGCAGGATCACGCAGAGCTTGAACTTCAAAGCGAAGACCCGCTGTGGCAAGCCGCGCTGGCCGCCGCCCGTCAAAGCTACGCCCCCTATAGCCAGGGCTATGCCGCGGTGGCGCTGCAGTTTGCCGATGGCCGCATCTTCTCTGGCCGCTACGCCGAGAACGCCGCCTTCAACCCCAGCCTGCCGCCGATGCAGATGGCCTGCGCCCATGCAGTGCTTAATGGCGAAGATCTTGCCACCATCCGCCGCGCCGTGCTGCTGGAGAATAAAAACGGCCAGATCAGCCAGCGTGACTCCGCCCAGTCCACCCTCAAGGCGCTGGGCTCGGTCGAGTTGGAGTATCAGGCGGTCTGACCCCGGCTTTGCGTCGATAAACGAAAGCCCCCGCACCTTGGTGCGGGGGCTTTTTTACTGGGCCGTTTAACCGGGAACGACCGGTGATCTGCACAGTTTGGCGCGGTTGATCACCACATCTGACCGGTTTCTGATCAGACAGGTTTCAGCCGCGCCGTGAAGTGGCGTAGCAGCGGCGGCTCGTAGTCAAAGGTGAGCCCGCGAATGTCGCTGGCCCGCGCTTTCAGCGCGATCAAGCAGTCGGCCACATAGTCCATGTGATCCCGGGTGTAGACCCGGCGCGGAATGGTGAGACGCAACAGCTCAAAATCCGCCGCCTCCTGCTTGCCGGTGGCGGGATCGCGCCCCAGCAGCAGGGAGCCAATCTCCACCCCGCGCACGCCCCCTTCCAGATAGAGCTCGCAGGCGAGCGCATGGGCCGGAAACTGCTCGGCCGGAATATGGGGCAGCAGCTTCTTGGCATCCACAAAGACCGCATGGCCGCCAGTGGGGGTCTGGATCGGGATGCCCGCCTCGGCCAGCCGCTCGCCGAGATAGGCCACCTGACTGATACGATAGATGAGATACTCCTCATCCATCCCCTCCCGCAGGCCGATGGCGAGCGCCGCCATGTCCCGTCCGGCAAGGCCACCGTAGGTGACAAACCCCTCCATCGCCACGCAGCGCACCTGCACGGCGCGGAACAGGTCGAGATCTTCCTTGAAGCAGCAGAGCCCACCGATATTGACCAACCCGTCCTTCTTGGCCGACATGGTGAAGATGTCCCCTAACGCGAACATCTGGCGCACTATCTCCTTGATGCTGCACTTGGCATAAGCCGGATCCCGCTCCTTGATAAACCAGGCATTCTCGGCAAAGCGGGCGGCGTCGATCACCACCGGAATCTGGTGACGATGGGCCAGCTCGGAGACCGCCTCCATATTGGCCATGGAGACCGGCTGACCACCGGCGCTGTTGCAGGTCACCGTGATGATGATGCCGGCCACGTTGTCGGCCCCCAGGGTCTCGATGGTGTCGGTCAGGCGGGGAAGATCAAAATCCCCCTTCCAGGCATAAGGGGCCGTGGTGTCGAGGGCTTTCGGGGTGAGCAGGTTGATGGCCCGCGCGCCAGCCAACTCCACGTGGGCCTTGGTGGTGTCGAAGTGGTAGTTGGAGATAAAGACCGGCGCCTTGCCCTTGCAGCGCTTGACCAGCTCGGGGAAGAGGATCTGCTCGGCCCCGCGCCCCTGGTGGGTGGGCATCACATGCTGATAGCCGAAGATATCGCGCACTGCGCGCTCCAGCTCTACGAAGTTGCGGCTGCCCGCATAGGCCTCATCCCCCATCATGATGCTGGCCCACTGACGGTCGGACATGGCGCCGGTGCCGCTGTCGGTCAGCAGGTCGATATAGACATCCTCGGCCAGCAGCAGGAAGGGGTTCCAGCCAGCAGCCTCGAGGGCGGCGCGGCGCTCGGCGCCAGTGGTCTGTTTGATGGGCTCGACCATCTTGATACGAAACGGCTCGGGTATACGACGCATAAAAGACTCCTCACCGGCGCAAGGCCAGTGTGTTTGAAATCGGGATTGGTAAAGAGGCCGGGGCGATCAGGGTCGTCCGGCTGACAAATTCAAACGGCGGGTGCCGCCAATCAGCGGTGAGGAAAGTCGAAGGTAAGAATGGGATCCCGGGTATACCAGTGGGCGAGCAGGCAAGCTGCCCGGGGCGTAGCTGTCATGATTGGCATCACTCCCCTCCATATCGGTTGTAGACAGTCGGTGGCCAACTATGTCGATGAAACCATGTCCATTGATGGATGCTGCCAGCAGGCAGCCTCGCCACGTTAACGGCTGGTTAATTGGCAAACAAGGGGCGCACCGAAGGGCTGTGCGCCCGCTCACAAAGTGCGCATCTGAGCGGCAAACTGGCAGTGAGGTTGATCCGCCCGCGCCCCCGGTTCGTTATTCTCCCTACCTACACGCCACATCCCCCATCAGCCAAGGCCGTAAGCCATCATGCATCGCAAACCCTATCTGCCCGAGAAGATCTGCCCCGTCTGCCTGCGCCCCTTCAGCTGGCGCCGCAAGTGGGCACGCAGTTGGGAGGAGGTTCGCTACTGCAGCGAGCGTTGTCGCCACGCTCGTCACAGCAGCCAGCAACCTGAGGGGGAGCGAGTCTGATGGAGCTGCGCCTGATTCTCGGCGATCAGCTGAACGCCGCTCACAGCTGGTTTCGCACCCCGGATCCGGCGGTCTGCTACCTGATGGCGGAGCTGCGCCAGGAGACCGACTACTGCCACCACCATCGCCAGAAGGTGCTGGCCTTCTTTGCCGCCATGCGCGCCTTCGCAGCAGCACTCACCCAAGCGGGCCACCGCGTCTGTTACCTGACTCTTGATGAGAGTGCCCGCTGGCCCGACTTGCCCGGCTTGCTGGCAGCCCAAATCGCGGCGCATCAGGCCGACAGCTTTGCCTGGCAGAGCCCGGACGAGTGGCGCCTCGCCAACCAGTTGAAAAGCTGGGCAGCGGGCCTTGCCATCCCTGCCACCGAGGTGGAGAGCGAACATTTTCTCACCCCCCGCGATGGCTGGCAGCGCTATCCCCACAGCCGGATGGAGTTCTTCTACCGCGCCCTGCGCAAGCAATACAGGGTGCTGCTTGATGAGCGCGGCCAACCCCTTGGCGGGCGCTGGAATTTTGATGACGAGAACCGCGCCAAGCTGCCGGAGCGTCAGCCGATCCCGGAACCCCTCACCTTTGCCAACGAGGTGAGCGAGATTGATGCCATGCTGACCCGCCACGGGGTCAGCACCATCGGCAAGGCGGATGCCCGCCAACTGCCGTGGCCCATCACAAGGCGCCAGAGTCGCGAGCTGCTGGCCCATTTTCTGGCCCACTGCCTGCCTCATTTTGGCCGCTATCAGGATGCCCTGAGCGAGCGGGGCTGGAGTCTGTTTCACAGCCGACTGTCGTTTTCCCTCAACAGCAAGATGCTTCATCCGCTTGAGGTGATCCGCGCCGCCGAAGCCCACTGGCAGGCCAATCAGGCCACCATCACCTTGGCGCAGGTGGAGGGTTTTATCCGCCAGATTCTCGGCTGGCGCGAGTTTGTCCGTGCCCTCTACTGGGAGAAGATGCCCGACTACAAGCAGACCAATTTTCTCGTGGCCAACCGGCCGCTGCCCGGTTTCTTCTGGAATGGAGAAACAAAGATGGCCTGCGTGCGTCACGCCATTGGCCAGTCTCTTGAGCACGGTTACGCCCACCATATCCAGCGGCTGATGGTGACCGGCAACTTTGCCCTGTTGGCGGGGCTCGATCCTGACGAGGTGGATGCCTGGTATCTCGGCATCTATGTGGATGCCATCGAGTGGGTGGAGCTGCCCAACACCCGCGGCATGAGCCAGTTTGCCGATGGCGGCCTGATGGGCAGCAAGCCCTACGCCAGCAGCGGCGCCTATCTCGAGCGGATGGGCCACTACTGCAAGGGGTGTCACTATCAGGTCAAAGCCCGCCACGGTGATGGGAGCTGCCCCTTCAACAGCCTCTACTGGCACTTTCTCTGGCGCAATCGGGACAAACTTGGCGGCAATCCCCGCCTCGCCCTCCCCTATGCCAACTGGGATGGCCAAGCCGCCGAACAGCAGCAGGCCATTCTGGCGACGGCGGAGCAGTACCTGATCAAGCTGGAGCAGCTGTAAGCGGGCCATGCCTCCTGACACATCCCCCTGACAGCAGCACAGCAATTTACGCTGGCAATCAGGCTCACCATCGCACCAAACACCAGCTTGTGACTGGCAAGCAGACGGAGATCCCAATCCTGCGTAGAGCGGTTGAATATCCTGTGGCGGCTGATTATGGTGGTGGCCACATCAGGAGATCAGTCAAGGAAAGACGATATGGAGATAGTGGTTCTCGGTGGCGGCGTAATTGGGGTAACCAGCGCCTGGTATCTGGCCAAAGCGGGCCACAAGGTGACCCTGCTGGAGCGGCAGAGTGGCGTCGCCCTTGAAACCAGCCATGCCAACGCCGGGCAGATATCCCCGGGTTATGCGGCCCCCTGGGCGGCCCCCGGCATTCCCCTCAAGGCCGCCAAGTGGATGCTGCAAAAGCATGCCCCCTTCACCGTGCGCCCCACTGCCGACCCCTTCCAGCTACGCTGGATGCTCAGAATGCTCGCCAACTGCACCCCGACCGCCTATGCCACCAACAAGGGGCGCATGGTGCGGCTCGCCGAATACAGCCGCGACTGCATGAAGCTGCTGCGCGACGATCTCAACATCGATTACGAAGGGCGCCAGCTCGGTACCCTGCAGCTGTTTCGCAGCCAATCCCAGCTCGATGCCAGTCAGCGCGATATCGAGGTGCTGGAGGAGTATGGCGTCCCTTACCAGTCACTGGATGCCAGCGGCTGCGAGGCGGCAGAGCCTGCGCTGGCGCGGGTGCGCGGCAAAATCGTCGGCGGCTTGCGTCTGCCCGGCGACGAGACCGGCGACTGCTTCCGCTTCACCAAGGCCCTTGCCCTTGAAGCCGAGAAGCTCGGGGTCAAGTTCGTCTTCAACTGCGACATCGACGAGATTGAGCAAGCCCGCGGCCGCGCCGTGGCGGTACGGGCGGGCGAGCAGCGCTATCGTGCCGATGCCATCGTCTGTGCGCTCGGCAGCTATGCCACCGGTTTTCTACGGCCGCTGCTGCGCCCGCTCGGGCTCGAACTGCCGGTCTATCCGGTCAAGGGCTACTCCCTCACCCTGCCGATGATCAATGCCGAGGCCGCGCCGCGCAGTACCGTGCTCGATGAGACCTACAAGGTGGCCATCACCCGTTTTGACGAGCGGATCCGGGTCGGCGGCATGGCGGAGCTGTCGGGCTACAACCTCGCCCTTAATCCGAGGCGCCACGACACCCTGGCGATGGTGGTGGGCGATCTCTTCCCCGAGGGGGGCGATATCAGCCAAGCCGAGTTCTGGACCGGCCTGCGCCCCATGACGCCGGATGGCACCCCGCTGGTGGGGCCGAGCCCCATTCCCGGCCTCTGGCTCAATACCGGCCACGGCACCCTGGGCTGGACCATGGCGGCCGGTTCGGGTCAGCTGTTGTGCGATCTTATCAGCGGCAGCGAGCCCGCCATCAGCGATGAGGGGTTGACCCTCGCCCGTTACGGCTAGACGCCCACACAGTCGGGCTGTTTCACACGCCAACTGCGCCCCCCAGACAGCAGCAGAGGACGTTCTCAACCGCTTTATTGACAGGCCACCGCCATAAACGGTGGCCTTTTCGTCTGATGTTGACCTTCTCCCTCCCCGTCTGCCTGAGCGGTAGTCTGGCTGCCGGTTAATGCAGCAAACGGCACAGAATATTGCGCAATTCGACTTGCGCAAGCCGTCACAATCCGTAATGTGGATAGACGCATTTTTCGCAGCGCATATTTTTTAAATGGCCTGTAAACCGCTTGTAAACAGGCGTCGCCAGACAAGGGGTTACGGGTGTCACCACGAGTTTCTTTAGCAGCAATCCAGGGTAGGACAATATGAAAAAAGTAGGTTTGGTCGGTTGGCGTGGCATGGTGGGATCGGTTCTGATGAGCCGGATGCAGGAAGAGCAGGATTTCGCCCATATTCAACCCACATTCTTCACCACCTCCCAGGCCGGTGAGGCCGCTCCCAACTTCGGCGTCGATGCCGGTACTCTGCAAGACGCCTTCGATATCGAGGCGCTGGCCAAGCAGGATATCATCATCACCGCCCAAGGCGGCGACTACACCAAGGATGTCTATCCGCGCCTAAAAGCCGCTGGCTGGCAAGGTTACTGGATTGACGCCGCCTCCTCCCTGCGGATGGAGAAAGACGCCGTCATCATTCTGGATCCGGTCAACGGCGACGTTATCGAGCAGGCCCTGAACGATGGCATCAAGACCTTCGTTGGCGGCAACTGCACCGTCAGCCTGATGCTGCTGGCCCTCGGCGGCCTGTTCAAGGCCGACCTGGTGGAGTGGGTGAGCGTGGCTACCTATCAGGCTGCCTCCGGTGGCGGTGCCCGCCATATGCGCGAGCTGGTCACCCAGATGGGGATGCTGCGCGACGAAGTGGCGGTTGAGCTGGCCGATCCTGCCTCCGCCATTCTCGACATCGAGCGCAAGATCACCGAGAAGACCCGCTCCGGCACCCTGCCGGTGGACAACTTCGGCGTGCCGCTGGCCGGTGGCCTTATCCCCTGGATCGACACCAAGCTCGACAACGGCCAGAGCCGTGAAGAGTGGAAGGGTCAGGCCGAAACCAACAAGATTTTGGGTATCGAGAACGCCGTCATTCCGGTGGATGGTCTCTGTGTGCGGATCGGTGCCCTGCGCTGCCACAGCCAGGCGTTCACCATCAAGCTGAAAAAGGATGTGCCGCTGGCGGAGATCGAAGCCCTGCTGGCTGCCCACAACGACTGGGTGAAAGTGATCCCCAACGATCGCGACATCACCGCCCGCGAGCTGACTCCGGCTGCCGTTACCGGCACCCTCAGCATTCCGGTGGGCCGTCTGCGCAAACTCAATATGGGCCCTGAGTATCTGGCCGCCTTTACCGTGGGTGATCAGCTGCTGTGGGGCGCCGCCGAGCCGCTGCGCCGCATGCTGCGTATCCTGCTGGCGCGCTAAGCCGCTACAGAAGTAGAGACAACAAGGGCGGGGAGTCACACTCCCCGCCCTTTTTCATTGCCTGTTTTTATGACCCGTTTAACGGGTTCACGGCCTTGCCATTACTTGAGCAGGATACGCTGGCAGCCGCTGTAGATCTCGGCCCTTCCGGGGCGGCAAAAGCCCACCAGGGTGAGCCCGGTCTGCTCGGCCCGCTCGACCGCCAGTTCGGTGGCAGCGGAGATGGCGAGCAATATTTCCACTCCGGCACTGGCACACTTTTGCACCATCTCGAAGCTGGCGCGGCTGGTCACCAGAATGGCGCCATCACGGCGACCGCTGCGTTGCAAATGCCCCACCAGCTTGTCCAGCGCAATATGGCGCCCCACATCCTCGCGGATGGCGAGAATATTGCCCTCACCATCCAGATGCACAGCCGCATGGGTGGCGCCGGTGCGCTGACCCAGCAGCTGAAGCGGGCGCAGCGCGCTCAATACCTTGTCGATATGGCCCACCGCCAGACGCTGACTATCGGGCAAGCTTGGCTGGGTGCGGATCACCTGCTCCAGACTCTCGCTGCCACAGATGCCGCAACCGGTACGGCCCGCCAGGGTGCGCCGCTTCTCTTTGAGGCGATGGACGCAGCGATTGGCAAGGGTGATATGCAGCTCAATCCCCTGACAGCCGTCGATTTGCTCGATGTCGTGGATATCGAGCAGGCTGTCGATGATCCCCTCGGATAGCGAAAAGCCGATGGCAAAATCCTCCAGATCGGAGGCCGAGCACATCATCACGCTGTGGGCGATGCCGTTGTAGACCAGCGCCACCGGCGTCTCGGAGGGGAGCGCCATTTCGCTGTCGCAGGTCAGTGTATCGGCGCGGTAGTGCACCACCTCGCGATGGATGGCGCAGCGGGCCAGTTCGTTCTGTTCTCTCTGCTCGCACTGTTCGTTCTGTTTTTGCTCGCTCCGCTCACTACGCGCCTCAAGCTCAATTGCCTCTCTCATGGTGCAACCCCGTCAATGATCTCGGGATCTCTGGCTGAAATGCCGAGCCGCTTCATTTTCGAAAGCAAGGTGGTGCGCTTCATGCCGAGGCGGTTGGCCGCCCCCCGCTCGCCAGCGACGATGCCGTTGCAGTCACGCAGGGCGGCGATGATCGCCTCGCGCTCATCGGTCGGCCCCTCCTCGGCAAAGAGCGGCGTGGCGGGCTCGTCATACACCAGAGTCTCAATCTTGTGGTAGCCCTTGAGCGGCATCAGCTCATCGGGCGAGAGGTTGAGCACATGGCCGCGGGTCATCACCACGGCGCGCTCGATGACGTTCTCCAGCTCGCGGATATTGCCGTACCAGGGCAGCGACACCAGCATCTTCATGGCATCGGCGGGGATCGAGGTGATGGTGCGGCGCATCCGCTTGGCGATCTTCTTGATAAAGAAATTGACCAGTAGCGGAATATCCTCGCGCCGCTCGCGCAGGGGTGGCAGTTCGATGGGAAAGACGTTGAGGCGGTAGTAGAGATCGCTTCTGAAACGCTTGTTCTTGACCATGGAGAGCAGATCGCAGTTGGTGGCGGCCACCAGCCGCACATCCACTGCGATGGGGTTGCTGTTGCCCACCCGCTCCAGCTCGTGCTCCTGCAATACCCGCAACAGTTTGGGCTGCAAGTCCAGCGGCATATCCCCCACTTCATCGAGGAACAGGGTGCCCTTGTGGGCCCGCTCGAAGCGGCCGATCCGCTGGGTCAAGGCGCCGGTAAAGGCCCCCTTTTCGTGGCCAAACAGATCGCTTTCGATAAGGCCGGTCGGGATGGCGGCGCAGTTCACCTTCACCATCTCGTGGTCGTGGCGGGCACTCAGGGCGTGAATGGCCTGGGCGATCAGCTCCTTGCCGGAACCGGTCTCGCCAAGGATCAGCACGGTACTGTCGCTCTCGGCCACCAGCCGCACCTTCTCCAGCACGCTCTCCATCACCGCGCTCTGGTAGATGATGTGAGGGAACTCCCCCTGCATCTGCGGCTCGTTGATGCGAATGGTCTTCTCTTTGGCGCCGTTGGTGTTGGAGATCTCCTGCTGCGCCTGCACGTTGTTCATGGCAATGGCCGTGCGCGCCGCCACCTGCTCCAGCAAGGAGATATCGATATCGGCAAAGAAGTCGGCGTTGGGGTGCGAGAGGATCAACACCCCCAGCAGGTTGCCCCGATAACGCAGCGGCAAAATGCAGGAGCTGTCGGCCTCGGGCGGCAGGATCTGGGAGGTAAAGCGGCAGCGATTGCTGCAACCGTGGCCATGTTCGCGATAGACAAAAAACGGCTCGCTATGGCCAAGCGCCCCCTGCAGGCACTTCTTTTCAAAACAGGAGTGATCGATGATGCCCGGCTGCTCGCTCTGGTGCTGATTGACCAGATAGCTCTTGAAGCTGTCAGAGGTAGCGTTGTACTCGGCCAGACACAAGCTGCTGATGCCGAAGTGGTGGTGCAGGATGGTAAACAGGCTCTTGGGCAGCTCGGCGATGCGCACCAGTTTGATCACCGCGTTGGTCACATCTACCAGAATTTTGCAGCTGTCGCGCTCAAGGCGCAGGGAGTTGGCCTGCTCCAGAGTGCGCTCCTTGTCGAGCACGTTCTCCAGCGCAATGGCGATAATGGCCGCCAGCTGGGTCAGTTTGGCCAGGGTCTCCATGGTGAAGCTGTCGAGCTGGGTGTTGATAAACTCGACCCCGCCAAGGTGGCTGCGGGCGGTGGTGATGGGGAGCTGGCAGTAGGAGCGCAGCCCCCCGTAGACCCCTTCGCGATCCAGAGCCGGGCAGCGATTCTCAAAGCGGGCGGCAGCGAGAATGATGGCCTGTTCCGGGGTCTCTTTGGCAGGACGGGGGGAGAGGTGCAGCTCTGCCTTGGGGCAGACCAGATGCTTTGGGCCGGAATGTCCCATGAAGTAGAAGATGGCCTCCTCGTCCGCACCCATGTTGAGGATCAGGTTGACCCGGGTTACGCCGCCGAAGCTGGCATCTATCTTGTTGAGTTTGTGGATAAAATCATCGAGCGTCACGGCCGACAGGAGGGATTTGGAGAGCAGGAGGAAACCGTCGTCCCAGATGGGAGAGATCTCGTCCAGGGGGATGGCACTCACATTTAGCATTGCGGCCTCACGTTATATCGATTTAGTCACCAGTCAGGCTGTCCATGCCATCGCATCACGACAAGCACTCGTCACCAAAATAAATAGCCACAGCCCGTAATAGCGGCTGCCAATAAGAAAAGCGGTGACGAAAATTGTCGCATGTTGCAATTCCAAAGTTGTTATTAACGAACGACAACAAAAAGTAACATCGTTATCGGGGGATATATTGGAATGGCGACTCATCATAGATGAGCTCAAATTTCATTACAATCCGATTTAATATATCTGATGGCCATATTTAACCGGTTATTTCATCAGTTCTTGATCTCAATTAAGGCGCCCGAACAGTGGGCCGCCGTCAACTGTCAGATCTGCCTCTCCTCTTCGCTGGCTGCGGGTTTCAAGATGGGGTTTGCTGCCCATCCCTCGGCAATTTATGAGGTGATGATCCGGCTGTGGCAGCACTTCAGGCCACCGAAGATAAAGAGGGCCGACAGGCTCTGGAAGGCCATCAGCAGCCAACTGGCGTTGTCGGCAAGCTCGGCGGTGACGCTCTGGTGCGTGAGGTAGACCAGCAGGGTGATCACCCCCAGCAACAGGCCGTTGATCAAGGTGGTGGAGATAAACCCGATCAGCCAGGCACTGGAAATACTCAAGGCAGAAAATACGCTGCTCATGGCAAGCCGCGCCGCCATAAAACAGCCGAAAAAACCGAAGCCCAGCAGAAATATCATCTCGTCGCGCCAAATATAGCAACCTATTCCCAGCAATATCGCCGCCAGATAGGTGCCAATATAGAAAATTCCGAATAAGCGACCAATTTCATGTTGCATCAATTACTCCCCTGTTTTTGGGTAATAAAAGGGTGCCCGACTCGATAAATCCGAGTCGGGTTCCCTTATTTGTGCAGAACCTCTTTTTTAGGGCGATCAGCCTTTGGCTGCGCTGCGCAATTTCGCCTTGAGCGCGCTGTATTCAGTCTGGACGTACACTTCCGCCTCAGGCTGATTGTCGATGCGCTCGATCTTCACCGCGCAGTACTTGTACTCCGGCGTGTGGGAGACGGGATCGACGTGCTCGATGGTGAGCTCGTTGCAGGCCCCGATCCACCACTGGTAGGTCATATAGACCACCCCGGCGTTGACCCGGTCGTTGTAGTTGGCCCGGGTGATCACCTTGCCACGGCGCGACGAGATCCAGACCAGCGCCTGATCCTTCACCCCGAGCTTTTTGGCATCGCTCGGGTGGATCTGCACATAGCCCGGCTCATCGGCCAGGGTTTGCAGCGCCGAGCAGTTGCCGGTCATGGAGCGGCAGGAGTAGTGACCTACCTCGCGCACGGTGGAGAGCACCAGCGGGTACTCGGCACAGGGCTGCTCCAGCGGCGGCCGCCACTCGGAGGCAATCAGCTGACCCTTGCCGCTCGGGGTGGTGAACACATTCCCCTCGAACAAAGTGCTGGTGCCCGGGTGATCCTCGGTCGGGCAAGGCCACTGCACGCTCTTGAGATCGGCCATCTTGTCGTAGCTGACCCCGGCATAGAGCGGGCAGAGCGCACGCATCTCGTCCCAGATCTGTTCGGTGTTGTGGTACTCCATGGGATAACCCATGGCGGTCGCCATCAAGGAGAAGATGGCCCAGTCCGGCTTCACGTTCTCAGGGGGCGTCACCGCCTTGTAGAAGCGCTGGAAGCCGCGATCTGCCGAGCTGTAGACCCCTTCGTGCTCGCCCCAACTGGTAGCGGGCAGAATGACATCAGCCATCTCGGCAGTCTGGGTCATGAAGATATCCTGTACGATCACCAGCTCCATCCCCGCCAGAGTGCGGCGGAACTGACCTAGATCTGCCTCGGTCTGGGCCGGATCTTCACCGAAGATGTAGAAGGCCTTGCACTTGCCCTCCTCCACCTTGTGGCCAAGCTCGGTCAGGCGATAGCCGGGCTTTTGGGAAAGTGACTCCACGCCCCACGCCTTGGCGAACTTGGCGCTGATCTCGGGATCGGCCACCGACTGATAACCCGGGAACTGGTGGGGCAGCATCCCCATGTCACAGGTGCCCTGCACGTTGTTCTGACCGCGCACCGGCCCGCAGCCGGTGCCGCGGCGACCGAAGTTGCCGGTCAGCAGCGCCAGCCCCGCCAGCCCCTTGACCACGTCCACCGCCTGACCGTACTGGGTCACCCCCATGCCCCACAGGATCATGGAAGCAGGTGACTCGGCGTAGGTGCGAATGGCGGCGCGGATATCGGCAGCTTTCAGGCCGGTGATCCCCTCCACATATTCCGGGGTGTACTTGGCCACCGTCGCCTTGAAGGTCTCGAACCCTTCGGTGTAGTTGGCGACAAAGGCCTTGTTGTAGAGCCCTTCATTGATCAACACGTTGGCGAAGGCGTTAACCAGCGCCATGTTGGAACCGTTTTTGAGCGGCAGCCACTGATCGGCGATGCGGGCGGTCTCCACCATACGGGGATCACACACAATCACCTTGGCCCCGTTTGCCTTCGCCTTGAGGATATGGCGGGCGACGATGGGGTGAGAGTCAGCAGCGTTGTAACCAAACACCAGCAGGCACTTGGTCTCTTGAATTTCGGGAATGGCGTTGCTCATGGCGCCGTTGCCTACAGTTGTCTCCAGACCGGAGACTGAGGGTGCGTGTCACACCCTCGCGCAGTGGTCGACGTTGTTCGTCCCAATCACCGCACGGGCAAATTTCTGCATCACATAGTTGGCTTCATTGCCCGGGCCACGGGCAGAGCCAGTGGTCATGATGGCGTCCGGGCCATATTTCGCCTTGATGGCAGCCAGACGGCTGCTGGCAAACTCGATCGCTTCATCCCAGGAGACGGCCTCGAACTTGCCGCCGCGCTCGCGGCGGATCATCGGGCTCTTGAGACGGGGGGTCAGCAGGTTGGTGTCGTTCAAGAAATCCCAACCGTAATAGCCCTTGAGGCAGAGCTGCCCCTCGTTGGTCCGGCCGTTGGCGCCTTCGGCCCCCACCACCTTGTCGTTTTCAACCAGCAGGTTGATTTTGCAACCGGTGCCGCAATAGGGGCACACGGTAATGACTTTTTTCATGACTCACACTCTTGTTTGTTAACGAAAAACGGCTCGGCAAGCCCGCTCACACCCGCGCCGGCATCGCCAGCAGTGCCTCGGCACTGGCCAGCTGCTTCTGCCGGTTCAGGTTTTCAAGATGCTCCGGCGTGACCAGCCGCAGCGCCTGGGTCGGACAGACCTCGACACAGGCCGGGCCCGCCTCGCGGTGACGGCAGAGATCGCACTTGAGCGCCTGCGCCTTGGTCTGCGGACGCTTGAAGAGCGAATCGGCAGCGGGTGCCACCTCTTTGAGCACCACCGCCATGGCGCCGTAAGGACAGGCCACCACGCAGGACTTGCAGCCGATGCAGCGCTCCTGCAACACCTTGACGCAACCATCCTCACTGACGATGGCATTGTTCGGGCAGGCCATGGCGCACGGCTTGTCTTCACACTGGCGGCAGAGCACCGGCGTGGTCACCTTGCTGCCCACGATCACCTTCAGGCGCGGCTGAAAGTAGCTGTCCTTGGAGACCAGATGTCCATCCTCGATGGCAAGATGCAGGCCGCCCTCCCGCTCAAGGGTCCCGCTGCAAGACCCTGACTGGTGTGAAACGGCGCAGGCCACCTCACAGGTACGACACCCAATACAGAGACTGGGATCTGCAATCACGAAGCTGTTCATAGAGAGGGATCCTAAATGGTTCGTTACACCGGGCCGCCCGCCGACAGGCAAAGAGGCGGCCAGCCCCCCACAAAGCATTTATCAGACCAAAACAGGCCAAGGGTGCGATAAAAATTTACAAACAACTGAAAATAAAGGGGTAATCAGAAAGAGATATATGCTGGATGCCACCTCTGACGAGGGTGATGACGGGCTGGGAAGTGTGATCGACACGACAAAAGTGACGAGCTCGACACCGGCTAATCAAGGTGTATCACACTACCCTTTCAGCTCAAGCGCACAAATAACAACCAATCAATGACTAATTTGTTGATCTTGGACAGATTATGCGCCGATTGCCCTTTTTACCCCCTACCCGATTGGATAGCATGCTTCAGTTGGCAACCAGCTCCGTTGGGGTCGTGTTCCTGATATAGCTACGAAATTTAAAGCAGCTAGATAGGGAAAACTATTCATAGCGTTCAATTTCAAGCTAGCAATGAACAGGATAATGGTAGAGGTAAAATGTGGTTGATAAAATTGAGTTTATTTTAAACTTACTAGAAGAATCTAGCTTTTCAGTCGAATCAAAAGCACCATTTTTAAGAGCATTCATTGGTGCTCTAGATGCAAGTAATACTTCTAGACTTCTAATTCATTCAATATCACATAATCTGTACCTTCGTGATTTAATAAATAGAAAAATTCAATTTGATATAAAAGATGGGAAGGGTCTTTTGTATGAAGACAGGGCGAGAGCGTGAACATATTGTTAAATTGACTTCAATTCAGCCAGCCCTGAATCCAATACCTTTTCCAGATATGGGCTGCTCATGCCCGCAAATTGCTGCTTCTTCCGCAAGCTTGCCTTACGGCTGGTTTCGGCTCGCAGCATGTTTTGCGCCATGTGTCGTGCACAGGCCAATATTTGAGGGGCATCACCTCGATATATCTGGCAGGCATCCTCATTCATCACGACATCCAGAACCCAGTGCAGGCTATTTTCAATTGCCCAGTGCCCTCGTACCGCTGAAGCAAACTGCTCTGGTGTCAGTTCAGCCGAGCTGATGTAGTAGCGATACTCCATCGAAAATTTTTCCATATTTTCAATTCGATAGGATATTGCGACACCGACAGTCTTCAGCGATTTCCACTCTGGAAATTGCTCTGATAGTGCTCCGGCTGGTAACACATGGTACTCGCGGCCATCGATGCGACCGTGCTCTTTCTCGACACTGAGCGTTTCTTCACTCAGCGGCTTCTTGGTCGACTCGGCCAGAGCTGCGCGTACTGCATTATGCAGTGTGGGCTGGTTACCTTTTACCGCCAGCAAGTAGTCGCCACCGCCCTTGACTATGGTTGAGGCTATTCCAGTCTGGCAGCCCATGGCATCGATGGATACCAGGCAGCCTTTTATATCGAGGAGTGCCAGTAATTCAGGAATGGCGGTGATTTCGTTAGATTTCTCATCTGTTTTGACTTGCCCGAGCACCAGACGATTCTCAGCGGCAAAGGCACTGACCATATGAATGGTAGACTGACGACTGTCTCGGTCGTAAGAGCTGCGTAAGGTCTTGCCGTCAATGGCAATCAGCTCACCATCGGTACGTTCTGATGTTGCTTGCATCCAGCGGACGAAGGCGTTCTGGAATTGCTCCGGTTGAATACGGGAGATGATCCTGGCTATGGTGTCGTGAACAGGTAATCCGTTATGAAACAATCCATTACGCTGAAACCATTCCAGATGTGCCTCGCCGAAAAGCTCGATATCTTCCCAACCTTGAGCTCCACCAATAGCAGCACAGACGGTGAGAAAAACCACATCGAAGAAGGGGTACGCGATTTTGGTTGTCTGACGAGGGTCTTCAAGTTCGGAGAAGAATTGGGTAAATGCCGCTTGATGGTTCATGACGAAACTCCCGTAAAAGAGAGTATAAGATCACACCCTGTTCGGTCGGTCAAATCCTCGTGCCCTGCTTAAAAAACGTTCGCGATCTTGCCCTG
>NZ_JBFOCU010000042.1:0-5425 GCF_040907945.1 Aeromonas sp. s11 | reverse complement strand
TAAATAGCTGTTCCGAATAGTAGATCACCGGAGGAAGGGAACTCAGTCCAGTTTGTGCGATCTGATTAGTCGCTAAACAAAACAAGCCACACCCAAAGGACTGAGTTGATGCCTATCCTACCACCTCTGCCACGACCACAACGGCGCCGCATTCACAAAATCATCCATGCCACCCGTGATAAAGGACATGCTCGTCGCTTGATGGCCATCTTGCTGTTACATGAAGGACGCACGATCACCGATGTTCATCACCTTACCGGCGCTGCGCGCTCGACCATCGGTCGTTGGCTTCGGTGGTATCGAGATGAAGGCATAGATGCGCTAGAAGCCTTACCGGCTGGCCGTGCCCCAGTCTTACCTATCGCCAAGATTGTCACCTTACTGGTGCTGCTCATGCAGTTTTCTCCGCAAGATTTTGGTTATCAGCGCAGCCGTTGGTGTACTGAACTATTGGCTATAAAAATCAATCGGTTAACAGGGCTCAATGTGGCAGCCTCCACGCTCCGCCGATGGTTACCTCGTATGGGCATTGTCTGGCGCAGGCCCGTGCCGACCTTGCGGATAAAAGACCCAGCCTATCAGGAAAAAATGGCGAATATCGACGCCGCGCTGGCCCGCTGTGATGCCGATAATCCGGTGTTTTATGAGGATGAAGTCGATATAGACCTCAATCCCAAATTAGGAGCCGACTGGATGTTCAGAGCGCAGCAAAAGCGGGTTGTCACACCGGGGCAGAATGCCAAGCATTATCTGGCAGGCGTTCTCCACGCAGGCAACGGAAGGGTACTTTACGTCAGCGGGATCAAGAAAAACTCATCGCTGTTTATTGCCATGCTGGAAAAGCTGCGCCACCACTACCGACGAGCCAAAACCATCACGTTGATCCTCGATAACTACATCATTCACAAAAGCAAACAGACCGAGCGATGGTTGAAGAAGAATCCCAAGTTCTGCCTGGTGTTCCAGCCAGTTTACAGCCCTTGGGTTAATCACATAGAACGGCTATGGCACAAGTTACATGAAACCATCACGCGCAATCATCAATGCAGAGGGATGGCAAACCTGCTGGCCCGAGTGAAACACTTCATGGATACCGTGTCTCCTTTCCCGGGGAATGGCTATGGCACAGCGAAGGTGTAGCACTATTGGGATCAGTTATTTACTATGTCAAGGCCTTGTAAGGTATTGATTTTTAAGGTTCTAGCCCTTCCGATCGCTCAGCTACGGGCACATCTTGCTACGCAAGAGCACGGAATAAGCCGTGGACAACGCTGCGCGTTGACGCACCGCTTATCTCCGCTTGTACCCGTAGTCGCTCCCCAAGGGAATCAATCTCCTCTCATTTCTTCAACAGATCACGCAGATAGCTGTTCCGGTTATGGGCATTGCTGGGCGCTTTGGTGATGGCTGCAAACTCAGCTGTGCTGCCCACGATATGGACCTCATGCTCGGCCCTGGTTATTGCGGTATAGAGCCAGGCCCTGTCAACGATCCTCCCCTTTTGCAGCGCGATGATGATGCGTGGGAACTGCGAACCCTGAGCTTTATGGAGTGTGATGCAGTAGCCCAGCCTCATACAGTCCAGCAGGGATTGGGTGACATACACGCTCTCGCCTGTGTCCAGTTCAACCACTCCGTAGTCATCTCCAGCCCCGACAGCGCGAGTTAGCGTTCCGAGCGAGCCATTTTGAATGCCTTTCTCGTAATTGTTCTGAGTGAAGAGGATCACATCTCCTTGGCGCAAATCGTTGCGGCGGTAGGTTTCGCCATACATCTCAAATATCATCCGAGCACCATCAGGGTTGACGGCCTCCTGAATAAGATTATTGATCTCCGCCACCATAGCGGTGGTCGCACCTACCACTCGGCTGTTCTCGGGGGATTGCTGATATAACTCGGCACAGACTTGGGCGATCCTCTCTTTGGATGTTTCGTGGAAATAGACGTTACCCATGCTCAAGTGCTCCGGTATGAGACCTTGATTGACCTGCATAGAGTATTCAGGAATGCCTGTGGCTCCCTTCTGGCGTTTAACGATGTCCAGGGTCACGTTCGCAATGGCCTGTGATGCAACGATATCGGCTAGCACCTTGCCACATCCTATCGGAGGTAGCTGGTTTGGGTCACCCGTGAATATGATCCGCACGGCGGGGTGCAGATGGTTGGTGAGCCGATACATGGTGGGCAGGTCGATCATGGATGCTTCATCGATCACTAACAGATGATTGGGAGACCCATCAGATGGCTCTATGGGCTCGTGCCGCAATAAGGCGGCAATAGTCATAGTCTTAAAGCCTATCGACTCATGTAGGCGCATTGCAGCGCGTCCAGACAGGGCGACAGCATGCACCTCAAAGCCCATTTTGCCATAGGCCCGCAGTGCAGTTCTGAGCACTGTGGTTTTGCCAGTTCCTGCGCCCCCCGTGATGCAACTCACCGCATTGTCTAGCGCGGTGAGCACCGCTTCATTTTGCATCGCGGTCAATTCATAGGGCAGCTCATTAACCGCAGCGAGAAACGCAGCATTGGTGGACTCGTCGTAACGATTTTGCTGTTTAGCAAGTTTCAACAGCCGCTTGGCAACAACAGTCTCCATCAGCAATTGTGCGGTAGGGTGATAGGTGCCTGCTTCATGGTTCAGCACATACTGGGCTTGGTGGTAACCGGCCTTGAATGCTTGTGCTGCCAACTCGCCGTCACCAAGCAATTTGGTCAGCAGGGGGCGAAGCCTGGCCTGCGTGGTGTAGGTGTGGCCTTTTTCCACTTCCGCGTGGATGGCGAACTCTAGGGCGGCACTCAGTCTCTTCGGATCTTTTAGTTCTACCTCAAACTTCGTTTGAGAAAGGGTATCCACTTCTTCAAACTCCATTCCGAAGCCGACCAACAAGTAGGGATTATCTTTGATTGCTTCAACGGATCCTTCGCCATGGAACTTCAATAGGCGCTGCTGAATGGACGAGGGGATCCGACACTCTGCCATCCAATTGCAGTGGCTCAGATTTTTGTATTTTGCATAGCCGTTGAACAGGGCATTAATAGATACATCACTCAGAATACCCTTGAGGCGCTCTCTGGACTCTGGTGTGTCGGTGCGCAGGGTGGTGTGAAATTGCTCACCGAGTAGTTGCCATAACGCCCTGGCTTTACCGAGGCCAATTCCCTTGAAATCAGGCTCCTTGGCAATGAACTGGATCAGCTGCTCACCTGTCTCTGGCAGGGTGCATATTACGTGCTCAGGTGATTCATAGGTGTGTTGCCGCATAACAACGTCACCAACCTCAACCCTCTCAATGAGGGGCTTTCCATGGACTGTCCATTGCTGGCCCTGTGACGGTTGTGCCGGAAGGGTGTCAGGCCGCGCCTTAATGGTCACATAGTATTTGCCGTCCCTAATCTGGCTGGTGTCGCCATGGAGTGGGATACCAGAGAAGATCACGTAGCCGGATGAGCTATATGGGATACTGGTGACACGAATTTGCTCGGAATGCAGGGATTGGATCATCGTGGCAAGATCCCCATTTCAGCCAATGTCTCAGATAGCTCACCAAAGCGCTCAAGTTTGGTTTTTAGTTCTTTGAGTTGCGCTTTCAGCTCAATGTTTTCCTGCTCCAATGTCGATACACGTTTCGCATCGAGTTGGCGTCGATGAGCCGTAGGGTCATAAGTCTTAGGGTTATCGGAACTGGCTTTGGCCTGAGCGGTTAACGGTGGCAGCACCCCTTGTGTTCTTAAACCGTCCTCTAATTGTTGTAATTGTCTGCGCAGCTCAGGATTCTGGGCCAAGGCAGAGCGGCCACAGCCAATGGCCTTGGCGATTTCACCTCGGCTGAGATTGCCTCTGTGAATTATCTGCCGGTAGCTCTCGTCAGTTTGTGTTGCCGTCCATAGCTCAAACGTCCTGACGAACTCCTTGGCTTTCTCCGCACAGCTCCCCATCATTGACCTCCTGTTCGGCGTTTAACTTCTATAAGCGGCTTTCCAAGCATATCCTGTAATTTTTTTAGATCGGCACTATCTGTTGGGAAGTTATCAATTGATGTCATTCTGACACCATGCATGTAAGCATTATATTGCCATACTATGAAACGCTGTTTGTATGCATCATTCAAACTATTTAATCTGGCCAATTCATTCTCTAAAAGAGCAACCTTTTTTATAAGATACTCAAGCAGGGCGAGAGCGTGAACATATTGTTAAATTGACTTCAATTCAGCCAGCCCTGAATCCAATACCTTTTCCAGATATGGGCTGCTCATGCCCGCAAATTGCTGCTTCTTCCGCAAGCTTGCCTTACGGCTGGTTTCGGCTCGCAGCATGTTTTGCGCCATGTGTCGTGCACAGGCCAATATTTGAGGGGCATCACCTCGATATATCTGGCAGGCATCCTCATTCATCACGACATCCAGAACCCAGTGCAGGCTATTTTCAATTGCCCAGTGCCCTCGTACCGCTGAAGCAAACTGCTCTGGTGTCAGTTCAGCCGAGCTGATGTAGTAGCGATACTCCATCGAAAATTTTTCCATATTTTCAATTCGATAGGATATTGCGACACCGACAGTCTTCAGCGATTTCCACTCTGGAAATTGCTCTGATAGTGCTCCGGCTGGTAACACATGGTACTCGCGGCCATCGATGCGACCGTGCTCTTTCTCGACACTGAGCGTTTCTTCACTCAGCGGCTTCTTGGTCGACTCGGCCAGAGCTGCGCGTACTGCATTATGCAGTGTGGGCTGGTTACCTTTTACCGCCAGCAAGTAGTCGCCACCGCCCTTGACTATGGTTGAGGCTATTCCAGTCTGGCAGCCCATGGCATCGATGGATACCAGGCAGCCTTTTATATCGAGGAGTGCCAGTAATTCAGGAATGGCGGTGATTTCGTTAGATTTCTCATCTGTTTTGACTTGCCCGAGCACCAGACGATTCTCAGCGGCAAAGGCACTGACCATATGAATGGTAGACTGACGACTGTCTCGGTCGTAAGAGCTGCGTAAGGTCTTGCCGTCAATGGCAATCAGCTCACCATCGGTACGTTCTGATGTTGCTTGCATCCAGCGGACGAAGGCGTTCTGGAATTGCTCCGGTTGAATACGGGAGATGATCCTGGCTATGGTGTCGTGAACAGGTAATCCGTTATGAAACAATCCATTACGCTGAAACCATTCCAGATGTGCCTCGCCGAAAAGCTCGATATCTTCCCAACCTTGAGCTCCACCAATAGCAGCACAGACGGTGAGAAAAACCACATCGAAGAAGGGGTACGCGATTTTGGTTGTCTGACGAGGGTCTTCAAGTTCGGAGAAGAATTGGGTAAATGCCGCTTGATGGTTCATGACGAAACTCCCGTAAAAGAGAGTATAAGATCACACCCTGTTCGGTCGGTCAAATCCTCGTGCCCTGCTTAAAAAACGTTCGCGATCTTGCCCTG